>CAJOLL010000059.1 GCA_905235455.1 uncultured Clostridia bacterium
ATACATATTCATGCGGTTCGTACCGGCCCCCAGAATCCCGCGAAGTCCTGCGGTCCCGAACTCGAGATCTCTGTAGAATCTCTCCTCGATCTCCTTCTTGTCGTCTTTGATCGCCAGGAGCTCCGCGCGTGTCGCTTCGTCAAAATACGGATCCTCACTCCAAAACTTGTACAATTCTTCAACACTCATCTTCTTTTCTCCTCCTCATCAAACAAGATCAAGTATTCGTCTGTTCTTCGGCTTCCGCTTGGGGAGCTTCTTCTTTTTCCTCCGTAACGGCAGCTTCAGAACTTTTCTTCTTTTTCAGCATCAGGAACGAAACCACGACAAAAACGGACACGCCGAGTCCGCTGCCCAGAAGTCCCACGTTCCATCCCGGCGGCGTAAAGCGGAGCTCCACTATATGTTCTCCCGCGGAAACCGGAATATAAAGCAGTGCATCCTGATATGCGATGATCTCCATTTCTTTTCCGTCAACATATGCCTTCCAGCCCTTCTCGTAAGGAGCCGTGATCAGAACGCCGGATGCTTCATCCGTCTTTGTTTCGATCACATAATGACCATTTTCGACAACAACATTTCTTAATCCCGACGTAAGCGCTTCTTTTTGCGGTGCCATCGCGGTCGGATCAACATAGGCAAAGATCGGGTCGAAAGATCCGAAGATATCGTCTTCCGATCTGACCTCGACTTTGACCTCGTCTCCTTTGCGGAAAGAACCGAGGTCGATCACTTGGGTATAGTAAGAACTGGAATCGGTCTCGACAAGTTTTTCGTCATTTACGTAGATATCGTTCTTGCACTGGATACAAAGGAACGGGATCTCAAAATAGATCGCTCCGTCACGGTCCGCCCGGAAAGAGGTGCGGAAAACGATCGGTGCTTTTTCATTATTCCTAAGATAGATATTCAAGCCTTCCGCCGTGACATCACAGGACTCATAGTTCAATTCGTTCTTGATCTTGTCCGTACTTACGACCGCATCAGACGGGGGAACATCCGTCATCTGACCGTTGCTGACCACCCAGTCGGCCGTAAAGGTGTCATAGATCGAGGAAGCATCTACCCCGGAAAGAGAACAGATCCAGTCTTCCTGAAAAGCAAAATAATCCTTGACCTGATCGTCTTTTTCAAGAGCATACCCGTCAAAGGAAGGAGCATCCGCCTGCACCACAAGTGCGGCAGGAAGAGCGTATTCATTCTTGTAAAGATAGAATTCGTTTTCGGTGTCGACAAGTTCCAGCTCAGAAACGTTTGGGGTCTTTGAAACAATGTACCGGATTCCGAGGATCGAGTCCGCCGGCATGATCACATTATCGTGCTGCAGCGAGAAATAGTTATAGTTCGAGCAATAGCCAAGCTGTTTAAGGAAGTGGTTGGACTTTTTATTTGCCATCGAAGCAAAGATACTCATGCCTTCTTTTCCGGTATAAAAAGGCAGATTGTTCGCATCGAACAGATGATGCCATTCATTATGCAGCTCCGTACGGAACCAGTCGGCATCCCCGATCCTTCCGGAAAGATCGTCGATCTCGTCGACCATTTCGGAGAAAACCGGTGCATCTTCCAGGCCGGAGAAAACATCCGGCATCAGGCAGCGCGGATTAAAGGCAACGATCTCGACAAGAATGACGGCCGAAAGAAGTCCTGTTCCGATCCTCTTTAGGTTGTAAATGATGTCCGGCCACTTTTCCAGCGTCTTACCGTAGAAAAGCACACAGATCAGGATCGCAAAGAGGAGTGTTGCGAAGAATGTATTATCTTCCTTGGACATCTGTCCGAAGCTTTGTGAAATTGAAGCCAGCGCAAAGATGATGCCAAAAGAGGCAAAGAAGTGCTTTTTTTCTGCACCTTTCATATTCAGGTAGGAATAGAAAGCGACGAGGATCATAATGAACGAGAAAAGGAATGCATACCGGTAATTAAACCAGTTCGGATCATCAAACAGATGCCAGGCCGCATTTAACATCGGGAACTGGAAGCAGAAGATGCCGACGCCGAAGGCCGTTCCGACCGCTATCTTCATGGATCGTTTGACCGTCGGATTGAAAAAGAGCAGGATGCAAAGGAAAAGCACCGCCACACCACAGAAAATATACGGCATGTTGGATGACAGGCTGCCGACTTTCTTTTCCACTAACTGGTCAACTAAAGATATCAGTTTAAACTCAGGCTGCATGGACAATATGGAACTATGGTCAGAGTAATCGGGGTTCCCGAGCGTGTTCAGTCCTGCCGGAAGCAAAATGCATGCGCTCATCATGGCCGCCGTGACTGCCGAAAAGATAAACATCCCGACAGTCTTCATGCTCTCTTTTTCCTGTTCTTTTTTGAACATTCCTTTATATCCCATTACGGAAACGAGATAGATGAAAGAGAAGATTCCGACCATATAAGCTATGTAGTAGCCCGAAACGAAAAGGACAAAAAGCAGAAGCGTCAGTGCCGGCCATGTCTTTTTCCGGTCCTCGATGCATTTTTCCGAAAGAAGGATCAAAAGCGGAAGGATCGCAAATCCGTCCAGCCACATAATGTTGAACATATAAACGATCGAGAATGTGCAAAGCGGATACATCAGTCCGAAAAGGATCGTCATTTTATCTTCTGACTTAAACTTCCTGTCCAAAAGCCATGTCATAAATGCACCGGCGAAAGAAAGCTTGATGATGATCAGGCAAGAAACCAGTTCCTGAATCCTGTTCGCCGGAAAAAGAAGCGCAATCAGGTTCAGCGGGCTGGAAAGATAATATCCGAACACACCCAACGTATTGGATCCGATGCCGAGACTTCTGTTGTAAAGAAGGGATTCGCCGGAAAGGAGCGCCTGTTTATATCCGATAAGATACGGCCCGTACTGAGCGCCCAGGTCAGATGTCAGTACATCTCTCGTCCCAAAGGGCACGATCATATTAATGGCAAACACCACAATCATGGCGACCATAGTCGCGAAAAAAGCCAAGAGGGGGCGGATATCGTTTTTTTTCCCCGATTTCTTTTCAAGAGTGCTCTTCTCTATCAAGCCTTATCCCTCCTTTGTTTCTTTCCGCTCTTCTTTGTGCAGAAGATAAGAGCCGCACCGGCAAAGACTCCCAGTGCACTGATTATAACACCAATTCGCAGTCCGGGGGGATCAAATTGCAGTTCCACCTTGTGTTCACCGGTGCTCAAAGGGACGGAAATAAAAGCCTTCTGGTAGGGGATGATTTCGGCTTTCTTTCCGTCTACTTTCACCGACCAGCCCTTTTCGCACGGGATCGTCGTGATCAGTACCTGCTCGGCGGGAACATCCGCCACGCAGGTGACGTGTCCGTCTTCAACGTCAAGATCCGTGATACGGGAGCTGTTGTGCAAGCTTGTCATCTGCGCGGAAAGTGCCTCGAGATCCATCTGCCCGGCATAGGGTTCAAACGAGGCGAAAACACCATCATAGCAACGTATCTCAAAGGTGATCCGTTCCCCCTTATGATGTACTCCTGCATCCGCAATCACGGAATAGTAAGAATCCGATTCCTCTTTGTATATGCATTTGCCTTCGCAGTAGATACGGATCGGCGCACTTCTCATCAGGAACGGGATCGAAAGATAGACCGGACCTTCCGTTTTGACATCCATGGCGGCTTTAAGAATGATCGGCGATTTGTCGCTGGAACGAAGATAATAGGTCATCTCCTTATATCCTGCTTCCACGTTTTCAAGATCCCGACCGTCCTTCTCCTTATCGTACTCCAGAGGACCTTCCATCATGCTGCCTTCTGTCTTCATGGCATTTTTGACTTCCCATGTGAGGGGCGTTTCATCAAACACATCGTCTGCATCAAGTCCGGTAAGTGAGCGCAAAAGTTCTTCCTGATATGCAAAATAGTTTTTCTCCGGAGTTTCATTTGCACCGGAAGTCTCTGTGTCTTCTCCGGAATCCGCTGTTTTTTCAAGCTTGTATCCGTCAAAGTCATATG
This sequence comes from uncultured Clostridia bacterium, assembly GCA_905235455.1. Lineage (GTDB taxonomy): Bacteria > Bacillota > Clostridia > Saccharofermentanales > Saccharofermentanaceae > Scatonaster. Next base: position 3,954 of record CAJOLL010000059.1, read on the forward strand.
CGCCCTTTTCGGCAAGAAACAGTATGTCGGCAGAATACGGGTTTTCAAAAAGCGTGTATTCCCCGACCGAGGAGACCGGAATCAATCCCGGGATCTCTTTTTGTGCAGAGACTATGTAGTTTATGCCCATGAGAGAATCCGCGAGAAGATTCATATTTCTGTGCTCCACAGAAAAATAGTTGTAATTCGTGCAGTAGCCGAGCTGCTTCAAAAAGTGATGCAGTGACTTATTCGACATCGAACAGAAGGCTCCGATTCCTTTTGAATCCGTATAAGACGAAAGGCTGAGCGAGTCGATGTTCTCGCCGAGTGTTCCATGCTGTTCCAGTCTGGTTCCGGAGTTTGCGGAAGTTTTTGAGGTAAGCTCGATCAGATCGGACACTTCGGCCGAGAATGCTTCTGCACTCTGGGTATCATTCCATATCGCTCCGATTGTAAGTTTCGGAGCAAGGAAAACGATTTCCGCGATCACGATCGGCACAAGGATGCCGCTTCCGAGTTTTTTAATATTCGAAATCGAATCCGGCCACTTCTCTTTGGACAGTCCGAAGAGGCAGAGTGCGTTCAGACCGATGATCGCGAGATTCTGGAAATACATCGACGATTTCTTTTCGATCCCTCCGAAGGCTTCGGAAAGACTAAGAAGCAAAAACAAAGCAACGAGCATCTTCACGTAGTCTTTATTTCTCAGACTCTTGATATGCAAAAAAGAATAGAATGCGATCAGTATCGTTCCGAAAATAAAGAGGAAAGAATAGCGGTGCAAAAACCAGTTCGGCTCATCGAACAGCTGCCAGGCCGCATCGATCATCGGAAGCATAAAAGAAAGGATCCCCAGCCCGAGTCCGATCCCTGCGCGGATCTTCACTTTCCCGGAGATCCCCCTGTTGAAGAAAAAGAGAATTACCAGTTCCGTCACGGCCAGACTCGAGTAAAGAAACGGCAGATTCTCCGAGATATCCTTGAGCTTATTCAGGAAGAGCTGCGGGAGAAGATTCACCAGCGGGAACCCCGGATCCATGGTGATGCGGAAATTCGAAGAACTGTCCGAGTTCCTGATCGTATCCAGCCCTGCAGGGAGCAGAAGACCCATGCATACCATGGCCGCGCATACCGCCACCAGGACAAATATACCAAGCGTCTTTCCTGCCGATACTTCCTTTTTTACATTCTTTTCGTACTCCAGCATGCCGATCAGGTAGAAGAACGTGAAGATACCGACCATATAGGCGATATAATAGTTTGAAGCAAACAGCAGGATCAACACAAGAAGAAGTTTCCAGGCCTGCCGGATATCGTCTTTGAATTTCTCGGTAAATAGGATCACAAGCGGAAGAAGGGCAAATCCGTCAAGCCAGATAAAGTTGAAAATGAACGACATGGAAAAAGAAGAAAGCGCATACATCATGCCGAACAGTATGCTCATCTTCGATGCAGATCTGAACTTATAGTCGATCAATGCCGTCATAAAAGCACCGGCAAAGGAGAGCTTCAAAAGAATGATCAGTACGATCGCTTCCGAGATTCTTGATACCGGAAAAAGCAGTGTCAGAAGATTAAGCGGACTGGAAAGGTAATAGGCAAAGATGCCCATGAAGTTCTTCCCCATACCGATCTCAAAAGAGTAGGTAAACGATCCTCCGGACAAAAGCTTGTTTCGGAACGTCACCAGATATGGCGCATACTGTGCGGACAGGTCCGACACCAGCACGCTGTTTTCGCCGAACGGAGAAACACCGACGGTGAACAGGATCACGATCAGTGAAAAAAAGACGGCGGCAAACGAAAACACCGGGCGAAGATCCCAAGTTTTCGTTTTTCCGTTCTTAGTTTCAAGCGAGTTCTTTTCGATCATGGGAAGACTCCTTACTCATTACATACGTATCGTATCACAAAATGCCTATTTCCCAAAGGGAAGCGACAGAAACTATCCTTTTTGCGCCGCCGATGTAGTATACTTGAAATAAGAACAAATTCTTATGAGGTGGGTTATGCTTGTCAGTCTGATGGTTCCCTGTTATAACGAAGAAGAAGCCCTGCCGTATCTTTATGATGCGCTCTGCAAAGTCATGGACGAGTGCTCGCAGTACGAGTATGAACTGATCTTTGTCAACGACGGCAGCCGTGATAAGACACTTGCAGTCTTAAAGGACATGGCCGAAAAGGACTCTCGCGTCCACTACATCTCTTTTTCCAGAAACTTCGGAAAAGAAGCTGCGATGTATGCAGGCCTTGATGCCGCAAGAGGCGACTGGGTAGGTCTTCTGGACGCCGACATGCAGGATCCGCCGTCGCTTCTTCCCGAAATGTTCCGGGCACTGGAAAACGACGAGTGCGATATCATCGCGACGCGCCGCGTTTCCAGAAAAGGCGAGCCGCCGATTCGAAGCTGGTTTGCCCGCCGTTTCTACCATCTGATCAACAAATTCACGGATGTCGAGATCGTCGATGGCGCCAGAGATTTCCGCGTCATGAAGCGACCGGTCGTCGACGCGATCCTTTCCCTCGGTGAAAGACAGCGTTTCAGCAAAGGTATCTTCGCCTGGGTCGGCTTCCGTACCAAGTGGCTCGAGTACGAGAATGTCGAACGAGTCGCCGGCGAAACGAAATGGTCCTTCTGGAAACTTTTCCGCTACGCCATCGAAGGTATCGTATCGTTTACCACTGCACCTCTTCGTATTGCCATGATCGTCGGCTTCCTCACTTCGCTGGGCGCCTTCATCTACTTGCTTTACTACTTCATCCATGCGCTCATCTACCAGACATGGGAAAAGGCGGCAGGTTATCCTTCCCTTCTGTCCTTCATGCTCTTCCTGGGCGGCATGATCCTGATGGCCCTCGGCATCATCGGCGAGTATCTGGCCAAGACCTACATCGAAGTCAAGAACCGTCCCCTTTATGTCATCGGAGAAGACAATCTCGAAAAGAAAGACTGATACTTCTCAGTAACCGCAGGAAAATCACTTTTCTACCGTAACTTTCTTCATCTTCTGCTCTTTGAGCGGACGGTCTCCTCTGTCCGTCGGAGTAGAAGCGATCTCATCAACGACTTCGATGCCCTCAATGATCCTTCCGAATGCAGCGTAGTTGCCGTCGAGGAACGGGCCGTCTTCGTGCATGATGAAGAACTGTGATCCTGCGGAGTTCGGATCTCCTGCACGCGCCATGGAAAGAACTCCACGCTCGTGAGACAGATCGTTCGGAACACCGTTGGCTCTGAACTCACCCTTGATGTGATGTCCCGGGCCGCCCATGCCCGTACCGGTCGGGTCTCCGCCTTGGATCATGAATCCGGAAATGACTCTGTGGAAGATAAGACCGTCGTAGAAACCTTTCTCCGCCAGATCGATAAAATTCTGTACGCTGATCGGCGCCACATCCGGATACAGTTCCAGCTTCATGATGCCGCCGTTTTCCATTTCAATAGTTACGATTGGATTTGCCATAATTCAGATCTCCTTTTCTTTAGTCACACTCTGATACTACCACATGAGGTCGTCGTAGAAAACCTCTTCAAGTGTTAAGCCCTTCGCAGGCATGGTCTTACCCGCCTCTTTTCTCACACCTTCGCCTGTGAGAAGTTTTTCGATCTCTCCCTTCGTCATCTTGCCCTGAGCGACATATACGAGGGTCCCCGCCATGATGCGGACCATGTTATAAAGGAAGGATTCGCCGATGACCGTGATCTCGATCAGGTCGGGATCCCCTTCGGCACGTCTGACATATACGTCTTTCATAGTGCGGATCGGGGTGATATCCGGGCCGCCCTGTGCGCGAAATGCGGAGAAATCATGTGTCCCGATAAAGACTTTCGCCGCCTCGTCCATCGCCTCTACATCCAGGATCCCCGGGACAAAAGCTTCGGTCCTCCGGTCGATCGCAGACGGAACTTTCGCATTTCTGACACGATAGCAGTAACGCTTACCTTTGCTGTTGAAACGCGCGTGGAACGTCTCGGGAACTTCCTTTGCCAGAAGCACTACGAGGTCGTCATCGAGGACCGCATTAAATGCCAGCGGGATTTTCTCCTCCGGGATCGAAAAGGGCACGTCCACATGAGATACGTGTCCCCTGGCATGCACTCCGGAATCCGTCCGGCTGCATCCGTATATACGACAAAAGCGCCCGTACACTTTTTCCACTGCTTCTTCCAGTGTCTGTTGTACGGAGCGCCCGTTATCCTGTCTTTGGAACCCGACAAAACCGGTCCCGTCATATTCGGTCAGCAAAGCGATGCGGATATCCGTGGGCGTTCTGCCTTCCTCACTCATCTGATCATCCCCGGATCTTATCGTCGAAGCAGGCCTTGCCCATCATGGCAGCACCAACGATACCTGCATCGTTCCCCATCTTGGCCACACGGATCTCTGTTTTTCTGACGCCCGGGCCGAAGAACGGTTTGTTCAGGGTCTTCTCACGAAGCGGGATCATCAGCGAATCACCTTCGTTGCAAACACCGCCGCCAATCAGCAGTACTTCCGGCATGAAAGTGTTGATTGCGTTGGCAAGGCCTTCGGAAAGATAGTCGATATATGTGTCTACTACATTTGCGGAAACTTCGTCGCCGGCCTTCATACCGTCAAAAGCGATCCTTGCATTTGCAGAGCCGCCGTTCTCCTCGATGAGTTTGCCGAGGATAGAGGTCGGGTTTGCCGCTGCCGCCTCCTCCGTCATACGGGCAAGAGCAGATGCAGAGCCGTATGCCTCAAAGCAGCCCTTACGGCCACAGGAGCACTGCTGGCCGTTGACCATGATGACATGGTGTCCGAACTCGGAACCGGCCTGGTTAAATCCGGAGAAAATACGGTTGTTAACGATGACACCGGCACCGATACCCGTTCCGAGTGTGATCGTAACGGAATCAGCAACATCTGCCGCCGCGCCGGAAACACTCTCCGCCATAGCGGCGCAGTTTGCATCATTGTCGATATATACCGGAAGATCGATCACGGAACGGATGATCTTTCTCATCGGTGCATTTACGAACGGAAGATTGGTCGCATAGACCAGTGTACCGGCCTTGTTGTCCGGTGTTCCCGGTGAGCCGATCCCGATCGCTTCAACATCCGACTCGGAAATCTTCGCTTCGGCAATTGCCTGCTTGGCAAGATTCCCCATGTCTGTGATGATCTCTTCCATCGGACGGTCCGCATTCGTCTTGATGCTGACCTTGTTCAGAAGTTTACCCTTCTCAGTTACTACGCCGGCCTTAATGTTCGTGCCGCCGAGATCGATTCCTACATAATAAGCCATTTCAACTTCTCCTCATCTTGAAACTCTTCTATCTTTACGCCCCGGATCCCTTTCCCCGGGGGAATGCGCCCATGCGCGAATATTTTATATTAATTTTGGCAATAAATCTACTGCCACGGGAATAAAAGCCACCGCCGTCAGAATAAAAAACCACAGAAAGTCGAAGGGCTTTAGGCGGAGCGGGTGGAGCTTGGTCTTACCTACACCGCCCTGGTAGCATCTTGCATCCATGGCCACCGCCAGTTCTTCTGCTCTTTTAAAAGCACTTACAAACAGTGGCACCAGTACGGCAACATATCCTTTTGCGCGCTGGAACACGTTTCCCGTATCGTATTCTGCACCTCGCGATGACTGCGCTTTCATGATCTTATCCGTTTCCTCCACGAGCGTCGGAATGAAGCGGATGGCAATCGAGATCGTCATGGCGATCTCATTGACCGGCACTTTGATCACCTTCAGCGGAGAACCCAGAGACTCCAGTGCATCTGCAAGTTTCAGCGGAGTCGTGGTCAGTGTAAGAAGAACACTCGTCGCAATGATCAGAAGCAAAAGGCGCAACACCATGAGAACCGCCCGTTCAAGGCCTCCCGAGGTGATTTTAATGACCCACCAGGACCATAATGTATCTCCGGACCTTATCGTCAGAACATTGATGATAAAAATGAATATCATGATAAACAGGATCGGCCGGACCGACCTTAATACTTCGATCGTGCTGATCTTGGAAAGAAGCGTGATAAAGATGACCACGGCAACAGCGGCAAGCATGGTATACGGTTTATCGGCAAGAAAGAGCGTGACCATATAGATGATGAAAAGGAGCACCTTCATTCGCGGATCAAGCTTATGCAGAACAGAATCTCCCTGCACAAAGCGGCCGATGGAAATATCTTTCATCATTGAGCATCCACCTCCTTCATGTCACCGAACACCAGCGATTCCGCCGCTTCGGTCACATCAAAGACGGTGTCATTGATGTAAGGATATTCCTTCTTCAGATCACTCATGGTCTGCACCAGACATGGTTTGTCGAGGCGCATAGAATAAGAGTTTGTTTCCTTCGAGAAAAGCTTCTCCGGAGATCCGAAAAATACCTGTTCTCCCTTTTTGAGTACCAGTACGCGGTCGGCGATCCTGGCAGCTTCATCCATATCGTGGGAGACCAGAACGATGGATTTGCCCTGATCTCTTAATGTTTCTATGTAACCGAAGATTTCTCTCTGACCTGCCGGATCAAGTCCTGCCGCCGGCTCATCGAGGATGAGCACATCCGGATTCATCGCCAGGATGCCGGCAAATGCGACTCTTCTTTTCTGTCCGCCGGAAAGTTCAAACGGAGATCTCTTCAAAATGTCTTCCGAAAGACCGACCAGCGGCAGCGATTCGCGCATCAGTCTGTCACAGGTCTCGTCATCGTAGCCCATCTTGCTCGGACCGAATTTGATATCCTTCTCGACGGTCTCTTCGAAAAGCTGATACTCCGGATACTGGAACAGAAGACCGACGTGGCTTCTGATCTTTTTAATCTCGTTGTTCTTTTCGGTCGAAATATATTTCTTCTCATCTTCACTCCAGACTTCCACTTTTCCTTCCAATGGACGAAGGATGCCGTTGAGATGGGAGATGAGCGGAGCGTGGTCTTACCGGAACCGCTGTGTCCGATAATGGTGACGATCTCGCCTTTTCTGACGTCAAAAGCAATATCGGATATCGCTTTCTTTTCCTTTTTGTCGTAGCTGTGAGAAAGACCGCTAACGCGTAAAATGACCTGATCGGAAATCTTTCGCGGTTTCTTCTCCGTTTTCATCTTCGGATCCGGATGCTTATCTTTTAAGATCTCTCGGATCTTCTTTTTCGCGGATTCTTCCGACAGAAAATCACTCTGCTCGGTCTTGACTCCGCAGAGCCGTGCTACTTCACATAGAAGTTCCGCCCACTTCGGAAGTTCCAGACCCAGTTCCCGGATCCTTTCCACCTGCGAAAAAACCTCCGGCGGCGTACCGTTTAAGCGGATCTTTCCTTTTTCCAAGATGATTACGCGGTCTGCCAGATAGGCCTCATGCATATCGTGCGTAATATGGATAACGGTGATTCCCTTATCCTTACGCATTCTGGAAACCAGCTGCAAAAACTCGTCTCTGGATTTCGGATCGAGCATCGATGTGCTTTCGTCCAATATCAGAAGCTGCGGCTGCATCGCCAGAACACCCGCGATCGCCAGTTTCTGTTTCTGACCGCCGGAAAGAGATGCCGGCTGTTTGTCCGCCTTTTCAAGAAGGCCGACATAGCCAAGTGCTTTTTCCACACGAAGAGCCAGTTCCGGGAGTGGTACAGAGAGGTTTTCGGGGCCGAATGCCACATCCTCTTCTACCGTTGTTCCGACGATCTGGTTGTCCGGATTCTGGAATACCATGCCGCAGTGGGAACGGATCGGCCAGAAGTTCTCGTCTTTATCTGCCTCCAGATCAAATACGGAAAGTTTTCCCGAATCCGGGAACTCCAGAATGTTGATCATCTTAGCCAGTGTGGATTTACCGGAGCCGTTTCTGCCTAAGATGGCGACATATTCGCCCTTGTTCACAGTAAAAGAAGCATGGTCCACCGCAACGACATCCTTACCGGAATTCGTCTCATAGGAAAACAGGATATCCTCTGCTTTCACTGTCAGGTTATATTCCGAAAAGTCATTGATATTGGATTCCATGCTTCTGCTGTCTCCGATTTCTTTAAGATAGTAAAAGTGACGGAAGGGTTCAGCCCATCCGCCACTTTATTGTATCAGTTCATTTGGGCTATCTTACTCAGCAAATGTGAGGAGAGCCATTTCGGAAGCGTCACCGCGACGTGTGCCGAGCTTCACGATCTTTGTGTAACCACCCTTGTGATTTACAAGAGCCGGAGCGATCTCATCATAGAGAATGTCTACCGGGTTAACAACATTGCCCTCAGCATCGTGGCTCTTTCTGAGCCAGTAAGCTGCATTCTTGCGAGCTGCCAAACGAGAAGGAGCATCAACCTGAACCGTCTTCTTGGAAACCTGACGATCAACGACCTCATACTTCTTGCCGTTCTTGGAAGTCTTGGAAACCAGGACCTTCATGCCCTTCGCATCCAGCTTTGCAGAGGAAACCGTGATTTCCTTTGTTGTAAAGTTGTCTTTTTCGCGAATGGCATCAGCAATCAGCTTATCCATGATCTTAGAAACTTCCTTAGCACGGGCAACAGTTGTTACTACATGCTTTCTGTTCTCGGAAAGTGCCTTTCCGTCTTCTTTTACCGGACAAACAACCAAAGATGTTGCCAGATTTCTCAAAATTGCGATGCGCTGATCGCTGACTCTTCCTAATTTTCTGTAACCTGCCATGGGTTCATACCTCCTGTATATTTAAAATATCCTAGCCGACCCTCGAGCCGCTATTCAGTCCTCGACATCTGCGAGAGACAGATCCATATCCTCGAGTTTCTGGATAACTTCTTCCAGAGACTTCTTACCGAGGTTACGGACTTTCATCATTTCGTCTTCCGACTTGGCAACAAGATCACCGATCGTGTTGATACCTGCACGCTTCAGGCAGTTATATGTACGAACGGAGAAATCAAGATCCTCAATGACGATGTCATGTGTGGAGTTCTTGCTGGAGCTGTCATCAGAATCACGGAAGCTCGGACCATTGGTCACGTCCGTAAGAGCAGTGAACAGACCCAAGTGCTCACGAAGGATCGCTGCTGCGGAAGAAAGAGCCTCATCAACCTTAATGGTTGCATCGGTCCAAACTTCAAGAGTCAGACTGTCAAAGTCTGTTCTCTCACCGACACGCGTATTCTCGATACGATAGTTGGCCTTCTTTACCGGAGTAAAGATAGAGTCAATAGCGATCGTACCGATCGTCTGTGTTGCCGGCTTATTCTGGTCAGCCGTAGCATAGCCGCGGCCTTTGCTGATCGTGAGTTCGATGAAGAGACGACCTGCTCCGTTCATTGTGCAAATGACATGATCCGGATTCATGATCTCTACTTCTTCATCGTGAACGATATCGCCTGCTGTAACTACGCCGGTCTTGCCTTCATCCATGCTGATGTATACCGTCTTCGGTGTATCAACATGAAGCTTAGCACGGATGCCCTTAACGTTGAGGATGATCTCGGTCATGTCCTCGATAACGCCCGGGATCGTGGAAAACTCATGGAAAACATTCTCAACACGAACGGATGTTACTGCTGCACCGGACAAGGAAGAAAGAAGCACACGACGAAGGGAGTTACCCAGTGTCGTACCGTAGCCGCGCTCAAGCGGAGCGATTACGTACTTACCATAGGAGCTGTCTTCGTTGACTTCTACACACTCAATTGTCGGCTTCATAATTTCAATCATATTTATCCTCCTAGCTTGTCATGCAAAGCGAAAGGTTTCTATTACTTCGAGTACAACTCGACGATGAGTGTCTCCTTGACCTCGAGATCAACATCCTCACGAGCCGGTTCTCTTACGATGGATCCTGTAAGTGTCTCTTCGTTGAAAGACAGCCATGCCGGTACCGGACGGGAATTAGAAAGTGTCTCAAACTTCGGGGACTTTCTGGATGTTTCCTTAACGGAGACCGTATCACCTGTCTTCAGTGTCATAGACGGGATGTTTGCCTTCTTGCCATTTACGAGGAAATGTCCGTGTGTAACGAGCTGACGAGCTTCATTTCTGGAAGAAGCCAGACCGAGACGATATACGACATTGTCGAAACGGAGTTCTAGGAGCTCAAGGAGCTTTTCACCGGTCTTACCCTGCTTACGCTCGGCGCGTGCATAGGTAAGTCTGAACTGCTTCTCGAGTACGCCGTAGAAACGCTTTGTCTTCTGCTTCTCACGAAGCTGTACACCATATTCTGAAATCTTTTTTCTGCCCTGACCATGCTGACCCGGAGCGGCACTCTTCTTAGCAAGTGCGCACTTTGCGGAATAGCATCTCTCACCCTTGAGGAAGAGCTTGTCTCCTTCTCTGCGGCAGAGACGGCAGGTTCCTTCTGTATATCTAGCCATTCTCTATACCTCCGAACTCAGACTCTTCTTCTCTTAGGCGGTCTGCAACCATTGTGCGGAACCGGAGTAACATCTTTGATCATGGTTACTTCAAGTCCTGCTGTCTGCAAAGCACGGATCGCAGATTCACGACCCGGTCCAGGTCCCTTAACGTAAACCTCAACGGTACGCATACCGTGATCGGCTGCCTTCTTACCTGCATCTTCAGATGCCATCTGAGCAGCGAACGGTGTACCCTTACGGGAGCCCTTCATGCCCATCTCACCGGCGGAAGCCCAAGAGATTGCATTACCCTGCATATCAGTAATCGTAACGATTGTGTTGTTGAATGTAGCGTGAATATGTGCCTGACCTTTGTCAATATTCTTACGCTCTCTTCTCTTCGGTCTTGCGGCCGTTTTCTTAACTGCTTTTGCTGCCATGGGTTCGCCTCCTTACTTCTTCTTACCAGCGATCGTACGCTTCGGTCCCTTACGGGTACGAGCATTCGTCTTGGTGCGCTGGCCACGAACAGGCAGACCCATTCTGTGACGGCGGCCGCGATAGCATCCGATTTCTGTCAGTCTCTTAATGTTCAGGGAAACTTCTCTTCTCAGGTCACCCTCAACGTTGTAATTGTTTTCGATCTGGTCACGAATCTTAGCGATGTCATCCTCAGAAAGATCCTTAACACGTGTATCAGGATTGATCTGTGTGTCCGCAAGAATACGATCAGAACTTGTCTTACCAATGCCATAAATGTACGTAAGAGCGATTTCTACTCTTTTGTCATTTGGCAGATCTACACCGGCAATACGAGCCATTCTGTGTACCTCCATGAATGAATCAATAAATGTTTTGTTTCGTATATATATGACATGCTGATGCTAAGATCCTCTCGGGTTAGGAGAGGCAGCCGCCTTGGCATAACTGGTGCATGTAATATCCAAACTTTTTTCGTTTCCTGTCTTATGCAGACAATGACGAAGCCTGCAAACAGGAGGATCAGGACTTAACCCTGCTTCTGCTTATGCTTAGGATCCGAGCAGATGATCATAACACGACCATTACGACGAATGACCTTGCACTTCTCGCACATGGGTTTTACCGACGGTCTTACTTTCATGACGTAACCTCCCTGTCTACTTAAAAAACAATGCAAAACTAACATACGCTATGCGCGCACGCTAAAACATTATACCAAAAACCCTTTGCATTTCAAGAGAGTTTTTGATTTTTCCTTCACTTTTTTTGTTTCGTCCTCAACAGGCCGTTAAGGACGGATCTTGGGCGCGATTTTTACTTCGCGCGCCAAGTGATGCGGCCACGGGACAGATCGTATGGAGAAAGCTCCATTGTGACTCTGTCACCCGGCAGGATCTTGATGTAGTTCTGACGCAGTTTGCCCGAGATATGAGCAAGTACGATATGACCGTTCTCCAGTCTTACCTTAAATGTTGCGTTCGGAAGAGCATCATCAACGATGCCCTCTACTTCAATTACATCCTCTTTAGACATTCTTACCCTCCGATAAAGTGATGATTTCCGGTCCGTTCTCTGTCATAATGATCGTATTTTCATAGTGTGCTGCGTATTTTCTGTCACGGGTGATGACCGTCCACTCGTCACTTAATACTGCGATCTCTCTTCTTCCCATCGAAATCATAGGTTCGATGCAGAAAGCCATGCCCGTCACGATGCGAGGGCCGTGACCGAATCTTCCGTAGTTCGGAACATCCGGATCTTCATGAAGCTGGTGTCCGATGCCATGGCCGGTAAGTTCACGGATGACACCGTAGCCGAAGCTCTCGGCGTGTGCCTGTACGGCGGAAGAAATGTCTCCGATGCGGTTTTCGGCAGAAACCTTTTCAAAACCTTTCCAGAAACATTCCTCTGTAACCTTTACCAGTTTGGCGGCCTCCTCCGAGATCTTTCCTACGGCAAAAGTTCTTGCCGCATCCGCGTGAAGTCCGTCGAGTGAGCAGCATACGTCACAAGTGACGATGTCGCCTTCCTTAAGGACCACATCTTTTCTCGGGATACCGTGAACGATGACTTCATTCGGGGAGATACAGATCTGCCCCGGAAACGGCGGATCGCCATAGTGATATGACGAAGAGATCGCACCATGCTTGTCAAAGACCTGCTTGGCGATCTCGTCAAGCTCCCATGTCGTGATGCCGGGCTCGACTTTATCTCCGAGTGTCAGAAGGCACTCTTCAACGACCTTTCCGGCCTCACGCATTTTTGCAAAATCCGCTTCTGTCTTGATTTCGATCATTGATTACGCCTTTCTGAAACCCTTGGCAGCGAGTGCCTCGGAAGCCTGTGCAAAAGCAACATCCGGACTCTTGGAGTTATCTGCGGAGATCACGATGCCTTTCTTTTCATAAAAATCGATCAGCGGCTTTGTGTTCTCTTCGTATGTCACAAGTCTCTGCTTCACTGTCTCCGGCTTGTCATCATCGCGCTGGATAACTTCCTTGCCGCAAACGTCACAAACACCCTCAACCTTCGTCGGACGGGAAACTGCGTTGTAGCTTTCTCCGCAGGATGTGCATACTCTTCTGTTTACGACGCGCTCCATGATGATCTCAGAAGGAACATCGACCTTGATGACCGCATCGATCTGAGAATTGCTCTTGGCAAGCATCTCATCCAGTTTTTCAGCCTGCGCAATCGTTCTCGGGAACCCGTCGAGAAGATAACCGTTCTTGCAATCCTCCTGGCTGAGGCGATCTTCTACCATGGAAATGGTAACTTCGTCCGGAACCAGTTTCCCGGCATCAATATACTTCTTGGCTTCAATACCCAGAGGTGTCTGTTCCTTGATGTTCGCACGGAAAATATCTCCTGTGGATATATGTGTAATTTTATACTCGTTTTTCAGAACCGCTGCCATAGTTCCCTTACCGGAACCCGGTGCGCCTAAAAGGATCAGTTTCATTAGAAAAACCTCTTCTCTATTATCATTTTTACACGCACATGCAGCCCCACGTGTAAGCACGCGAGGCTGCATGGCATTTATCTTATGGTTTGTGCATTACCGTTAAGCAGCATAACGCGTACCCTGCTTATTCGTCATACAAGGAATCCCTTGTAGTTGTGGGTAACCATCTGCGATTCGATCTGGTCGACCAGGTCGTTGGCAACACCTGTCATGATGAGAACGGACGTACCTGCGAACCATACGCCTTCCATACCTGTCAGCTTACCAAGCAATGTCGGTACAAGAACGACGATGCAGAGGAAGCATGCATCACACCAGTTAAGGCGGTTAGCCACTTTCGCGATGAACTCCGAAGTCGGACGACCCGGACGGACACCCGGAATAAATCCACCGTTCTTCTGCAGATTCTGCGAGATCTCGATCGGATTGAACTGGATCAGAGAATAGAAGAATACAAAAGCAAAGATGCAGATGAAGTAAGCAATATAGTAGAACGGGCTGCCGCCGAAGTCGCGGAACCATCTTACAATGATGTTGTTACTGTTCGGGAAGAAGAATGTCACGATCGTCGAAGGAAGCGACAGGAAAGACATCGTGAAGATGACCGGCATAACGCTGGATGCATTTACCTTCAACGGGATGTAAGTGTTCTGTCCGCCATAGACTTTTCTTCCGATGACTTTCTTTGAGTACTGAACCGGAATTCTTCTTTCTGCATTCTGAACATATACGCAGAAGATGATCGTTGCCAGGGATATCAGGAATACGATAACAAAAGCCGTGATTCCCAGAGTGTTACCGAGAGCTGCGTTCTTAAAGCTGCCTGCGATGTTGAGTGCATCGTAGTAGAGAGTCTGGATCATCTGCGGGATACGTGTAACGATACCGGCGAAGATGATCAGGGATACACCGTTACCGATGCCCTTCTCATTGATGCGCTCACCGAGGAATACAACACATGTCGTACCGGCAGTAAATGTCAGGATGATCAGTGCTGCACAAAGCGGCTTCGGCAGATAACCTGTCATAGCAGATCTTGTAGCGTAGCAGAAGAAAGATGCCTGCATAAGAGCAAGACCTACTGTCAAGTAACGGGTGATCTTCTGGATTTTCTTCTGTCCCTCTTCACCTTCTTTGGCAAGATTTTCCAAAGCAGGGATGGCAACTGTCAGAAGCTGGATGATGATCGAGGAGTTAATGTAGGGAGTAATACCCATAGCGAAGATGGTTGCTGCGTAAAGACCACCACCTGCGATAATATCCATCAAGCTGCCGATCTGCCCCCAGTTCTGAACGACACTGGTAAACTCAGTACGGTTGATACCCGGGCAAGGGATCAAACCGCCT
>CAJOLL010000060.1 GCA_905235455.1 uncultured Clostridia bacterium
GAATGAGAGGCATTCTGTCATGAATGAAGCGAACGCTTTCGGAAGGCGCACGGGTCAGGACGGCAAACCGGCTGAGAAATTCGAGCCGGTGCTTACCGTAGGCGGCTTAAAGAAGGCTACTAAGTTCGTTAAGTTCAAATTTCCGTTAGAGCGCATTTTGGTGGAAACCGATGCCCCGTATCTGGCTCCTGTGCCCATGCGCGGAAAGAGAAATGAACCGGCTTACGTTAAGTATGTAGTGGAGGAGATGGCGCGCCTTAAGGAGATTTCCGCCGAAGAAATGGCGAGAATCACGACAGAGAACGCGCAGCGTCTTTTCGGAAAGGATACATGATGAAAAACAATAGAGTGGTCATCGTTCTTATTTCGCTTATTGTGCTTCTCGGAGGCATTCTGGTATTCTTCTTGATCCGCGACAGAAAGATGGCGGTCATCGAGAGAAAGACCGGCATCGATATCCCGGATTATTGTGACTTGAAAGAGTATGTATCTTACGGATCTCTTTTCAACAGGACGGGATTTGAGGCGAAGTTCCAGGTGGACAGCGGTGATCACACCAATGAACTGATCGTGCAGATGAATAACGTGCTCGGAGATGATTACCACGAGATCGAACTGAAGGATTATAACATCGAGAAGTATTCGCTTTTCTCCGGACAAAAACTCGTCCCGAATCCGTCGACGACATCCTGGGTCATCGTAGGTCCTTGTAAGGCGGGAACGCTTGTTGTTTTTATGGACATCGAAAACGATACGGAACTTTATATGTACATGTACTATAACGACTAAAGATCAATGGAAGAGAAATATGGTCGAAATTTATACCGCCGGTATACTGACAAATGAAAATCGTAGTGCTAGAGTAATGTATATCGAAAGATAAACACACTAAATTCTAAAGAAAGGAGCGTTTCGCAAATGAGAATCAATATTACGAACTGGACAACAGCCTATATTACATCAGCAACTACAGCAGGATCCGCCGTCATTATGACACGCGCCGGTAAACATCGTCTGCTGATGGATATGTATGGAAAAGCAATTGTGAAACGCTTTGAATAATATGTTTCACAATGAGTTGTAAACGACAGCCGCTTTTCCTCGGGTAACGGAAAAGCGGCTTTTTTATTTCAAAACAGAATGGGGGAATGACCTATGTTACCAATCATCAACATGGAAGAAACAGGATGTAATATCGTACGACTCCGCGAAGATGCAGGTTTGTCCGTACGAGATCTACAGGATATCTTCGGTTTCGCCACACCCCAGGCCATTTACAAGTGGCAACGAGGACTGACAATGCCGACGATCGACAATCTCGTCGTGCTGTCACTGACATTTCAAGTACCGATCGAGAGGATCTTAGTCGTCGATACGATGGACTGATCCGGTTCATATATAAATCACCGCCTCTCGTATACTTACCGGGAGCAGACTCTTGTGGTTGACATAAATCTTCTCCTGTTTCGTGTATATGATATGTTATAAAAGGTAAAAGATTGATTTTTCGGTTGTCAATGAATGACTTATAGTACGAAGAGAAACCTGTTCGGCCTTGTAAATGAATCGTAGAATGCCTGTAAAATGGCGGGTTTCTGGCCGGTAAACGATACGTCGGTTGTTTTTTCTATTGAATGATCATAGGATGGCAATCGAAGGAGGTGAAGAAAATGGATGCAGAAAAATTCGGTCGCTTTGTAGCTGACAGAAGAAAAAATCTTAATATGACTCAGAAAGATTTAGCTGCAAAAATCCGGGTGACAGATAAGGCAGTCAGTAAATGGGAAAGAGGTTTGGGTTTCCCGGACATAAATACAATAGAAGTTTTAGCTGATGCTTTAGAGGTATCCATTACAGAACTTATGAAGTCAGAAACAACAAATGCAAACAAGATTGCGGAGGAAACAGTAGATAACGTTATTCAGATCGCCAAAACAGATATTGAGGAAAGACACAGAATAATTATTTACACCTTTGCGGGAACCACTTTATTAATTTCGATTTTGGAAATACTGCTCGGTATGAATTGGAATGCTGACAAGCTGCAGATACAAGCCGATATTCCGTGGGTAGCTATTATTCCGGGACTGTTACTCATCATATACGGCATTATCTGTAAGATAAAGGGTAAAAAATCCTTTGGAGCGGCTGCTATCGGAGTATGTCTGTTATTAGTACCTGTTATACTTATCGGAGGGGCATTTCTGATTCTGGGCATATTCTCATAACCTATGAGGAACAGTCACAGTGCTTGTACATCGTAAGTAGCGGAAATGCAAATTCAGGGAGCTTGCTAATTAGAAATTATATAGAAATTAAGTTTTCATTTAAGTAGAGATGTGCTATACTGAATCGGACGAAAATATGTTCGAATAACAGGCAGGCTTTTATGAACGAGATGATGGTTCCGTTTAAAATTCGTTCCGATTATACTCCGACCGGAGATCAGCCGCAGGCGATCGAGAAACTGGTTGATGGACTGAACGCGGGAATGCGTGGTCAGACACTCCTTGGTGTTACCGGTTCAGGTAAGACTTTTACCATGGCGAACATTATCGAGAAGACCCAGCGTCCGACGCTGGTCATCGCGCCGAACAAGACGCTTGCCGCTCAGCTGGCTGCGGAGTTTAAGGCGTTCTTTCCGGATAACGCGGTGGAGTTTTTTGTTTCCTACTACGACTACTACCAGCCGGAAGCGTATATCGCTTCGACGGATACATATATTGAAAAGGACTGTGATATCAACGACGAGATCGACCGTATGCGTCACAGCGCGACGAGCTCTCTTTTGGAAAGAAGAGACGTCATTGTGGTCGCGTCGGTCTCCTGTATCTACGGTCTCGGCGACCCGTCCGACTATAAGGACCTCATGATCAATCTGCGTCAGGGAATGGTCTGTTCCCGTGATGCAGTCATCCGAAGACTCATCGATCTTCAGTACGTAAGAAACGACTTTGAGATCACTCGAGGTGCTTTTCGCGTAAAAGGCGACAC
The DNA here is from genome assembly GCA_905235455.1 of uncultured Clostridia bacterium. Taxonomy (GTDB): domain Bacteria; phylum Bacillota; class Clostridia; order Saccharofermentanales; family Saccharofermentanaceae; genus Scatonaster. The sequence continues at coordinate 2,995 of CAJOLL010000060.1, forward strand.
GCTCGATATCTTTCCGCCGTCTTCCGAGGAACTTCTGACGCGTGTGACTTTCTTCGGCGATGAGATCGAAAAGATCACCGAAGTCCACTATATCAGCGGCAAGGTCATGTGGAACAGAAACTACACAGTGATCTTTCCGGCGTCGCATTATGCGACGACAAAAGAAAAGCTCGACCATGCGCTGGTTACGATCGAGGAGGAGCTGGAAGAAAGGCTTGCCGAGCTTCGTGAACAGGGAAAACTCATCGAGGCATACCGGCTCGAGCAGAAGACCAGGTATGATCTGGAGATGCTTTCCGAGACAGGTTTTGTAAAAGGCATCGAGAACTACTCGCGCCATTTGACGCAGAGACGGCCGGGCTCGCCGCCGTTCACGCTGATCGACTTTATGCCTGACGATTATCTTCTCATGATTGACGAGTCGCACGTTACCGTGCCGCAGATCGGCGCGATGTATAACGGTGACCGCTCCAGAAAAACCACTCTCGTGGACTATGGCTTCCGCCTGCCCTCTGCATTTGATAACCGCCCGCTTAAGTTCGAAGAATTTGAAAAGAAGATGGGACAGACGGTCTTTGTTTCGGCGACGCCCGGTAAGTATGAAGCGGAACACAGCGAAGAGACCGTCGAGCAGATCATCCGTCCGACGGGACTTCTCGATCCGGAGATCTCGATCCGTCCGGTCGAGGGACAGATGGAAGATATCCTCACCGAGATCCGCGAGACGGTGAAGAAGGGCGAAAGAGCCCTGATCCTGACGCTCACCAAAAAGATGAGTGAAGACCTGACGGCCTTCCTTAAGCAGGAAGAGATCCGGGTCAAATACCTGCACTCGGATATCGATATCGTGGACCGCATGAAGATCCTGCGTGAACTTCGTCAGGGTGAGTTTGACGTTCTGGTCGGTATCAACCTCCTGCGTGAGGGCCTGGATATTCCGGAGGTCTCGCTCCTGATGATCCTCGATGCCGATAAGGAAGGTTTCTTAAGATCGACGAGATCTCTGATCCAGATGATCGGACGTGCCGCGAGAAATGTTAACGGGCGCGTTATCTTCTATGCGGATGACGTGACGGATTCGATGTTTGACGCCGTTTCCGAAACCAACCGTCGACGTTCGATCCAGATCCAGTATAATAAAGATAACAACATCACTCCGAAGAGCGTCAAAAAAGAAGTGCGTGACGTTCTGGCGACGATGGAAGAAGTCAGCCGCGAAGATAAGATTGACATGAAGGATCTGTCGGATCTTATGAATGACAAGAAGACGCATATGTCGAAAAAAGAACTGGAGAAGCTTGCTTCCCGCCTGGATAAGGAAATGAAGGCTGCGGCCAAGGAGCTCGAGTTTGAAGAGGCGGCAAGGCTTCGTGATCTTCTGGTGATCGTAAAGGGGAAATTGGGAGACGGATAAAGGCTTTCGGGTAGCACTTTCTTATGAAAACAGGTGCTTTTCGAGAAGTAAGAATAAGAGGAACAACAGATGGCAGAAGAGTCTTTGCAGGGTTTTGTACACCTGCACCTGCATACCGAATACAGTCTTCTGGATGGTGCGATCCGCATCAAACGTCTGGCTGCCCGTTTAAAAGAACTGGGCATGACTTCCTGTGCCATTACCGACCACGGCACCATGTACGGTACGGTCGAGTTCTATAAAGCGATGACCGCCGAGGGCATCCATCCGATCATCGGGTGTGAGGTATATGTCGCGCCGCGCGGCCGTTTCATGAAAGAGACCGAAGACCGCGGCTACTATCACTTGGTGCTCCTTGCCAAAAACGACGAGGGCCTGGTGAACCTCAACCGACTGGTATCCGCAGGTTTTACCGAAGGCTTCTACTATAAGCCGAGGATCGACCACGAGCTTTTGGAACAGTACTCGGAGGGGCTGATCGCGCTGTCGGCATGCGTGTCCGGCGAAGTAGCGACGCATATCCTCCGCGGAGAATTCGATAAGGCGAAAGAAGCGGCGCTGTGGTACGACCGCGTTTTCGGGCGCGGAAACTACTACCTGGAGATCCAGAGTAATCAGATGACTGAACAGGCGCAGGTCAATCAGCATCTCATCATGCTCAGTAACGATACGGGCATTCCGCTTGTTGCTACCAATGACTGTCATTACATGTACAAAGAAGACAGCAAAGCCCATGAGGTGCTGCTCTGTATGCAGACCGGCAAGAGCATGAGCGATCCGGATCACATGAAGATGCCGACGGACGATTTTTACATCAAGTCGGAAGAAGAGATGCGAGAGTATTTTTCATCCGTTCCTTCGGCGATCGAAAATACGACGAAGATCGCGAGTATGTGCCATGCCGGCTATACTTTCGACCAGATACATCTTCCTGCCTTCGATGTTCCGCTGGAGTTTGCCGATGCCGAAGAATATCTGCGGCACCTTTGCGAGGAGGGATTGAAGAAACGGCTTGCCCGGTGCTCGGATCCGGAGGAGATCGAGAAGTATAGGAAGCGCGCCGAATACGAGATGTCGGTGATCACGTCGATGGGATATACCGATTACTATCTCATCGTATGGGATTTCATCCGTTATGCCAAAGAGAATCACATCATGGTCGGCCCGGGACGTGGTTCCGGTGCGGGATCTCTGGTGGCTTATGCGCTTCAGATCACGAATATCGACCCGATAAAATACGGCCTTATCTTCGAACGCTTCTTAAATAACGAACGTGTCAGCATGCCTGACTTTGATGTCGACTTCTGCTACGAAAGAAGACAGGAAGTCATCGACTACGTCACGAGAAAATACGGCGAGGACCGCGTCGCGCAGGTCATCACGTTCGGAACTCTCGCGGCGAAAGCCTGTATCAAGGATGTGGCCAGGGCACTGGATGTTTCCTATGCGGACAGCGACCGCATCTGCAAGATGATCCCGAATACCATGGGAATCACGATCGCCGGTGCATTGAAGATGTCGCCGGAGCTGAGAAACGAATATGAAAACAGCGACATCATTAAACAGGTTATCGATACCGCGATGCTTTTCGAGGGGATGCCCCGTCACGCATCGACCCATGCCGCAGGTGTCATCATCTCGGCTAAGCCTCTGACGGAGATCGCGCCGCTGGCAAAAAACGATGAGTCTGTCGTCGTTCAGTTTGCCAAAGCCAATTCCGAAGAGATCGGCCTTTTGAAATTCGACTTCCTCGGTCTTCGTACTCTTACGGTCATGCGCGATACTGCGCAGATGGTCCTGGAGAACCAGGGCATCGAGATCGACTTCGACCGCATCCCGATGGATGAGGCGCCGGTCTTTGAGATGATCAGCCGCGGCGACACGGAGGGTGTGTTCCAGCTTGAAAGTTCGGGTATGACTTCGTTCATGGTCGACCTGAAACCGTCTTCGCTTGAGGACATCATCGCGGGCATCTCGCTTTACCGTCCGGGCCCGATGGACCAGATCCCGAAGTATGTGGCGGCCCGTCATGATCCGACATCCATTAAGTACGACCATCCGCTCCTCGAGCCGATTCTGAATATGACCTACGGATGTATGATCTATCAGGAACAGGTCATGCAGATCGTAAGAGATCTTGCGGGATTCTCGATGGGACAGTCCGATAACATCCGCCGCGCTATGGCCAAGAAGAAGGCTTCCCTTATGGAAAAGTACCGCCAGACGTTTATCTACGGAGGTAAAGACGAAAAGGGCAGGGAAGTCGCCGGTGCGATCGCAACCGGTGTTTCCGAACCGGTCGCAAGAAAGATCTTCGACGATGTGACGCAGTTTGCGGGATATGCCTTTAACAAGTCCCATGCTGCCGCATATGCCGTGGTCGGTTATTATACCGCATATCTGAAATACCACTATCCGACGGAGTTTATGGCCGCCATGCTCAACAGCTTCCTCGGAAATCAGTCCGCGTCTGCCTGGTATACGTCCGTTTGCAAGAAGATGGGCATCCGGATCCTGCCGCCGTCGGTCAATAAGAGCCTTGTTAAATTCTCGACCGAGGGCGATAAGCAGATCCGTATCGGTCTGACGGCCGTAAAAAACGTCGGTGAAAGCGCCGTCCGCAAACTTGTTATCGACAGAGAGGTCAATGGTGAGTTCACCTCGTTCGGTGATTTTCTGAGAAGAAGTGAGAGCTTGGAGATCAACAAGAAGATGATCGAAAGTCTGATACTGTCTTCGGCCATGGATGAATTCGGTATCCCGAGATCCCAGATGGCCGGCGCGGCCGAGCCGTATCTGAATCGTCTGTCCTCTTCCAAGAAACAGGCGATGAAGGGCCAGATCTCGATTTTTAGTCTCCTGGGAGACGAAAAGGCCGCGGCGGAGGATGAACCGCTCCTTCCGAATGTTTCCGAATTTGACCTGGAGGACCGTCTTGCCAAGGAAAAAGAGATGCTGGGCCTTTATATCTCCGGGCATCCGCTTGATGACTACAAAAAGGCGATGGCTTCGGCGAATACCGACAGTACATCGTTCCTTAAGACCCTGGGCGAAGACGTCGGTTCGGGACGAGTTCTTTCCGATAAGGAACAGGTCACGATGGCCGGTCTGATCACATCGAAAAACCAGAAAACGACGAAGGCCGGAAAGAGTATGTGTTTCCTTCGGATCGAGGACCTTTTCAGTGACTATGAAGTGGTCGTTTTCCCGGAAGCCTACGCGAGAAACGGTGCCGCGATCAATGCGTCAAAAGCACTGTTGATCCGCGGGCGTGTGCAGGTCGAGGATGAGGCGGTGAAACTGATACTTGAAGACTGTGTGCCGCTTTCCCGCGACAATGAGGAACTTTGCCGGCTTCCGCCGCAGAGAAACGGAGGCTTTAACAATAACCGCCGTCCGAAATTCGATACTTCCGCGCAGGTGTCCGCTTCTGCGTCAAAGTCTCAGCAGGAGGAGAAGGGAGCAACACTTCCGGAGGGAGAAGCTCCGAAGAAAACTTCTCCGGAAAACAACCCGAATGTGCTGCGCCTGGCGATCCGGTATTTCGGGAACTTTGAAGATGAAGGATATAAGAGACTTCTTTCGACATGCATGTATTTTCACGGCAGTGTGCCGGTATATGTCGCACTTCCGAAGGAAAAGAGAAACGTGCGTCTTTCTCCTGAATACAGCATCGAATGGAGCCGCGATGTCTGCGAGATCCTTGTCCGTGAATACGGCATCGAAAATGTATCGCTCTTCTAAGTGCTTTGTCATAAAATGTTTCACTGATGTAATTGCTTTGGTATAATACGAGATATAAATCTAGGAAAGTAAACGGCGATGACCAATGGCGGATCGCTGAGGACAAGGAATATGTTTGAAGAATATACGAACGGAAATCTGCCGAACCTTAAGGAAATGACAGCGAAGAACTACGCGAAGATCGACCTGAGCCAGGAACCGGATGTCAGAGGCGTCGGTATCCTTACCAGCGGGGGCGATGCTCCGGGTATGAATGCAACGATCCGCGCGGTCGTTCGTGCAGGTACGAAAGCCGGCTTTAAGATGATGGGTGTTACCCGCGGATATCACGGTCTTTGGAAGGGGGAAGTTAAGGAACTCGGCCACAGAGATGTTTCCGAGACCTTGCAGCGCGGCGGTACTTTCCTCATGACGGCAAGATCGAAGAGCTTTGAGACACCGGCCGGTGTTCTTCAGGGCGCAAAGATGTGTAAGGTATTCGGCATCGACTGTCTGGTAGTCGTCGGCGGTGACGGTTCGTTTAAGGGCGCAAGAGATCTTGCCAGAATCGGTATCCCGGTCATCGGTATTCCGGGCACGATCGATAATGACATTGCCTGCACTGAGTACACCATCGGCTATGACACGGCGATGAATACCGCGATGGAAGCAATCGACAAACTCCGTGATACGGCATCTTCCCACGAGCGCTGCAGCGTTATCGAGGTCATGGGCCGTCACGCAGGTTATATTGCGCTGAACGTAGGTATCGCGACGGGTGCGGAGATCATCCTCCTTCCGGAAGTTCCGTGGGATATGAAGGAAGTCATCAAGGCGATTCTTGACTGCAGAAATAAGGGCAAGCGCCACTACATCGTTATCGTTGCAGAAGGTGCCGGTGATGCGACCGAAATCGCTAAGCAGATCGAAGAAGCGACGGAGATCGAATCCCGTCCGACGATCCTCGGCCACCTGCAGAGAGGCGGAAGCCCGACGCTTCGTGACCGTACGATGGCAAGCCTTATGGGTGTTCGTGCGATCGAATGTATTAAAGATATGAGATTGAACCGTCTCGTGGTTTATAAAAACGGTGAGATCACAGACGTAGATATCGAAGAAGGCCTGTCCATGAAGAAGACGATCTCTCTGGACGAAGTAGAAAGATCGAAGCTCCTTACGTAATAAGGAAGAAGTTTCTTCGAAATAGGACAATCAAGGCTTCTTCAGGGAAATTAGAGGAGTCTATGTATACAACATTTGAAGAGGATGCCGGGCGGAAGCAAGTCCGCGGCCGTTCTCTTTCCATTCTGGAATATGACAAGATCTTAGACCGTCTGGTCAATCACGCTCGTACGATATACGGGCGTGAACTTTGCTACGGATTGATCCCGACATCGGATCTCCCGCTCGTGGAATCCTGGCAGAAGGAAACCGAAGACGCGCTGGAGTTTCTCATAAAAGAAGGCGCGCTTCCATTAGGCGGCGTCAACGACATCCGTGACGCTGTGCGCTTTTCGGACACCGGCGCGACGCTGACGATGAAGTTTCTTCTTAACATCGCCCAGTTTCTCCGGACGGTTGAACGACTTTACCATGTCGAGCCTAAGTCCCTGCAGGTCGAGACCGCTGATCACGCGATGCTGCGTGAATTAAAACAGCTCGTCCCGCTCGAGTCTCTGGAAAAAGAGATATCCATGGCGATCACGGGCGAAAACGAGATGAATGACCGTGCCAGTAATGAGCTTTACAACATCAGAAGACAGATCAAGGATGCGCAGAGCAGTATCCGTGAGATCCTGGAACGCTTGATCCGGAAGAACCCGCAGGCCCTGCAGGACCAGCTGGTCACCATGCGTGACGGCCGTTACTGTGTGCCGGTAAAGCCGGAAAAGAAGGGCGAAGTCCCGGGTGTCGTACACGATACGTCCGCATCCGGACAGACACTCTTTATCGAGCCGATGGCGGTCGTCGAACTAAATAATAAGATCCGCGAATGGACCGCGGCCGAGCAGGAGGAAATCAACCGTATCCTCGGTATCTTAAGCGGTAAGGTCGGCATCAATAAGAATACGATCCTTGCGGATATCGCGCTGGTCGGGCATATCGATTTTATGCAGGCAAAAGCGCAGTTCGCGCTGGAACTGGACGGCGCGCGTCCGATCATTAACGATCAGGGCCGGATCGTTCTCAAAAGAGCACGTCATCCGCTGATCGAAAAGGATCGTGTTGTGCCGATCGATTTTTCCGTCGGAACGGATTATCGGACGCTGGTCATCACGGGTCCGAATACCGGCGGTAAGACGGTGTCGCTGAAAACATGCGGACTTATTTCTCTGATGGCGATGGCCGGTCTTTTCATCCCGTGCAGCGACGGATCCGAAGTATCTACTTTTACAAAAGTACTTGCCGACATCGGCGATGAGCAGAGCATCGAGCAGAGCCTTTCGACCTTCTC
>CAJOLL010000061.1 GCA_905235455.1 uncultured Clostridia bacterium
CTTAATAAGCCCAGCAAGGATGAGATTCTTTCGGCAGCAATCGATGAAGTAATGGCGGTATCCGTATATAACGATAACTATGGCGCTGACAGGATGAAGCTGGAAGATGTTAAGACGTTGATATTCCGATATGTTTATATCTATTACAATCAGCAGAGGATCTATACATCAAATCCCGGAGGATATCCTCCGGCAGTATATAGAGCATTATCACAGAGGAAGGAGGTTGCCGCTTGAGGCCGGACGACCAAGAAACCCTCGTTACGCTACGCTTCCATCGGGTTTCTTGGTCAGATAAAACTTTTAGTGTGTTTTATGACTAAACTTAAATTGACAATTCCACTATCTTCCCTGTGTCAGAGTTTGACGAGCCCCCCGTAACCACGCTAAAATTATAGTTACGGGGGAAGTTTATGCCCCCACTTTAACCCTTTTATTAACCAAAAATGGCCTTTAACCACACATTTTGGTTAACGGGCACGTCAAAATACGTCAAGTTGGAATAAATTACGACAGCCGTTCCCCGGGCATAAGAAAACCCAGCAGACCGCATGGTTGCTGGGTTTTCGCGTGGTTGCTTGCTTTGTTTAACGCTTACTGAACTGGGATGCCTTACGGGCTTTCTTGAGACCGTACTTCTTTCTTTCCTTCATACGTGCGTCACGTGTGAGGAAACCGGCCTTCTTAAGAATTGCCTTGTAAGCTTCTTCATCTGCCTGAACCAAAGCACGGGAGATACCGTGACGGATAGCACCGGCCTGACCGGAAATACCGCCGCCGACCGCCTTACAGATGATGTCGAACTTGCCTTCTGTAGCTGTTGCTACGAGCGGCTGACGAACGATGAGCTTCAGAGTCTCAAGACCGAAGTAATCGTCCATATCTTTGTCGTTGATGGTGATCTTACCTGTGCCAGGAAGAAGACGTACGCATGCTACAGCATTCTTACGACGACCTGTGCCATAGAAGTAAACTTTAGTAGCTTTCTTAGCCATGTAACTTATTCCTCCCTATATTAGCTTTCGAAGTTCAGAACTTCCGGCTTCTGTGCAGCGTGCTCGTGCTCAGCACCTGCATAAACCTTCAGCTTCTTGAACATCTGACGTCCGAGAGCGTTCTTCGGGAGCATACCCTTTACTGCAATCTCGAAAGCCTTCTCCGGCTTCGTATCCATAAGCTTTCTGTAGGATGTCTCCTTCAGTCCGCCTGCATAGCCTGTGTGATAACGGTACATCTTCTTGTCAAGCTTGTTACCTGTAAGAACGAGCTTGCTTGCATTGATGACGATTACATAATCTCCTGTATCGATGAACGGTGTGTATGTCGGCTTATTCTTACCGCGCAGAACAGTTGCCACTTCAGCAGCCAGACGACCAAGTGTCTTGCCGGAAGCATCAACTACGTACCATTTTCTCTCGATATTTGATGGTGTAGCAACAAATGTCTTCATAATGGACTTCTTCCTCCTAAAAAGTATCACGCATAAATCCCCCTGTTTCGGGCGCTTCCCTATAATATATGCGAGGAAGAGGATTGTCAACACTTTTCCTTCAAAAATCTCGATGATTTTCAAAAATTCATCGATTTTCGCCGTTTTTCTCTTTCATTCACACACTTTGCGTATTTTTTCTCATGGCATCATAATCCGGGCTGGAATCCACAGAAGCGCGGAATAGCAATGTTCCTGACTTATCATCATACATGGAATAGACAGTTTCCGTATAATACCAGATCGAGCTGATCAGCGGCGGAGTATAGGGGTATTCGCCGGTATTGTGATTTGACACTAGAAGATAGGTATCCCCGTAATCGATATAGCAATTGATCCATCCGGCATCAAACCCTTCGAACATTGGGTCATTACTATAAATCGGTTTTCCGTCTTTTTCTCCCACACGGACCAGAAGCGGCGGACGTTCTGAAAGTTGTTCCTTTCCGGTGATATTCAGTTCCGCATCCAGCGTGATTTCCCAGTAAAGTTCATGATAGTTTGCCCCGGAGCCGGAAAAGTCCCCGTCTTCAGACATGGAATCTACCCAAAGAACAAATCCATCCTCGGTCTCTTCCACGTGCCGCAGCTTATCATGACTGCTACCGCCGATGATTTTGATCGAAACCGGATTTCCTTTGCCATCGATCACCCGCACGGACACATCCGGATATTCTTCATTTTGGTATTCGCCGAAGAAATAGAATTTCCCGTCCTTTTCTATGCAATGCTCGAAAGACCGGATCGACTCCTGATCCAGAACGATCTCAAACACCACCTGGCCTTTTTCATCGCATCGGATGACCCGTGTATGAAATCCTTTTTCGGCCTGATCTCTTCCGGGAATATAGTTGGGACTATATCCGGCTGCGAAAATGAATCCTCCGTCCGATGTGGGTGCAAAGCCGGAGATACCATAGGCGTTGTCCAGTTCGATGGAATAAGAAACAACAGGCTCTCCGTAAAGATCCATCATGGTGATCGTGTGATTCCTCTGACCCTCATCCGATTCACTTGCTTCAAAAGAAAAAAGTTTGTCCGAATATGCCTCTACTTGCCGGAAACGGTCTTCTTCGATGATCTTCTGATATTCACCTGGAACATTTCCAACCTGAGGAACGCTTTCGGTCTGGCGGGTATCTTCTGTGGAAGATACTGTCTTTTCAGAGGAATCCTTCGGTTTGCAGGACGGAAGTGAAAAAGAAGAAATCAGGACCGTACAAACCAAAAGGATCCGCGCTGCCCTTTCCGGGAAGTTACGCCTTTTTTCTTTCGTGGTACTGTATAACATTTGCACCTCCGGCAGAAAGTAAAAAATCAGAGTTCCTTTTCCATCATAAAATCATCGCAGATGAATCCGGATCCGATATCCGTCTTTTTTTCTTCTATTATACAGAATCCCCGGCGCAAATAAACCCGAAGCGGTATATAATTTCTTTTATTCACGTAAAGACGCAGCTTCTTCTTTCCCATTTCTTTGGCCACGCTCTCCGCCTTGTCAAACAGAATATTGCTCTTCCCCTGGCCCCGGAAAGGCTTCATCAGATAGAGTTTACTTAAAAGCAAGGCGTCATCTTCTTCCGGCACTACGCCCATATACCCGATTGGTGTGTCACCCAGGATCAAAAGGAAATACTGATAGTGGTCATCTGTGATAGCCTTATCGATGGCCGGCATGCTCTGGTATTTCTCCACCATATAGTTGATCTGTTCCTGGGAAATGATCTTCGGGAAATGCTCATTCCAGATGATCTGTGCCAGAGACACCACCGCCATCTTTCTCGTGGGCGACGTGACCGGAAGGACTTTGACTTCCGAAAGCTGAGAGATGATCTTCGGGATCTCTTTTAAAGACTTCACTACCACATCGGCAGCTTCTACATTCTGGCCGCCGGATGTGGGATTATCGTATCCGACAGTATACATTCCGGCCATGCGTCCGGCCTGAACGCCTGCTGTAGAGTCTTCTACCACCAGACATCTTTCCGGATCGATATCCAGACGGGTCGCTGCCAAAAGATAAATATCCGGCATGGGTTTTCCGTTCTCCACTTCCGATCCGCTGGCAAATACTTCCACATAAGGCCATATGTTCAGATGGTCGAATACCGCTTCCACAAAATCCTGTCTGGAAGAAGAGGCCACTGCGATCCGGATCCCCTTTTCATGGCAGAAATCCAGTAGTTCAGAAAGGCCCTCAGAACGCTCCAGTCCCGAGTCTTTAATACCGGCCACATTCTTTTTCCACTGAAGTTCCACCAGATCTTCTACGGACGCCGGAATATCGTACTTGACCTTCATGGCCGCCCACATATCTTCCGGAGATCTTCCCACAAAAGGCCGGATCGCTTCATACGCGCCCTTAGCGCCATAGCTTTCCAGGATCGAAGTGGTGGTCTGGTCGTGAAAAGGCTCACTATCCAGAAGCACGCCGTCCATATCGAAAATCACTGCAGAAATCATGGTGTTTCTCCTTACTGCTTACTCCTTACTGCTTACTCCTTACTGTTCCATCATGTCGATGCCGGTCTCTTCGTTGGGATAGTTTCCGGTAAAGCAGGCATCACAGAAAGAATGGGTGGTATCCCCGATCAGATCTCCGAGAGAATCCACTTCCAGGTAGCCGAGAGAATCGGCCCCCAGGATCTCACAGATCTCCGGAATCGTGTGCTGACATGCGATCAGAAGATCACAGCTCGGCACATCGGTGCCGTAATAGCACGGAGAAATAAACGGCGGAGAACTGATGCGGACATGCACTTCCGTCGCACCCGCGTCACGGAGCATCTTAACGATGTTGGCCATCGTCGTGCCGCGGACAATCGAGTCATCGATCAGAACGACTCTTTTTCCTCTGACCGCTTCCGCTACCGGATTCAGCTTGATGTGTACCGCCTCCTGGCGCTGGCCCTGCTCCGGCTTGATAAAAGTTCTGCCGATATAGTTATTTTTCATGAAGCCGCGGACGGCAGGGATCCCTGCTTCCTCGGCAAAACCGCTTGCCGCATCAAGTCCGGATTCCGGAACGCCGATAACGACGTCCGCATCGACCGGGTGCTGACGGCACAGAAGTCTTCCTGCCTGAAGTCTTGCTTCATATACACTCTTGCCGTCGATCCGGCTGTCCGGACGGGCAAAGTAAATATATTCGAAAATACACATATTACAGATACCTCTGCAATGTGTGCGGATGGATGAGATCCCGTTTTCATCACACACGATGATCTCGCCCGGCTCTACGTCTCGCTCGTATTTCGCGCCGACTGCGTCGAGTGCACATGTCTCGGAGGCGAACACGTACGAATTGCCGATCTTACCCATACAAAGCGGTTTAAAGCCATACGGGTCTCTGGCGGCAATCAGTTTCTTCGGGCTCATGACGAGAAGTGCGTATCCGCCCTGGATGCGCTCCATGGCTTTCTCCACGGCCTTTTCGACAGACGGTGCTTTTGTGCGTTCTTTCGCAACGAGATATGCGATGATCTCCGAGTCGACCGTCGTCTGGAAAAATGCACCTTCCTCTTCGAGTTCGCGCCTCAGCGTAATCGCATTGGTCAGATTGCCGTTATGGGCAAGGGAGAGTGTTCCTTTGACGTACTGGGTAACGAGCGGCTGCGTATTCTTCAGAATACTTGCACCGGTCGTGGAATATCTGACATGGCCGATTGCGATCGTGCCTTCAAGGGAATCGATAATGTCATGAGTGAACACCTCAGAAACGAGGCCCATGTTCTTCTGACAGCGGATCCAGCCGTCATTATTGATGGCAATGCCGCAGCTTTCCTGGCCTCTGTGCTGGAGTGCAAAAAGACCATAGTATACGAGCGGAGCAATCTTCAGACCGTCTCGGTCAAAGATACCAAATACGCCGCATTCTTCATGTCGGGAACCGATCACTCGACATCACCTTCCTTTTCGTGATTATTGTATGAAATCACTCTTTTTCCTGTCAATGCGATATACTGATAAGAAATGAATGAAAAGGAGCTTCTTTTTCGTGGAATTCTGCTCAAAAAGCACTTTGGATGCATTTTCGGATGCCTATTCCTCATGTCATCTGTGCCCGAGAAACTGCGGATGTGACAGATCACTTAAGGCCGGTGTCTGCGGGATGACATCTGAACTTCGTATCTCAAGAGTCGGACTTCACATGTGGGAAGAGCCCTGCATCTCCGGTTCTTCCGGTTCCGGCACGATCTTTTTTACAGGATGCAATCTCGGATGTATCTTCTGCCAGAACCATGAGATCTCGCGCCGTCTGAGTTCCGGTGAACGCGGTTCCTCTTCTCCTTTTGCTCTTCCCGGCCGCCCGTATACGGTTTCTGAATTTGCGGACGCCATGCTTTCCCTACAGGAGCAGGGAGCAAATAACATCAACTTCGTCACCGGCACCCACTTCGTTCCGCATATCATCGAAGGGGTCCGTCTCGCCAGAGAGCGCGGGCTTACCATTCCGACCCTTTTCAACTGCGGCGGATATGAATCCGTGGAAACAATGAAGATGCTTGAAGGAACAATTGACATCTATCTTCCCGACATGAAGTTCTTTTCAAGCGATATCAGCAATAAATATGCCCATGCCGCAGACTACTTCGAACGAGCAAAAGAAGCGATCGCCGAAATGGTCCGTCAATGCCCGACGCAGGAATTCGACGGCCGCGGCCTTATCCAAAAAGGCGTCATCGTCCGTCATCTTATGCTTCCAGGGCTTCTTTTTTTTTTGACAGCAAGCATATTCTGGATCATCTTTGTGAAACGTACGGGAACAGCATTACGATCAGCCTGATGAATCAGTACACACCTATGCCGGGCGCACCCGAAGAGCTCGACCGTTCGCTTCCGCCGGAGCATTATCGTTCCATGATCGATCACCTGACCCTTCTCGGACAGGAGAATGCTTTTATCCAGGAAGGCGGCACTGTCAGTGAAAGCTTTATCCCCGACTTTGAATAAGCAGGACAAAACGGCAGTTTTTACGGAGTTTCCCTCGATTTGATATAATAGAGAAAGATTTTACCGAGATCAATCTTGAAAGGAACAGATGCATGAACGACGAACTGCAAAATGTGGAGATCATCACCGCAGGTCATGACGACGCAACGCCGATCATTTACAGTCAGCCTGTACGTCAGTTTTCAAAACGTGTTCTTCACGGAGAAGACGAGGACGTTGATTTCATTCCGGAAACGGGCATGCGTATCTGGTACAACAACCAGTTCGGCAACTTCGCTGCGCATAAGCATGACGTTCTTGAGATCTGCATCCCGATCGAAAATGAATACAAATATATCGTTGGCGGAAAATCCTATACCCTGAATCCGGGGGATATCCTTTTCATTCCGCCGGGAATCCTGCACGAGATCGAATGTCAGAACGAAGGATGCCGTTTCATCTATCTGTTCGTCGTCGATTTTATAAACCAGTTCTTCGAATATCAGTTTCTTACGGATTTCTTCAAGGAGGTCCGTCTTGTCAACGAATCCACATATCCGTCCATTTACGGCAAGATCTTTTCCACATTTATGGAGATCAACGACCTGTACTTCATGTATGAGAACATGGTTCTGGAGATGCCGATCTATGCGCATCTTCTGAACATCTTCAGTCTGATCGCTTCTACCAATCCGCAGTGTTCACCGATTCCGCTCGAAGATGTGAAAACAAAAGATAAGTACGTAAAGTTCAAGGCTCTGATCAATCACATCAATGTGCACTTCATGGATGAGATTTCTCTGGAATGGGCCGCGGATTATGTCGGTTTTTCCAAGTTTCATTTTGCGAGACTATTTAAAGAGTACACGGATGTATCTTTTTATGAGTTTGTCCGCCACAGAAGAATGCAGGCGGCCAAAGTCCTTCTTCTCGATACCGACAAGACCATTACAGAAATCGCATTCCAGACAGGATTTAACAACCTCACCAGCTTCACCAGAAGTTTTAAGAGTGCCACGAATCTGACGCCTTCCGACTTTCGGCTTACCAAAAAGAAACCGGCCGAATCTGCTGAAGAAATCAGCTGATTCTTCTTTTTAAACCATAAGGATAAAAAAAGGGCTTCCAAACGGAAGCCCTTATTACTTTTTGATTCAGTAATCGATCTGTCGGAAGGGGATCAACCCTTAACGCTGCCGAGAGCAACACCGGATACGATGTACTTCGACAGGAACAGATAGATGATGATAAGCGGAAGCGCTGTCATCGACAAGCCGATATATACGCAACCATACTCTGTCTTGTACTGGTCCATTCTGAGTAAGCTGACCATGATAGGCATTGTATAGTTCTTCGCCTTATTGAAAAGGATCATCGGGAGGAAGTAGTTATTCCAAGAACCAACGAATGCGAAGATAGCCTGTGTAGCCATAGCCGGTTTCATAATAGGCAGTACGATCGAGTTAAATGTGTGGAACTCACCGGATCCGTCGATACGGGCGGATTCAACGATTTCCAATGAAACAGAACCTTCGAGATACTGCTTCATGAAGAATACTGTCATCGGAGCTGCAATTGAAGGGAGAATCAGCAACAACTTGTTGTTGGTCAAGTGAAACTGATAGCATGCACGGTAGAAACCGATCATGGTAACAGTACCGGGGAGCATCATAACACCTATAACGAGTCCGAAGAATGCTTTCTTCAACTTCCACTGATATGCAAAGATAGCATAAGCAGTCAAACAGGAGAAATATACAGTGAGGATCGTGACGCACGTGGAAATGATGAACGAATTCTTCAAACCAACGAGCGGCTTAAACATATTCTGCTTATTCAGCTTCTTAATGTTATCCGCCATATACTTACTCGGAATAAGACTGATAGAGCTCGATGTGATCTCCGCAGTGGATCTTGTCGAGTTGATCAACATGTTCAAGAAAGGCCAAATACTTAACAGAGCAAGGATGATGCAGACAACATAGATGACTGTCTTGAATATGATAGAGTCTCTTGTTTTAGAGCTCTTCATTGCAACTTGATTACTTGCCATATTTTATGCCCGTCCTTTCTTTAATTCTTGTTTTCTGAGCTTCTCCAATTTAGCTGCATCCTTATCTCTCATGATGTAGAACAGACCTACGGAGAGGATAACGATGATAATGAAGAGACAGATACTTGCTGCTGCCGCACGGTTGTACTTATACGGCTGAGTGAATGCGTTGTTATAGATGAACAGCGCAATGGTCTGTGTTGCGTTATCCGGACCACCTGAAGCCAGAAGGTAAGGAATATCAAACATACTCAAACCACCGATCATAGAGGTAACAAGTGTAAACAGCATAATCGGACGAACACTCGGGAGAGTGATTCGGAAAAATTTCTGAATACGGTTCGCGCCATCAATTTCAGCAGCTTCGAAGATCTCAGGGTTGATGCCGATAACGGCCGCAATCAAGGTGATCATCGTAGAGCCGTACCACTGCCAGCACTGAACGAATTCAACGATAGCACGTGTTGATGCTTTTTTGTTCAGGAACTCGATCGGATTCTTGATCAAGTGCAGAGACTTGAGAAGATCGTTGATCGGACCAACCGGGAATCCGAACAGAGCGCGGAACATGATCGCAACAGTTGCTGCAGTAATAATGTTAGGAAGGTAGAAAACTACCTTGAAGAAGCCCTGGCCCTTAACCTTTACACGGTTATCGGTAAACCATGCGGAAAGGAGTAAAGCCAAAGTCAACTGCGGGATAAAATTGATAACCCATAGTCTTGCCGTTGTGATCAAGGAAAGAAGGAAGTAACTCATCTTACCAGAACCTCTTCTTTTGAAGAGGTACTTGAAGTTTTCAAATGGATCGTCCAGAAGCTTAAGCTTCGGAGGAACGATACCCTCGTGGTTTGTAAAACCGATGATGAGAGTGTAGATGATGGGATACAACGTAAAGATCGCAAAAGCAACAATGAATGGGATGGCAAAAATGTACCCGTATTTAGAATAGCTTACGAGCTTTCTTTTATTCAATCAAAACACCACCGTTCATTCAACTTAAGTAGAGAAACGGGGCGGCGAAATACTATTCGTCCGCCCCGAATCCTAGGTTACTTTGTCAAGTTCAAGTAGTACAAAGATTATACATCGATATCCATCGCAGCAACTTTGTCCTTGAATTCTGCAACTGCAGCGTCCTTGTCCTTTTCGCCAGCAGCATAAGCCTTAGCCTGATCCTTGAAAGCGTTGTTGATTGTGGAGTCATACAGGCACTTGCAGTTACCATTAGCATAAGATGTAGCGTTGATGAAAATCTGGAAAGGATCCTGACCGCCGAGGAGGTCCATAGAACCGTCAGCAATCTTCATAACAGCCATGGAAGAAACTGTATCCTTTGTGCCTTCTTCGTTCATTGTACCGTTAGCCCAAGCGTACTGGAGACCATCTTCTGTAGCATCCATTGTGATCCACTCAACGATCTTAGCGATGATTTCCTTCTTGTCCGGATCTGCGATAGCATCCTTGTTAGCAAGGAGCCAAGAACCGCCCCACCAGAAACCTACCGGCGGTGTGCAGACATTGTACTTACCCTTAAGAGTAGCTTCATCTACAACGTGTTTAGCCATTACGTAGTTGATCAGCCAGCAAGGTCCGAAGAAGCAGAATACCTGCTTTTCACCGGCACCCTTCATGTCAGCGTACCAAGCCTCAGACCAAGAATCTGTCTTGTTGGAGTAGTTACCCTCATAGAGCTTCTTGGAGATGTCAAGGTAAGACATTCTGTTCTCGTCGATTGTGAGCTGGTTGCCAACAACCCACGGCTGAGCGGATGCTTTCTCGATAACATTCCAGATATCATCAGCACCGGAAACGATGGCATAACCCTTTTCCTTCATCTTGTCAGCAACTTCCCAGAACTTATCCCAGCTGTTTGTACCAGCACCGATAGCAGCCTCAACTTCTTCCGGTGTCTTAGCGCCGAGAACTTCCTCTGCGAGGTCAGTTCTGTAGATCATAGCACCACCGGTGCACTGATAGTTAAGAGCTACCAGCTTACCGTCAGCGTTTGTTCCGAGTTCCTGAACGTACTTAGCAACATCAGCTGTAGCGATCTTGCTGTCAACGCCGTCGATGAAATCAGCGTACGGAGCAGCAAAAGTGGAGAGCTCACCAACTGTGTAAGGCAGCAGATAGTCAGCCTCAGCAACATAAAGGTCCGGAGCATCAGAACCACCGGCAGCGAGAGCAGCGTTGAGCTTTGTCTCGTAAGCCTGGTTGTCGTTAGAGCTTACTACAGCTTCTACCTTGTACTTGGAAGCTACATCCGGGTTTCTCTTGAAGTACTCTGTGATCATGCCGGGAACCTCAGCACTCATCGCGTAAACGTTGAGTGTGATTTCACCAGAACCGATCTCCTGTGTCTCTGTCTGAGAAACTGTTGTGTCGCCTTCGTTGCCTGCAGTCTCAGTTGTCGCAGCCGCGGTAGTCTCCTTATCGTCGCTACCGGACTTACAACCAGCGAACATTGCAGCACACATTGTGAAGCAAAGAACACTTGCAATAATTTTTTTCATATCGTCCTCCTGATATTTGTAGATTTTTGACGAACAAGTCGCCAGTCTCTTGTAACTACATGTACATAATAACCATTGCCCAAACTTCTTTCTTTACAAAAGTTGCCACTTGACTATGACATTAACAACAAATATTGCTTTTTCGCACACGAAACGTTTCGCGCTTTAACTTTATTTGTGTACTTTGATATAATCTTTTCGAAAAATATCCACTTCTTTTTTGAGGTATGTACATGAACGGTGCTTTTAATTCAGATAATCCCATGATGCGTCTTCTGACGAACTTCTTTAATCTGATGTTTGTCAATCTCTTATTTGTATTCACAAGTATCCCGATCATCACGATCGGACCTTCTCTCTGCGGTCTTTATAAAGTATGCCTTTGTATCGTAGGCGGAGAGGATACGGAAGTTTTCAAGACCTACTTTAAAGAATTTAAGGCCAGCTTCTGGAAAGGTCTCGGCATGTGGCTGATCGTTCTTGCGACCGGTGCCTTCTTTATTTATGAACTGAACATTATCTATTTTCATAAAGATCTTCTTTCCGGAGACATTTCTTTCCTTCAGTATCCCATATGGCTCATGCTTCTGATCGTGCTGCAGATCTTTCTTTACGGGTTTGCGCTTCTGGCATCTTATGAAAACAGTCTGAAAAAGACAATGATCAACTGTCTTCTTCTGAGCATCAAGAATTTCCCGACCACGATCATGCTTGTCGTCATCTGGCTCTTCACTGCTTTTCTTTTCGCTAACGTTCCGGACTGGCAGTATATGCTGATCGGTTTTGAACTGTTCTTCAACTTTGCTCTTCGCGCTTACCTCTGCTCCATCTTCCTGCACAAAGCTTTCGGCCTGAAGAAGATCCGCTACAGGAAAGACGGATCTGAATACGAGGAGTCCTGGGAAGAGGAAGAACCGGACATTGAAGCGGATGACGATCCCGAAAACGATAACGATGAAATAGAAAGCTCTGAAGATTAAGTCAGAGCTTTTTCATTTGATCTTTAGGAAAAGAAGATGTACTCGATCAGTAAGCGGGTCTCTTCTTTTTTTTCAGAAAAAGGATTGACCATCAAGTAGTGCTTCTCCACCGATTCGGAATATGCAGGTTCAAACATAGGAAGTCCCGTGACCAGAATCGCGGACGGGATTTCGTTTCCTCTTTCGTCTGTCAGGAAAAGGATCCTGTCTTTCTCCTCGAGTTCTTTCAGCTGGGCATCGGAAAGGGTCTGACGAAGATCTCCCACTGCGGATGTTCCGTATTCTTTAATCGAACGGGCATTTGTGAAGATCACATCCGCAGTCCCGTCCCGAAGAAGAGAGGCCAGGTTCTGGACACTTGCGGCCATTTCCGGATCGACATAAACAGAGTCTTCATTTTTCGGCGCAAAGAATGTGGAGTCGACCCGGATCTTCTTGCCGATGGAAGCTTCATAATCTTTAAATATATCGTCTGCTTCCTGATGTGCATTAACAAATGCGATGTTGAGATAGTCCTTCTTAATCTCGGAAAGATAAGAGTGGATCATTGAAACGATAACGAAAATGATGATCAGCGGGATGATCGCATACCACTTGTAATAAGTCCACAGGTGGATGACGGATTTCTTAAATCCCATCTCTTTCATATTCAGTTTCGGCTTTTCCACACTCGGATCCGGCATAACTTCTGTCCTCACTTTTTATGCTAACGATATGATAGCAGAATCCTGAAAAAGTGCAAATCAGGCGAAACCGTTTTCGATTCCGCCTGTTCTATATAATACCTATAATATATACAGTGCACAATTAAGAATTATTTGATTATTTGTTTATGAATTGACGAAAGGAAAAAACTTGCTCTCGAGCGTTTTTCCAAAGCTTTCGTTACTCTTCCGTCTCTTCTTTTGAAGGAAGGATCGCAAACTTGATGATGCAGTCGCAGGCCACTTCGTCACCTACTGAGGCAACACCGTGACCCATGCCGACCGGACCTCTCAGAGCAGTGATCTCGGTCTTTAAGGTCAGTACGTCACCCGGGACGACCGGACGCTTGAACTTGCACTTGTCAATTCCGGCAAATACGGCGATGCGTCCTTTGAACTCCTCTTTGCAGAGGATCGCGACAGCCCCGGTCTGGGCAAGCGCTTCGACCTGAAGGACACCCGGCATGATCGGCATCTCCGGGAAATGCCCCCGGAAATACGGCTCATTGTAGGTGATGCACTTTCTTCCGATCGCGTACTCCCCTTCTTTATAATCTTCGATCGCATCCACCAAAAGGAACGGAGAACGGTGCGGAAGAATATTCATGATTTCTTTTGTGGTCAGTGCTTTTGCCATAGTCGGTACCTCACTATTTGCTTTTGCTTCTTACTATTCGAAGTGCTTCATGATGATGGAAGCGTTGTGGCCGCCGAATCCGAGAGAGTTACTTATTGCATAGTTTACATCCTGTTCGTAGGATCTGCCAAAGCAGTAGTTGAGATCCATCTCTTCTTCCGTCTCGGAAGAGCCCATCGTCTGGTGGATAAAGCCCTCTTCGCAGGACTTTGCGAGGACGATCGCCTCGATTGCGCCGGCAGCTCCGAGGAGGTGTCCGGTCATGGACTTGGTGGAGTTGATCTTTACTGTCTTCGCGGCATCGCCGAGAGCGGTCTTGATCGCACGGGTCTCGAAAAGATCGTTGTGGTGGGTGGATGTTCCGTGGGCGTTGATATAGTCGATTTGGGACGGTTCGATACCTGCATCGGCGATTGCCGCCATCATGGCATGCGCCGCGCCGATACCCGATTCTTCCGGAGAAGTGATGTGGTAAGCGTCACAGGTCGCGCCGTATCCGACCATCTCTGCATAGATCTTCGCGCCACGGGCTTTTGCGTGTTCATACTCTTCGAGAACGATAACACCGGCACCTTCACCTAAAACAAAACCGTCACGGTTCTTGTCAAACGGGATCGAAGCCTTCATCGGATCTTCGCTGAAGGAAAGTGCTTTCAGCGCACAGAAACCGGCAACACCGAGCGGGCAGATGGCAGCTTCCGTACCACCGGCGAGGATCACGTCCGCTTCGTTGTGCTGGATGCTGCGGAACGCTTCACCGATGGAGTTCGTACCGGATGCACAAGCTGTAACGACATCGATATTCTTCCCCTTAAATCCGGTGACGATCGCGATGTTTCCGGCTGCCATGTTGGAGATCATGAGAGGAACATACAAAGGTCCGATCTTGTTCGGCCCGAAATCCAGAAGTCTCTTATATTCTCGCTCTGTCGCCTGCATGGAGCCGACGCCGGATCCGACGATAACGCCGCAGCGGTAAGCATCTTCCTTTTCGATTTCCACACCGGAATCTTTCACCGCCATAAGAGCTGCAGCTGCTGCATACTGGGAGAACGGTTCCATTCTCTTTGCGGTCTTAAAATCCATATATTCGTCTGCCTTGAAGTCCTTCACTTCGCCGGCGACCTTCGCTCTGTACTCGGTCGTATCAAACTTCGTGATCGGTCCGATACCGACTTTTCCGGCCTTGATGTTCGTCCAGAACTCTTCAACAGTGTTGCCCAGCGGTGTTACCGCGCCCATTCCTGTGACTACAACTCTTCTCATGTTTTCTTACCTTCCTTTGTTTACGTATGCGCGAAAAGCATCGTGATATTACATACACATACCACCATCAACGGTCAGTACCTGTCCGGTGATATAGTCTGCTTTTTCAGAAGCCAAAAAGCCGATCGCATTGGCAATGTCTTCCGGCTTTGCGGTGCGCTTAAGCGGCACCATATTGAGGAATGCTTCTTTGACTTTGTCAGAAAGAACATCGGTCATGTCTGTCTCCACAAAGCCCGGAGCTACGGCATTTACATTGATGCCGCGCGAGCCGAGTTCTTTTGCCAGAGACTTGGTAAATCCGATGATGCCGGCCTTGGAGGCCGCGTAGTTCGCCTGACCTGCATTTCCCTGAAGGCCGACGATCGAAGCGATGTTGATGATCTTTCCGGATCTCTGCTTCATCATGATCGAAGCGCAGGTCTTGCTGAAGAGAAAACAGCCTTTGAGATTGGTATCGATGACCATATCGAAATCCTCTTCGCTCATTCTGAGAAGAAGTCCGTCCTTCGTAACGCCCGCATTGTTGACGAGAACATCAACGGAACCGAAGGTTTCCTGTACTTTGGCAACAGATGCTTCGACCTCGTCTTTTACCTTAACATCACACTTAAGAGCGATGGCCTCCACGCCGTTTTCCTTGCAAAAAGCAACTGTCTCTTCGGCTTTTGCCCGGTTACCGCAGTAGATCACGGCAACATTCATGCCCATCTTGGAAAGTTCAACGGCAGCAGCACGGCCGATGCCGCGGGAACCGCCGGTTACGATCGCAGTCTTGCTCATGCTTGTTCCTCCGCCTTTTCCTTGATGCGAGCGGCTACTGCCTTCACATCTTCGAGGGTCTCGACGTTTAAGATCTCTACGTCAGACAGTGTCTTCTTTTCAAAACCGGAGATGGTCTTACCCGGACCGATCTCGATAAATGTATCGATGCCTGCTTTTGCCAGAGCTTCAATATCCTGCTGCATACGGACGGATCCGCTGACCTGCTTTTCGAGAAGATCCGGGATCTCTTTGGAATCATTAACGATGTCACCTGTGAGGTTAGCTGCGTACGGAACTTTCAGATCGGAGAACTCGACTTCGTCGATGACGGAGCGGAGTTTCTTTCCGGCAGGCTCCATGATCGGAGAGTGGAAAGGACCACTGCACTTCAGCGGGATGACTCTCTTTGCGCCCTTCTCTTTCAGGACTTCGCCGGCCTTTTCGACCGCCTCCTTATAACCTGTGATAACGATCTGCCCCGGGCAGTTAAAGTTTGCAACATATACGCCCTCGATGCCGTCGATTGCAGCACGGAGCTCTTCTTCTCCCATACCGATGACCGCGCTCATGCCGCCGATGTCCGGAGCGGCTTCTTCCATGATCTTGCCTCTTTCGGTAACGAGCTTGATCGCGTCTTCAAAAGACATCGCACCGGAAGCAACGAGTGCCGTATATTCGCCGAGAGAAAGACCGCAGGTGGCATCCGGTTCGATCCCTTCTTCACGGAGTGTCTCGGTCGCTGCCATACAGGCGGTAAGGAGGCAGACCTGTGTGTACTTGGTCTGGTTCAGTTCTTCTTTTTCGTTAAAGCACAGATCCGGGATATCGTATCCGCTGATCTTGCTTGCCTTGTTGAAAAGGTCACGGGCAGATTCGATCTGCTCGTAGAAATCCTGCATCATTCCGTTTTTCTGTGCGCCCTGACCCGGGTACATAAATGCGATCTTCATTATTTACCTCCTAAAAGTGCTTCTGCCTGGTCCATCATGGAGACCATTCGATCTTTTACTGTCATCTGCTCTTTGAGAAGACCGGAGATCTGGCCTGCCATAAAAGAACCCATGTCCTTATCACCGTCGAGTACTGCTTTTCGTAAAGAACCAAGCGAGAGCTGCTCAAGTTCGTCAAGGGTTGCTCCGTCTGCTTCCATCTTCAGATACAGTTTTGTCAGCTGGTTACGGATCGTTCTTACCGGGTGGCCGGTGGATCTTCCTGTTACTTTTGTATCGATATCACCGGCTTTTAAGACCAGATCCTTATAGTTCTGATGAATATTTGTCTCATCACAGGGAATGAAACATGTTCCGCACTGGACAC
>CAJOLL010000062.1 GCA_905235455.1 uncultured Clostridia bacterium
CGTGAAACACGTACACTTCCATATCCTCGGCGGCGTGAAGCTCTCCGAGAAGATGATCTGATCACATAAAGATCAACATAACAGAAACTTTAAAGTGCTGACATCTTTTTCGAAGATGTCAGCACTGCTTTTTTATGTTTAGTAATACGGATCGGAAAAAGAAATCGAAGGCGCGCCTCTGACGAAGTCGGAAGCGAAGCGCGCCGGAGATCTTCTTTTTCCGGTCCGTTGAAAAGACATGAAAAAGCAGGAGCTGGGAAACACATAAACCAACTCCTGCTGATGTGAGCGTTCTCTTTTTGGGGATATGTATCAATCCATTTCGCTCGTTAACCTATTCATCTATAATATATCGTCTTCCCCCGTTGCTTTCAAACGAGAATTGTTCCTAAAAATATAACAATCTTTCGCGAAAAGCGGTAATTAGAAAATTGCATATATGTCATTTAATTGTTACGCGCGTAGTATATACTGATGAAGTGGAGTTTTGCGTGAAGAGGTATGTTTATGAAAGCGTTAGCTAAAACGGCCGGATTCGTTTTTCGGTCAATTGGCATGATCTTGACGATTGCGGTTTTTGCGGGCACTTGTCTGGTACCGTCGAAGTCGCGTGCCAAAGAAGATCTGACCGCGGATTTCATTGACTACACCTACAAATCCATTTTGAACAAAGAAGTCGACGGCGAGCGCTTCGGTTTCTGGTACTGGAACCTTAAGGACGGAAACACTACGGCGGTCGGCATGATCGACATGCTTACCCAGAGTTACGAATTTTACCAGAAAGAGTATACCCATGAACAGACGATCGATGTGCTGTCTCAGATGATGACCGGAAAACCGGCCGACGAGAGTGTCAGACAGAAATATCTGTACTATCTGGACAGCGGCATCTCCATGCGCCGCTATCTGGCCGATACGGCGGAGACGCCTGAGTTCAAAGAGATCTGCGCGAAATATCAGATCACACCGGGCACGATCACGGACCTTGAGAGTCGCGACAAGAATCCCGAGATGACGAACTTCGTGAAGGTGCTTTTCGAGGAGATGTACGGAAGAACGCCGGTGAAGGAAGAGTACAATCTTTGGTGTTCGTATTTTGCCGCGGGAAAGGCACTTGCCCCGACGCTTATGGATATCTTGAAGTCTTCTGACTTTGCCGAAAGAGGCCTGTCCGACGAAGCGACGATCGATGCGCTCTCTTCTTGTATGCTCGGAAGATCCTGCGATCCTTCTGAAAAAGAGAACTACCTCGGTCTTTTGGACAGCGGTATGTCCATGACTTATGTCGCCTTCGGGATCGCTTCTGATCCGGACTTTATCTCCAACTGCTCCGGCATCGGGATCGTACCCGGCACCGTGACACTTACGGAAGCAAGAGATATGAATCCGGAACTGACTTTTTTCCTGACACGTCTTTATACCCGGTTTACGGGGATCCGCCCGAGTGCGGACGACCTCAATTCCTATGTCAGCAGCACGCTCGAGGATTCCGGAAAGACGAAAGATGCAATCGTTGAGATGCTCTCTGATCCTGAGAATATGGCGCTTTTTGCAACAGATGACGAATATCTCAGTGCCGTATTTGAAGTGTGCTATGGTCAATCTCCCGCACAGGAAAAGATCGAAGCTTATAAGATCGGCCTAAAGAACGGTGTTTCCAGACAGAGAGTTCTGGAATCGATCCTCAAAGATCCTGCGTTTGACGCAAAGATGAGTGAATATGGGATCGATACCCATGTCGAAAAGACCGTGCCGGAAAAGATCGTTGCGCTGACTTTTGACGACGGCCCGTATACCGATGTGACGATGCGTATCCTGGATGCGCTTGAGCCGTATGGCGCGCACGCGACATTCTTTGTCGTCGGTAACCGCGTCAACAATTATAAAGACTGCGTCGTCCGTGCGGTGAATATGGGATGCCAGATCGGTGACCATACGTGGAACCACACGACACTGACTCGCCTTAGCGCTGACGGAGTGAGTACGCAGATCAACGACTGCGCAGATACAGTTTATAACCTGACCGGTATCCGTCCGGCCGTCATGCGTCCTGTCGGAGGTTCTTATAACTCTACAGTATCCGCAAACGCAGGTATGCCCATGATCATTTGGTCGATCGACACCAATGACTGGAAATATAGGGACAGCAATCATGTCATCAACGAAGTTCTGAACAATGTGCGTGACGGCGATATCGTTCTTATGCATGACATTTACGAGACAACAGCGACAGCAGTTGAGACCATTGTTCCGGCCCTGATCGACGCGGGCTTCACGCTCGTGACCATCGACGAACTGGCAGAATACAAGAATGTGCAGATGGAAAACGGAAAAGCATATTTCTCGATCCGGGGATAAGTTTTCCTGATCATCCGCCCGAAGAAAAAACACCAAACGAGGAAGAAACCATGAGCGATAAAACGAATGCTATCATTGCCGAGATCAACAAGGTCATCTGCGGAAAAGACTACGTCATCCTGCTGGCACTTGCAGGCATCCTCTCCGGAGGGCATGTCCTGATCGAGGACGTGCCGGGCGTAGGAAAAACGACGATGGCCGTTGCTTTTTCAAGAGCAATGGGACTGGACTACGGACGCGTGCAGTTTACACCGGACGTTCTTCCTTCGGATATCACGGGCTTTTCGGTATTCGATAAAAAAACTCAGACGATGCAGTATCAGCCGGGTTCGATCTTCCATAACCTCTTCCTTGCAGACGAGCTGAACCGTGCGTCTTCGCGTACACAGTCCGCTCTTCTGGAAGCCATGGAAGAAGGACAGGTCACCGTCGACGGAAACACCTACGCGCTTCCGAAGCCTTTTACCGTATTTGCGACACAGAACCCTTCAGGTGCTTCCGGTACGTCGCTTCTTCCGGACTCGCAGATGGATCGTTTTGCCATCCGTATCTCGATGGGATATCCGTCGGCTACCGATGAAAAAGCCATGCTCGAAACCCGAAAAGAGGGCTTCAACCCGATCTCTGCCGTGCGCCGCCTCTGCAGCGCGATGGAACTTTCGATCATGCAGGATGAAGTCAGCAGGGTCTTCGTAAGCGATGAGATGCTCGACTACATCATTGCCCTGGTCGGAAAGACAAGGACACATAAGGACCTCGAAAGAGGTGCCAGTCCGCGTGCGACGCTGGCACTGACCTCGATGGCCAGATCCTACGCATATATCTTCCACAGAAACTACGTTGTTCCGGGGGACGTTCAGGCCGTGTTCTGTCCTGTTATGTGCCACCGACTGCTTCTGACACCGGAAGCAGAAGTCAACGAACTCAAGATCGATGAGATCGCCAAGGCGATATTGAAATCTGTTCCCGCCCCGAAGGTCTGACGAGGATTTCTTTATATGTTCAAGAACCGGTTTTTGTATATTGTCGCGCTTCTGGGCACGATAGCATTCTTCCTTTTCTACCAGCAATGGCTGGCCTGGTTCTGCCTGGGTATTTTACTTCTCATACCGATTCTTTCCCTGATCATGTGTTTGTTCGCCAGAGGCGCTTACCGGCTGGTCCTGACGGCGCCGAGAAACGTGAAGATGGGCGATAAAGCCATCCTTAAGATAAAGGTCTCCCAGAAGTATCTGCCGGGTCTTTCGATCTCGAGAGTCGATGTTCTTGCTACCGAAAAGATGACCGGAAACACAAAGACTTACCGCGTGTTCGCCCAGGGCGAAACCGAAGTCGGAATTCCCGTCGACACGACCCACTGCGGTGCTTTTCGAATGGAAGTAAAGAACGTAAAAGTGTACGATCTGTTCGGACTTTTCTGTACGAAAAAGAAGATGAAGAACGCCTGCGAAATACACATCCTGCCGATCAGAAGGATCCCCGAAGCCATTCCGGATCTGAATGGGTTTAAGGCGAAGACGCTTCGAAGATCCCAGTCTCCTTACACGGAGATCTATGATGTCAGAGATTACATCATCGGCGACCCGATCAAAAATATCCACTGGAAAGCCTCTGCCAAAAAGGATGCACTTATGGTCAAAGAACCGCAGGAAGAATGCTTCGGTCATGCAAGAGTTTTTCTGGAGTTTTCCGAGGATCGGGATATCTTCGACAGACGCATGGGAGAGTTGCTTTTTACATCGGATTATTTTCTGAAAAAAGAACTTCCGCACAAGATCCGTGTCCTCCCGCCGATGAGACGTGAGATCGCATTTGATATCCAGTCACAGCGCGATCTGGATAAAGCGGTGATCCGAATCCTGAATATGAAGATCCCGAAGGAGGAGACCGATGAAAAGTGATATAGAAAAGATCACGGCACCGATCGTTCCGGCAAAAGCGGCGAATTATATCTTCCCCGCTATCGTTTCCGCGCTCCTTGGTATCAGCTTTTCGTTCATGCTGACGACTACCTACGGAAAAGAAATCGAGGTCAAGGCCGTTCCGCTCGTGATAATGATCCTGCTTTTTTCCGTAGGCGCCACTTTCTTCCATCTTCTGACGGAAACGAAGAAGTGGCTGTCCGTCGTCGTAAACCTGTCGGCGATCTTCCTTTTCTTCTATCTGACCATTCGCCACGGTTTTCTTAAGGGGCAGATCGACTATCTGCAGTATGTGCTCCGACAGTTTACGTTTAAAGACCTTCCGCAGGTGCAGTTCAAAAGTATTCCGTCAAAAGACATAACCGGACTTTTGATTGCGTATAATGTCCTTCCGGCACTGGTAACGACCTGGGCGGTCACAAGAAGAAAGAACGCTTTCTGGTGTGTGCCGCTTTATCTTCCGCTCCTTATCAGCTCGGTTGCTCTGAACTATATGTTCCCTTCGCAGATCTGGTGCGAGATCATTCTTGCGATAACCATGCTGCTCTGCTTTTATCAGAACTTCCGAAAAGGGGATCGAAATCAGAGCGACAAGAGGCTCATCAAACTGATGGCCCCTGTTTTGGCAATCATTCTCATACTGGGTGCATGTTTTCCGATGAGCAAGTACAACCGGCAGAATGTTGCCGTACGCCAGCTGAACATGATCAGAAAGATCATCGGTCTTGTCCCGAATGAAGCCAGAGAAGCGCTTCAGCCGCAAATCGACCGGATCAGCGATACATATATGGGCAGCATCATCATGTCATCGATCGCCAGTCAGATCGTAGATATCGATCCCGGTCACGAGGATCTGAATCTGGTCGGAAACTTCGATCCGCCCGAGTATACGGTCTTCTATGTGACCCGCAGCAGAAATCCGGAAAACAGCACGAAAACCGGCTCGAGAAGCATGTATATCCGTACGGCTTCGAGTGATACCTACACGGGGCATGAATGGAAAGTGTCGGGAGAGGAACCCTCTTCTGAAGAGATCTATGCGTATGAGGATCCGATTCCGTCAAAAGGAGCCCCGTTCTTTACAAGAGTAAATGCAGTCGGACTGGGCGGATATTATTTTGCTCCGTACTATACCGACGGATATACGGTTCCTGCCGATTACAAAAGTAAAGTAACGACAGGCAACGACTTTAATGTGCGTGGGGTCTGTGACGGTGCGTTTGTGCAGACGATCGACTATGCTTCCGGCGAAGTCCCGCTCAAAAGAGAAACGTCCTGCTGGTCGCAGGAATACTTGGATTATGTTTATGATGAGGCGCTTTATGTTCCTGATTCGACGCGTCAGGAGATCTTAAGCAGCGGGGTCTTGCCCGACTGGTATATGGACCTTTATAACGGCGTGACAACGATGACCGATATGGAAAAGGTTATCGCCGTCACCGACTATGTCCGCGCGCTTCACCCGTACGATGTCAACACGACATACCCGCCGGCGGATAAAGATTTCGTAGTGTGGTTCATGACGGAAAGCGCAACAGGCTTCTGTGTGCACTATGCCTGTACCTCGGCGATCCTTCTGCGTATGCTCGGTGTGCCGACCCGATATACTACGGGATATCTGCTTTCCAATGTTCCGGACGGCGTCAGGTGCAAGGTGTCTTCCAAAGATTCCCATGCATGGATGGAATTCTTTGATCCCGAATACGGATGGATCCTTGCTGACGCGACCCCGGGAAACAATACGGCGGAATCAGCTTATGGTGTATCTGCCGTAATGAGGGCATATGGTATAAATGCTTCGGAACCGGACCCGGAAACTACGCCGAGACCGGCAACGCCGACCCCTGCTTCGGGTAATCTGACATCAACTCCCGGCGCGGGGAACGTGCAGAGACTTCCGGACGGAACTACGCCGTCGGGAGTAGAGGAAAACGGATCTTCCGGAAATATAGCCAAGGAAAATGCCGCGATGAAGTGGATCAAAAAGTACAGAAAAGGGCTTTCTGTCGCGCTTGCCGTCATTCTTCTGATCGTGATCATCCGAATGGAATATACATTTGTGTGGCTGCAAAGATTCCACCGGAAAAATGTAAATGAACGAGCACGGGCCTATTACCATTACTTCGCGTGGATCAGTAAAAAGTTTCATGGAAAACCGGTTTTTAAGGCGAAATACCTGGCCCAGAAAGCCGTATTCAGTGAGCAAGGTATTACGGAAAAAGAACTGTCCGAACTGATAGAAAGTGTGCGCATCAGTCTGAAACGGATGCGCAAAAAGCAACCCTGGTATAGAAAACTCAGGGTCGGGCTTTTGTACGAAGTAAAGGTGTAATTTTGTTCAGATCAAAAGGTAAGAGAAGATCAGTTCTCGGCAGCCTTGGCTTCCAGGACTGCTTTTGCCAGCTGGTCCGCACAGGAAGTCGGCTTGAAGCCGCAGGTGTTGCCGGCAAGTTTCTCGGCAATATCTTCAGCCTTCCATCCGTCCACGAGCTTGCCGATGGCCTTTAAATTTCCGTTACAGCCGTTTGTAAATACAACATCGGTGATGACTCCGTCGTTGATCTCAAATTCGATCTTAGATGCGCAAGTGCCGCTTGTGCGATAAGAATAATGCATGATGGTGTTCCTCCGTTTGGTCCGGCGCAGGGCGCCTGAGTTTTTTGTTTTATTTCGGCCGGTCGCTATACGGCCGCATTTTCAGATCTTCGGCAAGATCGAGATATCGCGCTCGACCGGACAGGGCGGAAGGTACTTACTGAATACTTCCACATATCTTGTGCCGAAAGAGATGGAAATGAGTTCGGAAAAAGCGATGCGCGTCGCTTTTTCATCCCACTTTCCGTCGGTGTCAAAGCCTCTTACGAAAAGATAACGGTCATCCCTTTTCTCGATGCGTCCGATCACATAATCGATGTTGCCGCTGTTTCGATCTTCCGACTCGAAGATCGCATTGAAACGGTTATGAGAAAGGTAAGAAAGGATCCCCTCCCACGAGGAGATATCTATATCGAGTTTCTGGACAGAAGAGGTGATGCCTTCGTTTTCAAGTATATCGTTGGTCAGATCAACTTTCGAATTGATCTCGACGATATCTTTGAGGCGGCGGACAACATATCCGTCCAGACGGAAATCCTGTTCATCCATATAAAGGAACAGTTCTTCTCCGGCTTTGATCGGAAAGCAGCTGTAACAGTTTGGGTCTGCTTTTAAAAACATACGGCACAGAAGTGTCTGACGGCAAGCTTCTTCCAAAACGGCAGTGATCTCGAATTTTTTCACAGTATCCCTCCTGTCATAAATGTGTTTCCGTCCCCATTATAACACGGGAAAAAGAAGAGGTGACTTCTGCTTTTGAAGTCACCTCTGTTTTTGATCTTTAAGAACACTTCTGACCGGTATGGATCAATAAGCTCCTCCGATCGGTTTGTTGAGTCCAAGTGTTTTCTCGAGATCCTGCAGATCGTAAGTGGCATCCGCGATGGTCTGATAGCTGAGGAAGCCTTCCTTGTAGAGACGGATGAGGTCTTCGTTCAGAGTGTGCATGCCGAGGGAACGGCTGGACTGCATGGTGCCGTGGATCATCTGGATCTTGTCTTCGAGGATCAGGTTCTTGATGGCTGTGGTTCCGATCATGATCTCTGTTGCGAGGATACGGCCCGTACCATCTTTGATCGGCAGGAGCAGCTGGGAAATAACGCCGCGGATATTGGTCGCGAACTGCTGGCGGATGATCGCCTGCTTATCTGCAGGGGAACCGTCGATGATACGGTTGATCGTCTGTGCGGCACCACATGTGTGGAGTGTAGCGAGAACGAGGTGACCTGTCTCAGCGGCGGTGATGGCAGCTGCAATCGTTTCGAAGTCACGCATCTCACCAACGTAGATGATATCCGGGTCTTCACGGAGGGAAGACAGAAGAGCGCTTGCAAAAGAATCTGTATCGCGGTGCAGCTCTCGTTGATGGATCATGGCACGGTTGTGAGGATAGATGTACTCGATCGGATCTTCGATCGTGATAACGTGTTTTGCTTCGTTCTTGTTGATGTAGTCAACGATCGCGGACATTGTTGTTGTTTTACCGGAACCCGTAGGACCGGTTACGAGGATGATACCGCTCTTTGCAGTAGCCATGGACTTAACGACTTCCGGAAGACCGAGGTCTTCGAATTCAGGAATCTGAGCCATGAGGAGGCGGATGCTGCAAGCAAGATTATTGCGCTGATGATATACGTTAGCTCTGATTCTGATTTCATTGTCGATCATGAGACCTAAGTCGACATCTTCACCGGCTTCTACACGTGCGATCTCTTCGTTGGAAAGGATCGTATAAATCATTGCGAGAGATTCTTCTGCGGTCGGTCGCTCATCGAGGATATGAAGCACTCCGTACCGTCTAACTGCAAGATTGGTACCGACGGTAATATGAACGTCAGAACAGTCTTGTTCAATGGCATAATCCATTAATTGCTCAAAAGTCATAACAACACCTCCGTATTTTATATGTCATTTATTATACATGAAAATAAATTTCTTTGATACAGTGAAAATGAATATTCCGCTTGATTTTTACTAACGATTAAATGTAGCAGTAGTGTATTTCAAGTAGCATCTGCCTCCAACGAGGAAAAAACTTTATAATCCGGATGCGATTCTACATATGCTCGATACTCGTTTTTTAGCTCATCATCCAACCCAAACGTGAATTGGAATGTCGGAGTAATGTTGTGATCTTCGTAATAGCAAACAGCTTGTAGCACTTCCACAAGAGCTACGCTGTCTGTCTTAACTCTTCTATCCGTAAACTGAAAGTATTTTAACCCATCGATTGAAAGAAGAGCTTCCGGATCATCAAAAAGCACATTGTAAGGAATAATTATATATTCCAAGGATACCCCACAGTCCCGAAATGCAGATATCATAATCGTTTCGTTGGTATGAATCTCTAAAGCATTTAACATCTTTTCATCTCTAGGTTTTCGCACTAAGGCATAGTAATTCAAGTTTTGACGATCCCGTTTGGTTGACTCGTTTGGGAAAAAGATATGCGTAGTTCCATTGACTTTGAAATGGCAATGAATTCTGGATGAGTCTCAAGATACTGATTAGCACAATCTGTTACACCAAGAACTTTCTGTAGTGAACATTCTCCTTGAAAACACAATTCCATACTGGATTCGTTTACCGAGCTTGTCCATAATGAGAAAGAACAGTTTTTTATCTCAGTCTCAATATATGCTGATAATTCTGCAACCGCAGCATCTCCTTCGGGATAATGATAACGCTGACAGGAACAAAGAACTGAGCAAAATACACTGATTGAAAGAAAAAGAAATAGAAATAGCAATCGTACTTGTCTCATAATCATTTTTCCTTGTTTCATAGAATATAAACAACAAAATGCAGCATACGGATCATCAAATATAAAGGCGAGAACGACTAATATTATAACAGAAAGCTGTTATCTTTTGACCGTAATTGTGGTCAAATTTGTGGTCAAAGCGTGATGTAAAGAACAATAAAAAACCCGAAACCCTAATGTTTTAGGTTTTCGGGATTTGAGATTTGGCGGAGAAGGAGGGATTCGAATTATCAGATTTTGAAACCCACTAAACACAATATGTTGAAAAATAGGCGCTTTCAGACAATTGAACAGTTAATTTATATATCGGTCAGCCCACTTTTTCCATTAAATCTGATCCTGATTGTCGTCAAAATTGTCGTCAAAAAATGAGGCTAGGGAAAATGTAAATCCATGATAATAATATAATATTCTCTTGCGTTATACAATGAACGCTCGTACACTGTTATTGGTGTTGAAGGATTATATAAAATTGAGGTTGTATCATGAATAAAGAAAATCGTTCTCGTCGAGTTCGCCTCATTAGTGTTATTTTGACGCTTGCTCTTGTTATTGGTTTATTTCCGCTTAAGCCAGTCAAAGCTGATAACGGTGATATTACCGAGAATGATTTGAAGGTAACCTACCATACAGTGAGTGGTCTTCTGTCAATAAATTGTCCAACATAAAATGAGAGATTTTAACCAGCCTTTCTTTGAACTTCAAAATTGAGAGACTCATAAAGAGCTTCAAATTGGTCTGGAGATAAGAAGTTACAGTGACTGTGAATTCTTGTAGTGTTATAGAAAGTTTCAATATATTCAAAAATAAGCCTGTAAGCTTGGTTGTAGTTTAGGATCGAGAATC
>CAJOLL010000063.1 GCA_905235455.1 uncultured Clostridia bacterium
GGATATCGTTATGTATCCGGCGAGTGTCTCGGTCGCGGAACTTTATGCAGAAGGCGGCGCATCTGCCATCTGGGCAAGTTATATCAAATATATCGGAGCCGGTGCGGTTGCGGCGGCCGGTATTATCAGCCTGATCAAGACTTTTCCGACGATCGTGAAAGAGTTTACCAGTTCCATGAAGGGGATCTCGAAACGCGCGAAAGGAAAGGCCTCTGTGGATCGTACGAGTCAGGATCTGGACATGCGTTTCGTACTTGTGTCGATCGCTGTTCTGATCATTCTGATCTGGATCCTTCCGGCGATCCCGGTTACGATCTTCGGCGCACTCCTTGTTGTCTTCTTCGGATTTTTCTTCAGTGCGGTCAGCTCGAGAATGGTCGGTCTTGTCGGCAGTTCAAACAACCCGGTTTCCGGTATGACGATCGCAACGGTACTGATCGCAACTTTCTGCCTGAAACTTACCGGGGATGTCGGTGTGCATGGTATGCATGGTGCTATCGCGATCGGTTCGATCATCTGCATCGCGGCATGTATGGCCGGTGATACTTCGCAAGACCTGAAGACCGGTTATATTCTGGGTGCAACACCGAAGAAACAGCAGATCGGTGAGATCATGGGTACGATCGCCGCAGCGCTTGCCATCGGCGGTGTCATGATCCTTCTGGATTCTGCATTCGGTTTCGGCACAGATAAGCTGGCGGCTCCGCAGGCCACGATGATGAAGATGATCATCGAGGGCGTTATGGACGGAAACCTCCCGTGGGCTTTGATCTTTATCGGTGTCTTTATTGCTATTGTCATCGAGTTCCTCGGTGTTTCTGCGCTTCCGGTCGCAATCGGTCTTTATCTCCCCCTGGAACTTTCCGCTCCGATCATGTTCGGTGGTCTTATCAAGTGGATCGTGGACAAGAGAAACGGAAAGCAGAAGGATGAGTCCGGTAAGGGCATTCTCTTCTGTTCCGGCCTGATTGCCGGTGAAGGTATACTTGGAGTACTTCTTGCGATCCTGACGGTGACAAATGTCGCTGAAAAGATCGATGTAAGTTCCCATATTCCCACCGGAAATGTAACGTCGCTGATCGTGCTGATCGCTCTTGGTGCGATGGTTCTTCTCATGGCCGGAAAAAAGCCGGCGAAAGCTGAGGCAAAAGCAGGTGCGAAAGAGGAGACCCCCGCATCTTCTGAGGCTTCTGAGGATGTATCGGAGAAGACTTCTTCTGAGGATAAGAAAGAGGACAAGAAGTAAGAAAGACAGGTAGGTACTGCATGCCGAAAAAAGAGAATTTCCTGGATCGTATTTACGAGAAAATGCCGGGCGTTGCTTTTTCCACGTCGGAGGAAGGCGTGGTGACGGTGGATATGGAGAATAAAGGCTTCACGAACAGGATCGCGCAGCGGTTCTTCAAGCAGCCTTCTGTGTCCCACATTAAGCTTGAAGGTATGGGGAGTTTTATCTTTTTATCTATCGACGGCAAAAGCACTGTGTACGATATCGGACAACTTGTTTCGGGAAAATTCGGTGACGAGGCGGAGCCGCTTTACGAGAGATTGTGCGTATATATCCGGCAGCTCGAGGAAGTGGGCTTTGTGAGGATGGTAGTATGAAGTACGGTGAATCTGCATTCGATATTCTGTTCTCCGGAAAACCATAGAAAAGGACTCTGATAAAGATGCTTGGCAAAGATGATAACAGGAACGTATCCCGGATAAGACAAACGGTCACGAATATCGTGCTCGTGATCCTGGTTACCATCGGCATGTATATGACCATGACATACAGAAGTGCCTGGATGGAGTTTCAGATGAGGGGCATTATGTGCCTCCGGTACTTTACGGTACAGTCCAATCTTTTTGCCGGGATCGTTGCCCTGGTAGCGCTTTTTTATCAGGGAAAAGCAACTAAGATCCTCAAGTTTATGTCAGCCACGGCAACGGGGCTGACCTTTGCCGTGGTCGCTCTGTTTCTGGGGCCGGTCTATGGATACCACCGCATGTATAAGAATGCGAATCTGTATTTCCACCTGATCGTACCGCTGATCTGTATGGTCGATTATATTTTGATCACAGATGCACCGAAGAAAATGAAGTGGAAGATCGCATGTGCTATGCTGACGGTTATCTATGGCTTCGGGTATATCCTGAACATCCTCATTAACGGCAAAGGCGGGAGATATCCGAACAACAATGATTTCTATTTCTTCCTCCGCTGGGGATGGGGTGTGGCGATATTGATCTTTGCCGGGATCATTTCTGTTTCCTTCGGAATCGCGAGCCTGCTTTCGTTATTTAATAGCAAAGCGCATCCGGAATCCGAAAGCACCTGACTCTATACTGGCAGGAACTGGGATTTCTTTTTCCGGTTCGGTACAATGCATATCAACGAATTCGAGATTTTTTAGAAGAGGAGAATTGAATATGAAACATTGCGGAACAGTGCTTTTAGAGACGGATCGGCTGGTCCTTCGACGTTTAACCATGGACGATGCACAAGCGATGTTTAAAAACTGGGCATCGGATCCGGAAGTAACGAAGTTTTTGACCTGGCCGACGCATGAAAATGTGGATACGACCAGATATGTGCTGGGTCTGTGGCTCCCGGATTATGAGAAAGACGACTACTACCACTGGGCGATCACCCTGAAAGAGAACGGAGACGAGGCCATAGGCACGATCCACGGGCTGGTCAATGACAATACGGAATCGATCCAGATCGGCTATTGCCTGGGAAGGAAATTCTGGCATCAGGGGATCATGTCGGAAGCTCTTCAGGCGCTCGTGGATTTCTTCTTTGGAGAGGTCGAAGCGAACCGCATCTGCAGTTACCATGATCCGAGAAACCCGAATTCGGGGAAGGTCATGACGCACTGCGGATTAAAGTTCGAGGGGACTCTGCGCCTCTCTGACAGAAATAATACCGGGATCTGTGATGCCAGCTGGTACTCGATCCTGAAGGAAGAATGGGAAGAAAAAGCATGAAAATTCTGGAGATAGTCGGAGACAATTACTTCGGTAACTGGACGAAGAGCCGGACAGGGTGCCGTGCCGTGATCATTAGAGACGGAAAGATCCTTATGTCCTATGAGACGAAGACGGATCAATGGATGCTCCCTGGCGGAGGCCTCGAAGAGGATGAGACCGAAGAAGAATGCGTGATCCGTGAAATCGCGGAAGAGTGCGGTGTCGTGATCCGTCCCTCTTCCTGTGTGCTTGAACTCGACGAATACTACGAAGACTGTAAATGGCCCAATAAGTATTTTCTTGGTGAAATTATCGGTGAGACGGAGCGCCATCTGACTGAAAGGGAGATCGAAGTGGGTATGGAGCCGAGGTGGATCCCTCTTGGGGAGATCCTTTCGATCTTTTCCACCCATGCGGAATATGACGGCAAGGACGAGATGCGGAGAGGCATGTACTATCGTGAATACACGGCGCTCCGGGAGATCCTTCTTTCGGAACTTCCGGATGCTATCAGGGAAAAAGTATCCGGCAAAGAAGGCCTGCGATTCGTACTATATGGAACATCCTAAAGAGATGATCCGGGTCCTTTCCGATGCGCTGAAACTTCTCTGGAGCGTCGATATTTCCGACTGTCCGAGAAAGCAGGATCTGGATGCGGTTCTTGCCGAGGCGAAGTACCGGGTGGAACACGGTCTGGTGGACGTAAGCGATACGGAGCCGGAGACCTTCGGCGAAGGCGGATTTAAAGACGCGGAAGAACTTCTTTCCTGGCTTATGGAAAACAAGCCTTCCTACGAGCCTGTACTCACGCACGGAGATTTCAGCCTGCCGAATATCTTTATCAAGGACGGAAAACTCAGCGGATTCATCGATCTCGGCAATACCGGAACCGGCGATAGATGGATGGACATCGCACTATGCTACCGCAGCCTGAAGCATAACGCCGACGGGACATGGAGCGGAAAGGTCTATCCGGACATCCGGCCGGAAGTGCTTTTCGAGGAGCTCGGGATAAAGCCGGACTGGGATCGGATCAACTACTATATCCTGCTGGATGAACTGTTCTGATCCTGATTTTTGTGCAGAATATGGATACTTTCCGATAAGAATAGGAATTGAATAATTCTCCCGATACGCTATAATCTTCGAGTATTCAAAAGCGAGGATTATATGGTTGCATTTAAAGTCGCATTTATAAGCGTATTTGTCGCGCTGATGTATATGTTCCCGGGATACCTTCTGGGCAAAGCGAAGAAAGCCGTGGCGGATCATCTTTCCACGATGTCGTCGGTGCTGATCTACGTCCTTTCGCCGTGCATGATCATCTCTTCTTTCTTCTCCATGGAGTTTTCCTGGGCGGCACTTCGCGATATGGGACTTTTCTTCCTCGTCTCATTTGCGGTCGAGGTCGCATTTCTCCTGTCACTTTACCTGATCCTCCGGAAGAAATTCCACATCAACAAATACAGGATGCTGGCCATCGGTTCCGCACTCGGAAACTGCGGATTCTTCGGAATGCCTCTTATCCAGGCGCTGCTTCCGGATCATCCGGAGGTCGCCTGCTATTCGTCGGTCTATGTGATTTCGATGAATATCCTGGTCTTTACGGCGGCAGTCTATTGCCTGACGCTGGACAAAAAATATATCTCGATCCGTTCGGCGGTCATCAACCCGGCCGTGCTTTCGCTTGTTGCCGGGATACTTCTTTACATCGCCGGCGTGCAGAAATATTTCCCGGAAAAAGTCAGCGACGGGATCGTTCTTCTCGGCAAGATGACAACGCCGGTATGTATGCTGATCCTCGGTATCCGCCTGTCGACGATCAAGTTCAGGGAGCTTTTCTCCGAGCCTTTCGTATATATGATCTGTGCCGGAAAGCTTCTTATATTCCCGCTCATCTCTTTTGCGGTCGCATTCGTCCTTCCGGTGCCCTACGCCTTTAAGGCGAGCCTCTTTATCCTGGGCTCCGTACCCTGCGCGTCCGTCATTCTGAATATGGCCGAGATCCATGGAAAAGAACAGAAAATGAGTGCGAACTGCATCCTTCTTTCCACGATCCTTTGCATCTTCACGATCCCCGTGATGTCGCTTCTCCTGACTCTTCTCTAAAAGCACCTGTATCTTTTCAGATCCGTTTTTCCGTGGGCTCCGTTATACTGTCGGGCTCTATTATTTTGGCATAGGGTTTGGTACTATTTTTTATATAGTTTCTTTTTCTTTGAAAGGATGTACCGGACATGAAACATGCTGTTCTGACGATGGACGATATCGCTTCCGATAACACCCGTGCGATCGTGGATTATCTTTGTGAGAAGAAAATACCGGTCCTGATGTTCGCCTGGGGCGAGCGGGTCCTGGAGCACTACGATAACGCCGTCTATGCGCTGCAAAAAGGTGCGATCGTCGGTAACCACAGCTTCACACATCCTTTCTTCTCGAAGCTGACGCTCGAAGAGGGGATATCCGAGATCGAGAAGACGGAGAAGCTTCTGGACCAGCTCTATAAGGATGCCGGCGTGGATCGGAAATACCGCCCGTTCCGTTTTCCGTATGGCGATAAAGGCGGAGAGAATAAAGATGCCTTGCAGGCATATCTTCGCGAGAATGGTTTCAACAAAGTGAAGGATACCCAGATCCCGTATGCGTTCTGGAAAGAGATGGGACTGGATAAAGATATCGATACTTTCTGGACATTTGATTTCGCTGAATATGAGATCCGTCCGGGCAGCGGCGTCACGATGGAAAATATCCTGGCGCGCGCAGAGGAAGCCGATCCGGTGCTTGGAAAGCCGCTGCTCACAGATGAGGAGGGAAGCCATCTCCTTTTGATCCACGCGCATGACGAGACGGAGGAACTGGTGCCGGAATACTATAAGACACTGATCCAGAAACTTCTGGATCACGGATTCGTCTTCGACGAACCGGAGTTCCTCACATAAGAAAAACACATAAAGATGCCATAAGGAGGGCGCTGATGGATAAGATACGCGCAGTTTTTACAGACCTTGACGGAACTGTTCTCCGAAACGACAAGACGATCTCGGAGCGTACCATGAAAGCGATCCGTG
This sequence comes from uncultured Clostridia bacterium, assembly GCA_905235455.1. Taxonomy (GTDB): domain Bacteria; phylum Bacillota; class Clostridia; order Saccharofermentanales; family Saccharofermentanaceae; genus Scatonaster. The sequence continues at coordinate 6,027 of CAJOLL010000063.1, forward strand.
CTTTTCGGGAAGGAGGCGGAATATGGGCGGTCGCGTCTGCCCGGCCCGAGCGTGCGATCTCTGCGATGTATAAAGACTTCACCGAGGCCGATGCCCTGATCACATTAAACGGGGCGAGGATCAGGTTCGGAGATACCGTGATCAGTAACGGCTTTTCCCGGGACGCCGCAGTAAAAGCACTTTCCGCCGTTCTTTCGCATGATGACCTGATCGTGGTGCTGGAAACAAGTAAGGGCATCTTCGGAAATATCGAGATCCCCGAGTGGGATACACCGGCGGTTCCTGACCTTCTTTCTCTTCTTCGAGAAGTCGATCTGTATAAGATCCTGATTGCGGGAAAAGAACATAAGCTATCTTCAGTGACGATCCCGGCAGAGCCGCTTTGCCCGTCGGATCAGATCCCGGAAAGAATAAAGGGGATCCTATCTGAAAACGGTCTTTCGGAAGATGCATATTTCACCGTGGCAGAAGGGTGGCTTTTTCAGATCATGAGCACCTCGGCAACGAAGTGGAGTGGTGTGAAAAAACTTCTGGAAAGAGAAGGGATCCCGGTATCGGAAGCCGCCTATTTCGGCGACGATCACGATGACGTGGAGAGTATAAGAAATATCGGATATGGCGTAGCCATGGGCAATGCCATCGAAGAAGTAAAGAACGTGGCCGATACGGTCACAGGGACGAACGAAGAAGACGGAGTCGCGAAGATCCTTGATAGGATCACCGGAAGCGGAAAAGAAGAAGGAGAAAAACCTATGCTTTATTACAGAGTACACACGCAAGACATTGCATATCTTACCCAGCAGCCGAGAGGGATCTTCACGGCGGTCTGGAAACTGGTGGAAGCCAAGCTCCTGACGGAAGAGGAAGAAAAAGAGTACTGGAAAAACAGAGTCTATTTCGAGGAGATCCTTCCGGTTCCGCCTTTTTATGAGCAGGGGAATCCGGATAATGCCACGACATGGTTCAAGGACACGGAAGAAGGAAACGGGATCTGGCAGCAGATGGACTTCTATCGGAATATGTGCAGGAAATACGGCGTCAAGCTCTACCGGACAGAGTGTACGGAACTTCCGGGAGAAGTGATCTACGAAGATGCTTTTCAGATCGCCATAAAGAACACAAAAGAGGACATAAAAACGGTAACGACCGAGGTCGTGTAAGAAACGCATGAAGGTGATCCTCCAAAAGAGCGTTTCTGAAAGACCGACGGAGGAAATATATGAAAGAGCAGAAAGAAATCATTCAGGAATATTATGACAGCCACCCGAAAAAGGAATGGGACCGGCTGAAGAAAGACTACCCATATGAGAAATATATCACCGTCCACATGATGGATCAGATGATCCCGGAAGGTGCCACGATCCTCGATATCGGAGGCGGCCCGGGGCATTATTCGGTGTACTATGCCAAGAAGGGACACGAGGTGACCCTTTTCGATCTAAGCCCGGAGAACATACGCTTCGCCAAGAAAAAGGCTTATCAGTATGGTGTTCGTTTCACGGCGATGCAGGGCGACGCCATGGACCTGTCGCGCTTTTCCGATAACACTTTCGACGTTGTTTTTCTCATGGGACCGATGTACCACCTTCTTAGCGAAAAGAACCGGATCCGGGCATTAACGGAAGCCAAGCGTGTCCTAAAGCCGGGCGGACTTCTTTTTACCAGCTTTATCCTGCTTTTCGGGGGCGTGGTATATGGCCTTCGGGATCTGCGGGAAAGCATCTGCCGCGAACAAGAGAAGCCGGTCTATGAGGCCTGTGCAAGGGACGAGAGTTTAGCTTTAGACGCTTTTACCTATTCGTATATGACGACCATTCCCGACGCGAAGAAACTGATCGGAAAGATCCCGGGTCTTACGACGGTAAAGATATTCGGTCAGGAGAGTATCCTTGCGCCATATCGCCGTCTCCTGGCGGAGACTCCGAGAAAGATCCGGCTGGCCTGGTATGACTACGCGATCCGCTTCTGCGATAAAGAAGATTTCCTGACTCATACGGAACATCTGATGATCGTTTCGAGAAAAGAGGGAAAGAAATGAGAAAGCAGCTAATCGGGTTATTCAGCGGGTTCCCGGACCATCACTTCCCGGAAGAGATCGCTTCAAGGCTTCAGGCGGAAATTACTGTCCGGAAAAGCCTGGTGTTCGTTAGTGCCTGGCCGGAAGATTCCAAAAGAAATGACGAGGATTCGGACGGTATGCACGCCATGTTCGAAGAAGCCGGTCTGCCGTTTGAAAAACACTGTGTCATCGACAGGAGAACGGATCCTTCCGAGGCGAAGAACCTGCTCTCAGAGGCTTCTTGCATTTTTCTTATGGGCGGAAATCCCACCGCGCAGATGGCTCTCATCAGGGAGAAGGATATTGCCGATGCTATTAAAGACAGTGATGCCGTGCTTCTCGGTGTCAGTGCCGGCTCGATGAATCTCGGTAAGACCACCATCGATATCAGGGAAAAAATGGAACCCTACGAGGTCTGGGTGTGACAAATATCACGATCCTTTCCCACTACGACACGGAGGACCAGGAGCGCTACGGAAAAATCCTGGAAGCATCGAAGATCCATCCGCTCTATGCCATGAAAGATCTGAGCGCGATCTTCATAAAAGACGGACGCACCGATACCGTCGGCACGATCCGATATGTGGAAGACGGAAATATCCGTCCCGTTCATACTATAGTTTACGAAGAAACTATCGGCTCCCGTGGGGGTGCCACAATAGAATAATTGGAGGTACTATGATTAGATTTATTACTGATGAGAATGAAAAGAAAACGATTGCCCGTGCGATCCTGGAGGCCCTTCCGGAGTGGTTCGAAGTCGAGGAGAGCCGCGAGCAGTATATCCGTGAATGTGTGGATTGGCCCTTCTGGGCGGCATGCGGGGAAGAAAAACCTGTGGGGTTCCTCTGCCTGAAGCAGACGGGCAATGCCACGATGGAACTGGCCGTGATGGGTGTCCTTAAGACCTGCCATAGAAAAGGCTATGGCCGCCGTCTCTTCGCCGCGGCGAAGGACTATGCGGTGCAGCAGGGATTTTCCTTCATCCAGGTCAAGACCGTGAAGGAGGGCATGTACGAGGATTACGACATCACGAATGCTTTCTATAAGAGCCTGGGCTTTAAGGAAATGGAAGTCATCGAGAGTGTCTGGGACGAGGCAAACCCATGCCTGATATATATCATGGGGCTTAGAAGCGCCCTTCAGACGATCGCTGCAAGACACAGCTACCGAGGTGCTTTTGCCGACGAAAAAGTCCCGAAGGAAGACCTTAAAGCGATCGCATCTGCAGGGATCGACGCTCCGTCCGGATGCAACAAGCAGACTACGGATGTAGTGATCGTGGACGACAAAGAAGTGCTCGATCAAATCAAGGGAGTGCTGGATCCGCCGGTCGCACAGACGGCGCCGGCCATGATCGTTGTCCTGACGCGCCGGATCAATGCGTACCGCAACCGCTGCTTCGCGATCCAGGACTATTCGGCGGCCATCGAGAATATGCTTCTGGCCATCGTGGAGCTGGGCTATCAGAGCTGCTGGTACGAGGGACACATCACGGACGAGGATAGGATCTGCGATAAGATCGGTGCGATCCTTCATGTTCCGGAGGAATACGACGTCGTCTGTATCCTTCCGGTGGGTCGGGCACTGGACGATTTTCATGCGCCGAGTAAGAAGGCTTTCTCCGAGCGCGTGAAGTTTAACAGCTGGAATTAAGGAGAGAAGAAATGAATACATATGAGATCGTTCCGCTTCCGAAAGAGGAGTGGAAAGGAACGCCGCTCCTGATGCGCTACACGACGGAGGGGTACTTCGACGTGGAGATCCGTGAGGATGCGGATTCATTCCATGTGGATATGGTAAAGAAGTTATTCGATGAACCGGTATTGCATGAGCCGGATTTCGCGGACGGGCTTTATCCGGACTACTGGCCCGGTGCCGAAGCCTGGGGGATCATCGGAGAAGAATCGGCCGAGGCTTGCGAGGGCGCCGGCTCGACAAGCGGTGAGAAAGCCGCGCCGAAAAAGAAACTTCTCGCCTGCATCGAGTGCTGTCCGGAAGAGTGGAGCAACCGTCTTATGGTCACCGAAGTGTGGGTGGCGGACGAACTGCACCGACAGGGCATCGCAACGAGAATGATGAATCTCGTGAAGGAAAAGGCCATGCGGGACGGGCGGCGTGCCATCATGCTGGAGACCCAGAGCTGCAATCTCCATGCCATCGCTTTCTATAGAAGCCAGGGCTTCCGGCTCTTGGGTATCGACAGCTGCTGCTACGGGAATTTCGACATCGCGCGCCATGAAGTGCGCATCAACCTGGTCTATTATATCCGTCCGGATGTGGTGCGGGCAGAGAAAGAAGATCTGAAAGAGATCCTGGATCTTCAGTATCTCGCGTATCAGAGCGAGGCGGCGCTTTTCGGGAATAAGGATATTCCGCCGCTGAAAGAGACGCTTCCTGAACTGGAAGAAGAGTTTAAAAACGGCATCGTCCTGAAGATGGTTTCTGAGGACGGAAGGATCATCGGATCCGTCCGCTCCTATGCCAAAGACAAGACCGTCTATATCGGAAAACTCATGGTGCATCCGGATTTCCGCGGCAAAGGCTACGGCAGTAAGCTTCTCCGAGAGATCGAGTGCTACTATGCCGACAAGCGCTACGAGCTCTTTACCAGCACGAAAAGTGTGGATAATATAAGACTATACGAGAAACTCGGCTACAAGATCTTCGACGAGAAAAAGATCACCGATGAACTGGTGTTCGTCTATATGGAGAAGATGCCGGTGTGACTTGGGATAAATCGTGATCCCGGACCGGTCGGCGGATGTGGGAATACGTATCAATGGAGGCGCGGATATGTCGGAATATGCTTTTGGAAAGCCGATCGGGAAAATCATTCATGGCGGAGATTATAATCCGGAGCAGTGGCTGGATCGGCCCGATATCTTAGAAAAAGACATCGAGTATATGAAGCAGGCCGGCGTCAACGAAGCAACTCTCGGTGTGTTTTCCTGGGCCATGTATGAGCCGAGAGAAGGAGAATTCCATCTGGAGTGGCTGCATGAGATCATGGACCGGCTATACAAAAACGGGATCTATACGATCTTGGCGACGCCTTCCGGTGCGCGACCGGCGTGGCTGGACAATAAATATCCGGAGGTCATGCGCGCCGATGACATGGGTGTCAGAAGACGTCATGGCCTTCGCCATAACCACTGCATGTCCTCTGAAGTATATCGTGAGAAAGTGAGCATCATTAACAGAAAGCTTGCAGAAGAAGTCGGTGATCATCCGGGACTTCTGGCATGGCATATCTCGAATGAATTCGGCGGCGAATGCTTCTGTGATCTTTGTAAAGTGAAGTTCCGGGAGTTCCTCAGGAAGCGTTACGACGGGGATATCAAGAAACTCAATCACGAATGGTGGACCACATTCTGGAGCGCGAGGTACAGTGATTTTTCTGAGGTGGAGCCACCCTATGCCAACGGACAGACCGCGGTCATGGGGCATAAGCTCGACTGGCGGAGATTTACGACATGGAACTTCGCGGACTATACGAGATACGAGATCCGTGCGATCCGAGAAAATTCAAAAAGGAAAGATGTCCCGATCACGACCAACTTCATGAAGCGGTTCTACGATATCGATTACCGTGTTCTGGCGCGAGAACTGGACATGATCTCCTGGGACAGTTATCCGCTTCTTCATAACGACCGGGAAAGTTACGAAGACACCATGATCGAAAGTGCATTTGACCACGCGATTATGCGCGGACTCAAGAAAGACCGGCCGTTCCTTCTGATGGAGAGCTGTCCGGGAAACGTGAACTGGACGGAATATAATAAACTGAAGAGACCGAAAGTGCATGAGCAGTTTTCTCTTCAGGCGGTGGCCTGCGGGTCGGATTCGGTGCAGTATTTCCAGTGGAGACAGTCGCGAGGTGCGGCGGAGCAGTTCCACGGAGCTGTGGTCAGTCACCTGGGGACCAATGACACGCGGGTCTTCCGCGAGGTCGCGCATACCGGTGAGACCCTGAAGAAGATCGCCGAGGTGGAAGGCAGTACTTCACGTAGCGAAGCCGCAATCATTTTCGAGTGGGAAAACTGGTGGGCGATCGACTTTTCCGGCGGATTCAGCAACAAAACCAAAAAGTACGATATGACCTGCCAGAAGTACTGGGAGGCCCTGATGCGACACGGGATCGATGCCGACGTCATCTCCGTGGATGATGATTTTGACGGGTATAAACTGATCCTTGTGCCGATGCTCTTTTCCGTGAAACCGGAGACGGCTGAGAAGCTGAAAACATTTGTCGAGAAGGGCGGTATCCTTCTCGGCACCTACATGACCGGCTACGTTAACGAAAACACACTCTGCTACGAGGGCGGCTTCCCGGGTGCGGGTCTGAAGGATCTTTTCGGGGTCATCGCGGAAGAGATTGACACGCTGTATCCGTCTGATAAAAACACGATCTGCATGAGCGGGGACAAGTGCTTTTCGGTAAGAGATTACTGCGAGAT
>CAJOLL010000064.1 GCA_905235455.1 uncultured Clostridia bacterium
CTCGACATCAAACCGTCCACGGCTCCGCTTCTGCTTCCGACTGCGCTCATGGTCAAGAAGATGCTCGACTACATGGGGGTAGACGGTGTGCATATGCCGGATGCGTCTCTGACGGAAGGCGTCATGTACGATTACGCCTGGTCGCATAAGCATTACGATCTCGTGATCGATCCGCAGCAGGACCTGATCTCGGCGGCGCGCCATGTGGCGAAGAGATATAAATCCGAAAAGAAGCACATCACATTTGTCGAAGGTGCGGCGATCGCGATCTTCGATTCGACGAAGAAACTGCACGGCATGCACGATCGGGAAAGAACGCTCCTTCGCGTCGCAGCACTTCTTCACGAACTCGGAAAGTTCATCAATATCGCCAACCCGAGTCCTTCGACTTACAGCATCATCGACAGGACCGAGCTGATCGGGATGTCTGACGAGGAAAGAAAGATCGTCGCGATGGTCGGACGGTTCTATACGGATCCGGACTTTTACCAAGATGCCCTTTACGGCGAGATCCCGACGGAAGATCAGGTACTGGTCAGTAAACTTACCGCGATACTGCGTCTGGCGGATGCTCTCGACGGATCCCACCGGCAAAAGCTCCGTGATATCTCTGTTTCGATGACGCCGGAGGGGATCGTCATCAGCGGCGATACCATGTACGACATGACGTACGATAAGTGGTTCTTTGAAAATCACACCGACCTGTTTGAACAGTTCTTTTCAGTGAAAGCATTCTTGCGTGTCCGGAGGCAGATCAGATGAGTACAAAAAAAGAAAAGAAAGAAAAGAAGCTCCAGGGTGTATCCACGGAGGTCGCGCATTCCGCGATGGACAATGCCGATATCGAGGCGGATTCCGGCCGCTATTTCAACCGGGAATTGAGCTGGCTGGAATTTAATAACCGTATCCTTTTCGAGTCGAGAGATACGAAGAATCCGCTTCTGGAAAGATTGAAATTCCTTTCGATCACCGCATCGAACATGGACGAATTTTATATCGTCCGTGTCGCTTCGCTCCGCGACCTTTTAAGCATCAAGTACGACGAACTCGATATTTCCGGAAGAACAGTCAAGCAGCAGCTTTCCGAGATCGACGAGAAGGCGAGAAGTGCCATGGCGCTGATGTATTCGACCTATACAAGATCGCTGGTGCCGTCTCTTAAAAACCATAACATCTTTATCAGCGACTACCAGGAGCTGGATGATCGTGCCAAGGAAGTCTGTGATGATTATTTCAGATCGACGCTTTATCCGATCCTGACTCCGATGGCCGTGGACAGTTCCCGTCCGTTTCCGCTGATCTATAATCGCCAGCTCAATCTCTGCGTGCTTATCGACGAGACCGAAGAAGAAAGGCAAAGCAGGATCGCCAAACAGGAAAAGAAAGGCAAGGTCATCGAGCCTTCCTACCGGTTTGCCACGATCCAGGTTCCGACCGTTGTCCCGAGACTTTTCGAAATGCACTTATCGACGGGCATTTGCTTCGTACCGATCGAAAAGATCATCCAGGCGAACCTTTCGAAGCTGTTTTCCGGATCGACGGTGTTGGCGTCCGGTTTCTACCGTGTCATGAGAAATGCCGATCTTGATATCGACGAGGACGAGGCGGAAGATCTTCTCAAGGAGATCGAGGAGCAGGTCAGAAAACGCCGTTTTGGTGAGATCATCCGGCTGGAAGTGAACGAGGATCTTGATCCGAGACTTCTGAAACTGCTTACGACTTCGCTGAAAATCTCGAAGAAGGACGTTTTCTCCGTTTCCGGTCCGATCGATCTTACTTTCCTTATGAAGGTCTACGGCAAAGTTTGCGACGATTTCCCGGAACTCTGCTACCATGCGTTCCGTCCGGCTAAGCCGAAGATGTTCCCGGAAGGAATGAATATTTTCGATGCGATCCGCCAAAAGGACAGACTGGTACATCATCCGTACGAGACCTTTGACCCGGTCGTTGAATTTGTCCGTCAGGCCGCCGAGGATCCGAAGGTGCTTGCGATCAAGCAGACTCTGTACCGAGTCAGTTCCAGTTCGCCGATTATAAAGTCTCTGGCCGAAGCCGCGCAGAACGGAAAACAGGTCATGGTACTTGTTGAACTGAAGGCCAGATTCGATGAGGAAAACAACATCAACTGGGCAAAGATGCTTGAAAAAGCAGGCTGTCATGTTATCTATGGTCTCGTGGGACTGAAGACCCACAGTAAGATCACGCTCGTCGTCAGAGATGAAGAAGACGGTATCAGAAGATACCTGCATCTGGCGACGGGAAACTATAACGACATTACGGCGAAGATCTATACCGATATCGGTCTTTTTACCGCGTCGGAAACCTTCGGTGTCGATGCTTCGGAATTCTTTAATACCCTTTCCGGCTTCAGTGAGCCGCCGGAGTGGAGAAGACTGATCCCGGCACCGACGAAGATGAAGAACTATTTCCTTCAGAAGATCTCCCAGGAAACGAAGAATGCTAAGAAGGGAAAGAAAACAAGGATCATCGCGAAGATGAATTCTCTGGTCGACGCGTCGATCATTGATGCACTCTACGACGCTTCCTGCGCGGGAGTAAAGATCGATCTGATCGTTCGCGGCATCTGCTGCCTGCGTCCGGGCGTTCCGGGACTATCTGAAAATATTACCGTACGTTCGATCACGGGACGTTTCCTTGAACACTCCCGTATTTATTATTTCTATAATGAAGGACAGGAAGATATTTATCTGTCGTCGGCCGACTGGATGCCGAGAAATCTTATCCGAAGAGTCGAACTTCTGTTCCCTGTGGAAGACCCGGACTGCAAGGCCCGTGTCATGGAAGTCCTGAACGTGGAATTGGAAGATACGGTGAGAAGCCATTTCCTCGATTCTGACGGAAGTTATCATAAACTTGATCTTCGCGGAAAGAAGAAGGTCGACAGTCAGGAAGAACTGCAGATCTGACCGGCACAAAACGTTCTTTTATCAACTCCGTTTGACAAATGGTTATGTGAAAGGAACAAAAACAGCGAAAAATTTTCGATTTTTTTGTGACAGATGTTTCATGTTGTGCTAATATCGTATATGCAATAAATTGCGAAAGCAAATTTACGGAGGTAGAAAAATGAGAAAGAAGTTTTTGAGTGTACTTCTGGCAGGCGCTATGCTGTTCGCTGTAGCAGCAGGCTGTTCTTCTAAGAAGTCAGGTAGCAAGAAGATCGGTGTTTCCATGCCGACAAAGTCTCTTCAGAGATGGAACCAAGATGGTGACAACATGAAGAAAGAGCTGGAGGCTGCAGGTTTTGAAGTAGATCTTCAGTATGCTAACGATGATATTTCCGTTCAGGTAAACCAGATCGAATCCATGATCAACGGCGGATGCAAAGTTCTCGTTATCGCAGCTATCAATGGTGACTCTCTCGGTACTGTACTTGCCACAGCAAAAGAGAAAGATATCCCGGTTATCGCTTATGACCGTCTTATCATGAACTCTGATGCAGTTTCTTACTATGCAACATTCGACAACTACAAAGTCGGTACGATCCAGGGCGAATATATCCGCGATCAGCTGGATCTGGACAATGCAGCAGGCCCGTTCAACATCGAGCTCTTCACAGGAGACCCGGCAGATAACAATGCTAACTTCTTCTTCAGTGGCGCTATGGATGTTCTCAACCCGTACATCGATCAGGGTAAGCTGGTCGTTAAGTCCGGTCAGAAGGATTTCGAGCAGGTAGCTACAGCAGGCTGGAAGACAGAGAACGCTCAGAACAGAATGGATGCTATTATCGCAGCTAACTACGCTGACGGCACACAGATCGATGCAGTAATGTGCTCCAATGACTCCACAGCTCTTGGTGTTGCAAACGCTCTCGAAGCTAACTATACAGGTAAGTACCCGATCATCACAGGTCAGGACTGTGACGTTACAAACACAAAGAACATGATCAATGGCAAGCAGTCCATGTCCGTATTTAAGGATACACGTGACCTGGCTAAGCAGGTTGTTGATATGGTTAAGGCGATCATGGACGGTAAGGAAGTACCGGTAAATGATACAAAGACATATGACAACGGCGTTAAGGTCGTTCCGTCTTTCCTCTGCACACCTGTATTTGCAGATGCTAACAACTATAAGACAATCCTCGTTGATTCCGGTTATTACACAGAAGCTGAACTGGCTTCGTAATTCGGTTAAGTCAATTGAGCTGAACTAAGTGTGAAGTCCCCTTTCATCTTGGCAAGGGATGGAGGGGGACATTTCATGCAAGTCTGTTGATTATCTTAGAGTAAAGGAGGAATGACATTGGCAGACTATTTGCTGGAAATGAAAAACATCACGAAGACATTTCCGGGTGTAAAAGCACTTGACAATGTTAATCTTCAGGTTGAACCGGGAGAGATACATGCTATCGTCGGGGAGAACGGCGCCGGAAAATCTACTCTGATGAAAGTTTTAAGTGGTATCCATCCATATGGATCGTATGAAGGTGAGATCCTTTATAATGGTGAAGAATGCCATTTTACGGGAACAAAAGACAGTGAAAAAAAAGGTATCGTAATCATTCACCAGGAACTTGCACTGGTACCGTATCTGACGATCGGTGAGAATATGTTTCTTGGCAATGAGCGCGGTTCCGGCTTTCACATCAACTGGAATGAGACGTTCGCGAAGAGTAACGAGTTTTTGCGGGTCGTAGGTCTCACGGAATCTTCCCGTACGTTGATCAAAGATATCGGTGTCGGCAAGCAGCAGCTTGTCGAGATCGCTAAAGCACTTGCGAAGAATGCGAAGCTGCTGATCCTTGATGAGCCGACATCTTCTTTGAACGAAACAGAATCCAAACATCTTTTGGATCTCATGCTTAAGTTTAAAGAACAAGGATTGACGTCGATCATCATCTCACACAAACTGAACGAAGTCTCTTATGTCGCCGACAAGATCACGGTCATCCGTGACGGTATGACGATCGAAACACTGACCAAGGGAGAAGATGACTGTTCAGAAGCAAGAATTATCAAAGGCATGGTAGGCCGTGAGCTTTCCGACCGTTTCCCCAAACGCGAAAGCCATATCGGTGAAGTATGCTTCGAAGTACAAAACTGGACGGCTTATCATCCGGTCTATTCCGAAAGAAAGATCGTTGATGATGTCAGCTTTAATCTTAAAAAAGGTGAGGTGCTTGGTATCTCCGGCCTGATGGGTGCAGGAAGAACTGAGCTTGCCATGAGTATTTTCGGAAAATCGTATGGAGATAATATCTCCGGTACGGTCATCAAAGACGGAAAAGAGATTCATCTGAATTCGGTTAAAGACGCCATCAAAAACAGGATTGCGTATGTTACCGAGGACAGAAAAGGGAATGGCCTTATCTTGAGCAATCCGATCAAGACCAACACGACAATTGCAAACCTTCAGGCAGTCAGCTCAAAAGGTGTGATTGACCGCGATAAGGAGTTCAAGGTCGCCGTTGAGTATAAGGATAAACTCAAGACAAAGACCCCTTCCGTTGAACAGCTTGTAGGCAACTTAAGTGGTGGTAACCAACAGAAAGTTCTTCTGGCTAAGTGGATGTTCGCAAACCCGGATGTTTTGATCCTCGACGAGCCTACAAGAGGTATCGACGTAGGTGCAAAATACGAGATCTACTGCATCATCAATCAACTGGTCAGCGAAGGAAAATCCGTTATCATGATTTCTTCGGAAATGCCTGAACTTCTCGGCATGTGCGATCGCATCTATGTCATGAGTGAAGGAAAGTTCGTCGGTGAACTGGACGGTAAGGAAGCTACCCAGGAGAAGATCATGTCCATGATCATCAACGCAGACGATGCTTCCCATCTGACACGGGATGAAGATCCCGCTCTTGAAGAAACAGCCAAGTAAGGAGGGAGTGAGATAATGAATTCTTCAAGCAAAACAAAAATATTGGAATTTGTTAGAAAATACACGATGATCATCGCTTTGGTCCTTGTCACTGTTTTCTTTACGGTAAATACAGACGGAACGATGCTTCTGCCGAGTAACGTAAACAACGTTATCGCTCAGAATGCTTACGTATTCGTTCTTGCAACAGGTATGCTCCTTTGCATCCTGACAGGCGGTAACATCGACCTCAGCGTCGGTTCTGTTGTCTGCTTCGTCGGTGCGATCGGTGCCGTATTAATGGTAAATAACGGAATGAATCCGGTCCTTGCCGTCATCATCATGTTCATCATCGGAACACTGATCGGTGCATGGCAGGCATTCTGGATCGCTTATGTGCGTATCCCGCCATTCATCGTAACCCTTTCGGGCATGTTGATCTTCCGTGGTCTTTCCCTTGCGGTTCTTAAGAATGGTAAGACGATCTCGATCGCAAACTGCAAATCATTCGTAAAGGTATTCGGCGGCGGTGCTGATTGCTACGTTCCGGATTTCCTCGGTAAGCTGTTCAATGTCGGAAGTGACTTCGAGTTCAATGTTACATGTCTCGTATTCACTGCATTAGCGATTGCAATCTATGTTCTTTTCACGGTCTCTAACAGAGCCAAGAGAGTGAAGAAGGAATATGAAGTTGAGAAGTTTATTCCGTGGCTCATTAAGATGATCGTTATCTCGATCGTTGTCGGTGCGTTCGGATTCAGACTTTCCCAGCACAAGGGTATTCCAAACGTTCTCCTGATTGTCATCGCGGTCATCCTCTTCTATACCTACATCACGGCGAATACGACGATCGGTCGTTATTTCTACGCTGTAGGCGGTAACGAGAAGGCAACCAAGCTTTCCGGTATTAATACCAACAAGGTATACTTCTTGGCATACACGAACATGGGTCTTCTGGCAGCTCTTGCCGGTATGATCACTATTGCCCGTCTCATGACTGCTACCGCTCAGAGCGGTCAGAACTATGAGATGGATGCTATCGCATCCTGCTTCATCGGTGGTGCTTCCGCATACGGCGGAATCGGTACGGTTCCGGGCGTTATCATCGGTGCTACTCTGATGGGCATTATCAACCTCGGCATGAATACCATGAGTGTTGCTCAGGAAATGCAGCAGGTAGTTAAAGGTCTCGTATTGCTCGCAGCTGTTATCTTCGACGTTGTAAGTAAGCGTGGCGGAAAGCTGATTGCAAAGAACACCTGATTCTTCGGATTAAGGGAAAGCGGTCCTGCTTCAAAAAAAGCCCCAAGGCTGTCTCACATGGCAGCCTTTATATTTCTCACTGAAAATGGTAAAATATGCGGAAGTGGCTGAAACGGTCATTAAGATGAAAAAGGAGCTTCTGACATGTTTTCGATCGTCATGCCTGCCTATAACGAGGGTGAGCACATTTATGAAAATCTTCTTAAGACGAATGAGATCGTTTCTTCGTTCTGCGATGATTTTGAGATCGTCTGTGTTAACGACGGAAGTTCTGACAATACGGAAGAACAGGCGAAGAAAGCTTCTGAGGACTGCCCGAATATCAAGCTTGTGACCTATGCGAAAAACGGCGGTAAGGGCTACGCGATCAAGCAGGGCGTAGAGGCCTCTAAAGGTGATAGGATCGCTTTTCTGGATGCCGACCTTGATCTGTCCCCGGATCATTTCGAAGATTTCCTTTCCCATATGGACAGCGAAAAGGCCGATGTCGTCATCGGCTCGAAGATGCATAAAGAGTCTAAACTGGATTACCCGTTCTTAAGAAAGTTCATCAGCTTCGGTTACTATGTGATGCTTCGAGTGCTTTTCCGTCTGAAAGTGCACGATACGCAGACGGGCATCAAGATCTATAAGGCCGACATCCTAAAAGAAATCGTTCCGGGTGTCATCACGAAGGGCTTTGCTTACGATATCGAGCTTCTTGCCTGCGCAAACGAAACGGGCGCGAAGATCATCGAGAGGCCGATCCGCCTGGTTTTTACCAGAGAGGGCGGCTTTTCGCGTATCCGCTTCAAGGATATCTGGCAGGTTTTTAAGGATACATTTAAGATCAAAAGAAAGATCCGTAAAATACGAAAAGAAAGAAAAACAGCCGCATCGAAAAAGGACTTGTGAGAAAGGCGGAAATGCGATGGAAAAGCGATATGACTATCTGGTAGTCGGAGCCGGTCTTTATGGTTCTGTATTTGCGCGGGAAGCAAAAAATCTCGGCAAGAAGGTACTCGTTCTCGAGAAACGTCCGCACATTGCGGGAAACGTTTTCTGTGAGAATGTGGAGGGCATCAAGGTACATAAGTACGGTGCGCATATCTTCCATACTAATAACAAAGAGGTGTGGGAGTACTTAAACCGTTTTACGGAGTTTAACCGTTTTACCAACAGCCCGGTGGCGAACTATAAGGGCGAGCTTTATTCGCTTCCTTTCAACATGTATACATTTAATAAGATGTGGGGCGTCATCACTCCTGAAGAGGCCATGGCGAAGATCGAAGAGCAGAAGGCCGAGATGGCGGGAAAAAAACCTTCCAACCTCGAAGAACAGGCGATCTCCCTGATCGGAAGAGATCTTTTCGAAAAGCTTGTAAAGGGATATACCGAGAAGCAGTGGGGAAGAGAATGTAAAGATCTTCCTGCGTTTATCATCAAGCGCCTTCCGGTGAGACTGACTTTCGATAACAATTACTTCAATGCGCTATACCAGGGCATCCCGACCAAAGGCTACACCAAGATGGTGGAAAATATGCTCGACGGGATCGAAGTGCTTCTTACTACCAACTATCTCGATGACAAAGAGAAATGGAACGAGATGGCGGATAAGATTGTTTATACAGGGCCGATCGATGCGTATTTTGATTACTCGCTCGGCTACCTGCAGTATAGATCCGTGCGGTTTGAAAACGAGCTTCTCGATATGTCGAACTTTCAGGGGAATGCCGCAGTGAACTACACGGACAGAGAGACCCCTTGGACGCGTATTATCGAGCATAAGTGGTTCACTTTCGGAAAGGACGAAGACGGCAACGACCTTCCCAAGACGGTCATCAGCCGTGAATACAGTTCTGAGTGGAAGCCGGGTGATGAACCCTACTATCCGGTCAACGATGAAGAAAACGGCAAGCTCTATGCGAAGTACAGAGAACTGGCGGATAAAGAAAAAAAGATCATCTTCGGCGGACGCCTCGGAGAGTATAAATATTATGACATGGACGCGGTCGTGGCATCTGCGCTGTCTATGGTCAAAAAAGAACTGAAGTGATACATTGGTAAGTAGACAGGAGGAAGAAACATGGACGATCTTTATATTGTCATGCCGGCATATAACGAAGAGGCCAATATCGAGTCGGTGATCTCTGCCTGGTATCCTGTTTTAGAAGGAAAAGGAGAAGGCTCCCGTCTGGTGGTCGCTGACAGCGGAAGTGCAGATAAAACGCATGAGATCCTTCTTTTTCTGAAGGAGAAGTATCCGAAACTTGAAGTTCTTCCGGACACGCTCAAGCAGCATGGCCCGAAACTGATCGCGCTTTATAAGTACGCAATCGAAAAAAACGCAGACTTTATCTTCCAGACAGACTCTGACGGACAGACGGATCCTGCGGAATTTTCCGCTTTCTGGGATCTTCGGAATGAATATGACGCGATCCTCGGTAACCGTGTTGTCCGCGGTGACGGAAAATCCAGAAAGTTTGTCGAGAATTTCCTGTGCTTTCTTCTCCGCATTCACTTCGGAGTCAAGGTCAAGGATAGTAATGCACCGTTCCGTCTGATGAGATCTTCCCTCGTCGGTAAATATGTCGGAAGGTTCAAGGAAGACTATAATCTTCCGAACGTCATGCTGACGACATTCTTTGCTTACTATAAGGAAAAATATACACTGCGTGAGATTACTTTTAAGCCTCGTCAGGGCGGAAAGAACTCCATTAACATCAAGAAGATCATCAAGATCGGCTGGGCGGCCCTTGCCGATTTCCGAGCATTTAAAAAGGAGATGAAAGCCTCAAAATAAGAGTGCTTTTCAAAAACAGCATGAAAGAAAAAAATGAAAAGATTAATGGACTCGGTTCCGCAAAACTGAAACTTCCCGAAAAAAAAGAAAAAGAGAGGGACAATGTCGAGGAGCCTGAAAAAACATATAAGGTCCCGGAGCTAAAGGAGAAGGTACTTCCGGATCCTGCCATCGAAAAGATGACGAAAGCAGAGGCACTGGCTTATTTCGATCTGCCGGAATGGGCGAGTAAGAAAGACCTGGACGATCAGTTCTGGAAACTAGGTAAGACTTACCAAGCGAAAAATGACGAGCAGAAACTCGCCGATATCGCGTGTGCCTATAGTATTGCCAGCGGCGAGCGCGACAGAAAGAAAGAGGAAGAAAAAGAGGAGATCCGGTCCAAGCATTTTTTCGGCAAGTCCAAAAAAGAATGGCAGAATATCTGGCATTACTACTGGTGGGTACCC
>CAJOLL010000065.1 GCA_905235455.1 uncultured Clostridia bacterium
AAGCAGTACCGGAAGTTGCACCATAGAGGGCGACGTTACCGATGATCGTGTTTTCTTCGGAACGGAAGTTTGCATCTCTGTCTTTTCTTACGATGATCTTACCGCCGGAAAGTCCTTTTCCGACATAGTCGTTCGCATCACCTTCGAGACGAAGTGTCAGTCCTCCCGGGATAAATGCGCCGAAGCTCTGGCCGGCAGATCCTCGGAAGTGCACATCGATGGAGTCTTCCGGAAGGCCTTTTTCGCCGTGGATACGTGTGATCGCAGAACCAAGCTGGGTGCCGGCGGCACGGTCGGTGTTATGGATCTCCAGAGAAAGGCTTACCTTTCTTCCGTCGTTCAGGGCCGGTTCGGAAAGCGGGATCAGCACCTTATAGTCGAGTGTCTCTTCCAGCTTGTGGTCCTGAGAAACCGTGTGATGGGTGATGACCGTGGAGTCAAGCTGCGGGCGGTAAAGGATCGAAGAAAGATCAATACCCGTGGACTTCCAGAACTTGATCGCCTTGTTGACACGGAGCATATCTGATCTTCCGACCATCTCATCGATCGTTCTGAATCCGAGCTGCGCCATGATCTCACGGAGTTCTTCGGCGATGAAGCGCATGAAGTTTACGACATATTCCGGCTTACCTTCGAACTTCTCTCTGAGCTTCGGGTTCTGTGTCGCGACACCGAACGGACAGGTATCGAGATTACATACACGCATCATAGCGCATCCGAGAGCGACCAGCGGACCTGTGGCAAAACCGAATTCCTCGGCGCCCAAAAGGCATGCGATCGCAACATCACGTCCGGTCATCAGCTTACCGTCTGCTTCGACCGTGATACGGGAACGAAGATCATTCAGAAGCAGTGTCTGGTGTGCTTCGGCAACACCCAGCTCCCACGGAAGACCGGCATGGCGGATCGACGTTCTCGGAGCAGCACCTGTACCTCCGTCATAACCGGAGATCAGGACGACATCGGCGCGTGCTTTGGCAACACCTGCGGCGATCGTGCCGACACCTACTTCGGAAACCAGCTTCACGTTGATACGTGCGAAGCGGTTCGCATTCTTTAAGTCGTGGATCAGTTCCGCGAGGTCTTCGATCGAATAGATATCATGGTGCGGCGGCGGAGAAATAAGACCTACGCCCGGAGTACTGTGACGTGTCTTTGCGATCCACGGATACACTTTTCCGGCCGGCAGCTGTCCGCCTTCACCCGGTTTTGCGCCCTGCGCCATCTTGATCTGGATCTCTCTTGCATGAACGAGATAATCAGAAGTAACACCGAACCTTCCGGATGCGACCTGCTTGATCGCACTCATTTTCGAATCTCCGTTCGGCATTCTCTCATATCTTTCCGGATCCTCACCGCCTTCACCGGTGTTGGACTTACCGCCTAAGCGGTTCATCGCGATCGCCAGCGCTTCGTGTGCTTCTTTACTGATGGAACCGTAGGACATCGCACCTGTCTTAAAGCGCTTGACGATTTTTTCTACCGGCTCGACTTCAAAGATAGAGATCGGCTGCTTCGAAGGAACAAATTCCAAAAGACCTCTGATCGTACAAAGTCTTTCATTTTCTTCATTCAGACTGCGGCTATATTCCTTATAGAGCGAATAGTCGCCTTTTCTGACGGCATTCTGCAACTGGTAGATGGTCTTGGGGTTATACATATGGTATTCCCCATCTTTTCTCCACTGGTACACACCGCCTGTTGCTAGTCCGGGTTGTGTCTCAGAAGTCTTAAAGGCAGCTTCCATACGGCTTGCGACTTCCTTGGCAATCTCATCGAGGCCGATACCGCCGATACGGGAGGCGGTCGATGTGAAATACTTATCGATCACTTCTTCACCGATGCCCAGTGCTTCAAAGATCTGCGCGCCCTGGTAACTCTTCACCGCGGAGATTCCCATCTTCGAGAGGATCTTGACGATACCGTGTCTTGCGGCATTGATGTAGTTGTCGATCGCATCGTCGAGGTCTTTATCGAGACGCTGGTGAGAGATCTCGTCGGCGATTGTCGCATAGGCCATATACGGGTTGATCGCCGAAGCTCCGTAACCGATAAGCAGTGCAAAGTGATGGACTTCTCTCGGCTCACCGGATTCCAGAACGATGGAAGTCATATGACGCTGACCGGTTCTTACCAGATGCTGGTGAAGTCCGGCAACTGCCAGAAGTGCCGGGATCGGACTTCTTTCGGCATCCGCATCACGATCACTGAGTACCAGGATGTTCGTGCCTTTTTCCACCGCAACAGATGCCGCCTTGCAAAGGTCATCCATTGCCTTCTCGAGCGTATGCCCGTCACCGTTTGATTCGAAAAGAATCGGGAGAACCATGGACTTAAAGCCCTTCCTCTTAATGTTCTTTACGGCCGCAAGTTCTTCATCCTTCAGGATCGGAGACGGAAGTGCGATATGACGTGCATCTGTCGCCTTCGGCTCGATGATGTTTCCTTCGTTTCCGAGATACATTCTTTCCATGATGACGATGTCTTCACGGATGCAGTCGATCGGCGGGTTCGTTACCTGGGCAAACAGCTGCTTGAAGTAGTTGTAAAGAAGCTGCGGCTTATCCGAAAGCACTGCGATCGGGCTGTCGTTACCCATCGCACCGACTGCTTCCGCTCCGGTATCCGCCATCGGAATGACCATCTTCCTGATGTCTTCATATGTGTAGCCGAACATCTTCTGCTTTTCTTCGATATCCGAAACAGAAGATACTGCCTTTTCGGTTTTTGAAGAAGACTTCGCCGTCTTTGATGCAGCGCTCTTCGTGTTCTTGGCAGGTGCTTTTGCCGAAGACTTATTATCATCGACCAGATCAGAAAGTCTGACCATATTCTCATCGATCCACTGCTTATAAGGATGCGCGGTTGCCACTTTCTTCTTGATCTCTTCGTTGGTGATGATCCTTCCTTCTTCGGTATCAATCACAAGCATTCTTCCCGGACGCAGACGGTTCTTACTGATCACGCGGTTTTCGTCGACCGGAAGGACACCGGACTCAGAAGAAAGGATCACATAACCGTCCTCGGTCACGACATATCTTGCCGGGCGAAGTCCGTTACGGTCGAGGGTCGCAACGATGCTTCTGCCATCGGTAAAAGCCAGAGCCGCAGGACCATCCCAGGGCTCCATGAGCATGCTGTTGTACTCATAGAAAGCCTTGACGTCCTCGTCCATCTGCTCGTGCTTGATCCAAGGTTCCGGGACCATCATCATGGCAGTCTCGGCCAGAGACCTTCCGGACAAAGTCAGAAACTCCAGCGTGTTATCGAACATCGCCGAGTCAGAGCCGTTCGGGTTGATGATCGGAAGTACTTTTTCCATATCGTCACCGAAAGCCTTGTTGCTGATAGACGCGGATCTAGCGTACATCGCGTTGATGTTACCTCTTAAGGTATTGATCTCACCATTGTGGATCAGGTAACGGTATGGATGCGCACGCTCCCAGCTCGGGAATGTGTTGGTGCTATAACGGGAGTGAACGAGCGCCAGCGCGGAATCAAAGGAAAGATCCTTCAGATCCAGATAGAAAGCATCCATCTGCTCAGGAGTCAGCATGCCCTTATATACGATTGTTCGTGTGGAAAGGCTGGCGAAATAAAAATAGCGCGGATCGGTCTCGGCGAGATCGATTGTTCTCTTTTCCAGTTTCTTGCGGATAACATAAAGCGCACGGTCAAAAGGCATTCCATTTTTCGTTTTTTCGCCTCTTCCGATAAAGATCTGCATGATATACGGACGGTTCTCCTCCGCTGTCGCACCGATCGTGCTTTCATTTACAGGAGTATCTCTCCATCCCAAAACGATCTGCCCTTCTTCTTCAACGGCCTTATCGATCAATTTCATGCACTTTTCTCTGGCATCGCTCTGTCTCGGCAGGAATACCATACCGACACCGTAATCACCTGCCTGCGGAAGCGCGATGTTTTCTTCCGGGCAGACCTTTCTGAAAAACGCATCCGGGATCTGAAGCAGCATGCCCGCTCCGTCACCGGTGTTCTCATCACTGCCTTCACCACCTCGGTGAGCGAGATTTGCAAGAATCTTAAGACCGTCCTTCACCGTCTGGTGAGTTCTTTTGCCGTGGATGTTTACGACAAAACCGATGCCGCACGCATCGTGTTCATATTCCGGGGAATACAGTCCCTGCTTTTGCATCATCATTTTCATTTCCTCCTCAGGTCGTAAAAAGGCTCCCGGGGAAGGTCTTAAAACGACAAGGCGCCATGCCCTGCCGGTCTTCTCACCAAAATCTCAAGGTAATCCCGGGAATCACTTAGCGCCTTTGCCAGTATTCGATGGATACATCTTATCAATTTGCAAGTTTTAATGCAATAACTTGCATATTTAAGAGCAAAAAACGATAAAAAATGTACATTATTTATTTAATTATGCAGCTAGCCTTCGGCAATTATTCATTTTTCGATCGGCACTTCGCCATAGATCTCCTTGATGCGCTTCATTGCTTCGATCGTATTGTCACGGGTATTGAAGGAAGTAAATCTTACATACCCTTCGCCGCATTCGCCAAAGCCGGAGCCCGGTGTGCAGATGACATTGGCACGGATCAGAAGGTCGTCGAAGAACGCCCAGGAACGCATGCCGTTCGGGCACTTTACCCAAAGATACGGAGAGTTCTTGCCGCCCGTGAAAGGCCATATCAGTTCAGAGAAAGTCTCTGCCATGATGCGGGCGTTTTCTTTGTAATAAGCAATGTTCTCGGTGATCTCTTCGTAACCCTGATCTTTCAGGCAGGCGGATGCTGCGCGCTGGACCGGATATGCGACACCGTTGAACTTCGTGGTCTGGCGTCTCAGCCACATCTTACGAAGCTGGACACCGTCGCGTATCAAGCCTGCAGGAACAACTGTATATCCGCATCTTGTTCCTGTGAAACCGGCAGTCTTTGAAAAAGAGCAGAACTCGATCGCACAGGTTCTTGCTCCCTCGATCTCAAAGATCGAACGCGGAATGTTCTGATCGGAGATAAAGGATTCATAAGCCGCGTCAAACAGGATAACGGAGCCATGTGCATTGGCATACTTGACCCACTGTTCCAGTCTCTCTCTATCATATGCCGCGCCGGTCGGGTTGTTCGGAGAGCAAAGGTAGATAATGTCTGCCTCAAGCCCCGGATACGGCATCGGAAGAAAATCGTTATCGGAAGTTGCGGAAAGCTTGATGATTTTTCTTCCCGCCATAACGTTCGTATCGACATATACCGGATATACCGGATCGGTCACCGCAACGATATTCTCCTTATCGAAGATATCGAGGATATTTCCCAGGTCGCTCTTGGCGCCGTCGGAAACGAAGATCTCATCGCTGAAAAGCTTTACACCGCTGGTTTTTGCATAGTAGGAAGCAATCTCATCCCGCAGGAATTCATAACCCTGCTCCGGACCGTATCCGTGAAAACCTTCAGGTGTTCCCATCTCCTCAGATGCCTTGATCATAGCTTCTACTGCCGATCTGCAAAGCGGTCTTGTGACATCGCCGATGCCCATCTTGATCAGAGTCGCACCGTGGTTATCTGCCATGAACTTTCGGACTCTCTCGGCAATCTCCGAGAAAAGATAGGTTTCTTCGATGTTCTGGTAGTTTCTGTTGATCTTCATTTTCATTTTCCTCCTGCATCACTTCTTCGCGCCGACCTGCCGGCACCCTTCATCACTACATCTCGCCGGATCTGCCGGCTCCTTTCATCACTTTTATATTTCGATCTCACCGGTATAGCTGATCACGGCAGGGCCCGTCATCAGGACATGTTCATCGGTATAGTTGATCACGAGTTCACCGCCGTTTAAGATCACGCGAACATCCTCGCCCTTATTCGCATATCCGTTCAGACATGCGGCAACTACCGTCGCGCAAGTACCTGTACCGCATGCCCAGGTCTCACCTGCACCTCGTTCCCAGACACGCATCCGAAGAAGCCCGGGCTTTATGACCTCCACAAATTCGGTGTTTACTCTTTGAGGGAATATCGCATGGTGTTCGAACTTTGGGCCGACCGCTTCCAGATTCAGATGGGCGACATCGTGCACAAAAAGGACCGTATGCGGGTTCCCCATGGAAACGCATGTGATCCTGGCGGTCTCATTTCCAATCTTAATTTCTCTGTCGACGATCTGATCACCGGGAAGGTCTACGGGGATCTTCTGCGGATCCAGGATCGCCTGCCCCATGTCGACGCAGGCACCATATGCAGATCCGTCAGGTGCGATCTGCATCTTTAAGGTCTTGACCCCGCAGCGGGTTTCGATCGTAAGTGTATCCTTCTTCACTCCCCAGATATCGTGCACGAACTTTCCGACGCAGCGGATACCGTTGCCGCACATTTCGCTTTCCGAGCCGTCCGAGTTGAACATGATCATACGTCCGTCGGCAACTTCCGAAGGTGCAACCAGGATCAAGCCGTCCGATCCGATACCGAAATGTCGATCCGAGATCTTTACAGCAAGGGCAGACGGATCATCGATCGAATACTTTCTTGCATCGATATACACATAGTCATTACCGCATCCCTGCATCTTCGTAAACACATACTTCATTTGTCGTACCTTCTTTCATCACAATCAGAAACCAGCACGCCATTGTGTATGGTTTAT
Organism: uncultured Clostridia bacterium; assembly: GCA_905235455.1. Classification (GTDB taxonomy): domain Bacteria; phylum Bacillota; class Clostridia; order Saccharofermentanales; family Saccharofermentanaceae; genus Scatonaster. Next base: position 6,610 of record CAJOLL010000065.1, read on the forward strand.
ATATATCTCTTTACTGCTTCACCATCCGGATTTAACTTCCGGATTCATATGTCCTTATAATCTCGTACGCCACATCCAAGCGGCTGCGCCCGCTGTTCATGGCTTCTTTTTCGATGAACTTGTGTGCTTCATCTTCGGTGAACCCCAGGGTCTGCATCAGGAGAAGCTTGGCTCTCGTGATCACTTTTTCGTCATCGAGTTTTTTCTTAAGGACCCCGAGTCGGATATGCGCCATATCCGCCGCCTGTATGGCCGTGGTAAAAGCACTTTGCTTGAGGGGTTTTACGAGTATGGTCGCACCCATGTCGAGAAGCTTTTCTTTGGTTTTCTTTTCTTCCTCACTTGAAAAATTCGTTTCGTCCGCAAGGAAAAGAACACTGGTCGTCGGGTGGTTGACTGCGAAATGGCAAGCCCGGATCGCTGCCGAATCCGAAATTGCCGATTCTACGATCAGAAGACCATAGTCACCTTTTTTCGCCGCGCGTATTCCCTTATCGGATAACACTTCCCATACGATCTCGTGCGGATGCTTGAGGCTGTTCATGATGAAATTCTCCAGGATCCGGCTTGCACCTGGTTCTCTTCTGAGTATCAATACTTTATCTATACCTGTTGAACTCATATGTTTCACCTCTTTTCATATCCATAATGTACTCTTGTCGTCCTTGTTTTGCAACTTTTCTTTGTTCAAATTTCATTTAGTGCAAAAAATCGTTCATGTTTTTATGTTAAAAACATACATTTTGCAAGTTTGTGTAATGAATCATGCATTTTCCTGTTGACAACCTCAAGTCGCAAGGGTAATATACGCACATAAAGCAAAGGCGCTTGGAGAAATATTTCTTCCAAGTGCCTCTTTCACTTTTAAAAGGAGGAAAATACTATGACAAACGTACCTGAGATCTTTGGTAACATGGTTTTCAATGAACAGATCATGAAGGCCCGTCTCCCGAAAGAAACTTACAAAGCAATGAAGAAGACTATTAATGAAGGTCTTCCATTGAATATCGATATCGCCAACGTTGTCGCCAATGCCATGAAGGATTGGGCTACTGAAAAGGGTGCTACACATTATACTCACTGGTTCCAGCCGCTTACCGGTGTAACTGCTGAAAAGCACGACAGTTTCATCTCCCCGACTTCTGACGGAGGCGTGATCATGGAGTTCTCGGGAAAAGAACTCGTCCAGGGCGAACCGGATGCTTCTTCTTTCCCGTCCGGCGGACTTAGAGCTACATTTGAAGCAAGAGGATATACCGCATGGGATCCGACAAGCTACGCTTTCATCAAAGATGATACCCTTTGCATCCCGACCGCTTTCTGTTCCTATAGCGGCGAGGCTCTCGACAAAAAGACACCGCTTCTTCGTTCGATGGAAGTCATCAGCAAGCAGGCCGTCCGTGTACTCCGTCTTTTCGGAAACACAGACCCGCACCTCACGGTAAAGACGACCGTAGGACCTGAGCAGGAATATTTCCTCATTCCGGTAGAGCTCTACAATAAGAGAAAAGACCTTATTTATACAGGAAGAACTCTTTTCGGAGCAAAAGCACCGAAGGGTCAGGAACTTGAAGATCATTACTTCGGTTCCATTAAGCCGAGAGTATCCGCTTACATGAAGGATCTCGATGAAGAACTCTGGAAGCTGGGTGTACTCGCCAAGACCAAGCATAACGAAGTAGCTCCGGCACAGCATGAGCTGGCTCCGATCTTCACCACCACAAACATTGCAACGGATCACAACCAGCTGATGATGGAAATCATGCAGAAAGTCGCCAAGAAGCATGGTCTGGTATGTCTCCTTCACGAAAAGCCGTTCGCAGGTGTGAACGGATCCGGTAAGCACAACAACTGGTCCATCAGCACCAGCAAGGGAGTCAACCTCCTCGAGCCCGGCGAGACACCTTCCGAAAATGCTCAGTTCTTACTGTTCCTGGCAGCTGTTATCCGTGCAGTAGATGTACATCAGGATCTGCTCCGAATCTCGGTAGCAACCGCAGGAAACGATCACCGTCTTGGCGCGAACGAAGCTCCGCCGGCAGTCGTCTCCATGTTCCTGGGTGATGAATTAAATGAGATCATCGAGTCCATCGTCAGCGGCAGCCAGTATGCACAGCACGAGAAAGTACAGATGGAGATCGGCGTAGATGTCCTTCCGAAATTCCCGAAGGATTCCACCGACCGCAACAGAACTTCTCCGTTTGCTTTCACAGGTAATAAGTTCGAGTTCAGAATGCTCGGTTCCGCAAACTCGATCGCATGTGCAAACATCATGCTCAATACCGCAGTGGCAGATTCTCTTTGTGAATTTGCAGACAGACTCGAGAAGGCAAGTGATTTTAACGCAGAACTCTCTGCTCTCATTAAAGAAACGATCACCGCCCACAAGAGGATCATCTTTAACGGCAACGGATATGATGACAACTGGATCAAGGAAGCAACCGAGGAAAGAGGTCTTCTCAATCTGCGCTCCACACCGGAAGCCATGGAGAGATTCCTCGATCAGAAGAACAAAGATCTGTTCCTGAAGTTCGGCGTATTCAGCTTAGCAGAGATGCAAAGCAGGCACGATATCCTTCTGGATAACTACAGTAAGACCATCAATATCGAAGCACTCACCATGATCGATATGGCAAGAAAGGATATCCTGCCGGCAGTAACCGAATATATCAAGGAACTGGCAGATACGGCGATCGCCGTCAAGCAGGCCGCCGGAGTCGATGCAGCATTTGAAACCGATCTGATCAGTAAACTCAGCAAGCTCCAGAGCGACATCGCTTCGAGAACGAAGGAACTCGAAGATGCAGTGATCGAAGTACACGAGATCTCCGATATCCTCACCAAGTCCTATGCATACAGAGACAAAGTATTCGTAGCTATGCAGAACTTAAGGGCAGCAGCAGATACGGCAGAATCTCTCTGCAGTGCAAAGATCTGGCCGTTCCCGTCCTATGGTGAACTGCTCTTCGGAGTAAGATAACAACAAAAACGCGTAAAGCGGAAGAACTCACACGCAAAGTGGCGATGTGCATAGGGAAGGAAGCCCGATGTCACCGCCACTTTCGCTTTACGGAAAACAAAAAAAACACAGAGGTGATAAATATGGCAGAAGTATTACAAGCAGCAAACGATACCATATTCAGTGTATGGTTTTTGATAGGAGCCGCCTTGGTCTTCTTTATGCAATGTGGTTTCGCAATGGTCGAGACCGGATTTACCAGAGCAAAGAACGCAGGTAACATCATCATGAAAAACCTGATGGATTTCTGCATCGGTACCGTAGTATTCAGTCTTCTCGGTTTTGCCCTGATGATGAGCGAAGACTACGTACTGGGAATCTTCGGTGTTCCGAACATGAAGCTCTTTACGGACTTCAGTAACTTCCCGATGTCTTCCTTCGTATTTAACCTTGTCTTCTGTGCCACCGCCGCAACGATCGTTTCCGGTGCCATGGCAGAAAGAACCAAGTTCTCCGCCTACTGCATCTACAGCGCAGTCATCAGCCTGGTCGTTTATCCGATTGAAGCCGGCTGGGTATGGAACCCCGAAGGATGGCTTGCCAAGATTGGCTTCATCGATTTTGCAGGTTCCGCAGCGATCCACTCCGTCGGTGGTATCTCCGCCCTTATCGGTGCCAAGAACTAAAATGTTGCATTTTTCTTTTGCAATCTCGACCTCGTCGAGAGTATCTTCATCAAAGCTTGATATA
>CAJOLL010000066.1 GCA_905235455.1 uncultured Clostridia bacterium
GTTCTCGACGAAGCTTCGGACAACGCCTGCCGTACCTTCCGGACGCAGCGTGATCGAACGGCCGCCCTTATCTTCAAAGGTGTACATTTCCTTTTGAACGACGTCGGTCGTATCGCCGACGGATCTCTGGAACAGATCTGTCTGTTCAAAAGTCGGGATGCGGATCTCGTTATAGCCGTATTGTTCGCATACCTCGGCAAAAGCACTCTCCGCTTTTTGCCATTTGTAGATCTCTTCGGGCAGGATATCTTTCGTGCCCTTCTGACAACTGTATTTCATATTTCTCTCTCCTAAAAGCCATTAAACAATTTATTATACATCAAAACAGCGCTTTTCGACAGGGCAGAGCCGAAATTTCGGCATTCTCTGAACTTTTACAGAAGTTCGCTGTGGTACACCAGTATCGCAAGGACCGCCGGAGCCGCCGTCTCGGTGCGCAAAATGCGTTTTCCCAAGGTAACGAGTTTAGCGCCCATATCTTCTGCCAGCTTCGCTTCTTCCTCGGCAAAACCACCTTCCGGCCCGATGAAGATGCCGATCTTCGGGTGTTTTCCGAAATCGACCGAAGAAAGGATCTTACCGAGGCTTCCTTCTTTTTCCTCTTCCCACGGGAAAAGCACCAGATCGCAGTTTTCTTTTGCGTCGGCGAGTGCTGCCTTTAAGTCCATCGGAGATGTGACCTCGGGAACGATCCCGCGTCCGCACTGTCTCGCGGCTTCGAGCGCGATCGCCTGCCAGCGGTCGGTCTTCCCTTCTTTTCCGCCTGCTTTGATCTTCACGATCGAACGCGAGCACGCGGTAGGAACATATTTAGAAACGCCGAGCTCGACGGATTTCTGGATCGAAAGGTCCATCCTCTCGCCTTTGGCAAGTCCCTGATAGACGGTGGCAATAAACTTCGGTTCATTGGCATTGGGATGTCGGTCACGGATAGAAACGGAGACAAGTCCTTTTGAAGCGGAAACGATCGAGCATATGTGATCGATATGGTTTTTGTCGCAAAGGATCAACTCTTCGCCGGGTCTCATGCGAAGAACGTCATTAAGGTAACGGACAGGATCTCCCGTAATTTCCCGCACCTCCTGATCTTCCGGTATGGCTTCATCTAAAAACAGCCTCGTCATCTTCCGTCTCCTGATTACATGGTTTTAAGAAACAGGAGCCCATCGAATGAAGGGCTCCTTCTTTCCAATTCATTTTACACTATTGACGTAAAAATGGATAATTCAGTTAGTATACAGTCTCTGTTTACATCAAAGATGATCGTGTTTTTCTAAGTGCGATAATATGTGCTTCTCAGAGCTGGGAAAGAGAGACGATCCGATCCGCGCGTCTGGCGAGTTCCGGACTGTGCGTGACCATGATGATGGTCTTTTTATACTCGTCGCGCAGCGAAAGGAGCAGACGGAATACGGACTCAGCCGTCTTTACGTCGAGCGCGCCCGTCGGCTCATCAGCCAGGATGATGTCTCCGGGCTTTAGGATGCAGCGCGCGATCGCCACGCGCTGCATCTCTCCGCCGGATAGTGTGTTGACCTTCTCATTTTTAAGCTCGAAAAGACCGACTTTTTTGAGGATGGAGGAGGCTCTCTTTTTCTTTTCTTTATCGGAGATGTCCAGGAAATACATGCCACACAGAAGATTGTCCATCACGGTCGCATCGTTGATCAGCGCGATAAACTCGCCTTCCCTGACCGTCAGATCGAAATCCCTGATGATAGTTCTTTTGCCGAAGCTTTTATTCAAACCCTTGATCTCAACTGCATTCATGGGTCATTCCTCCTTAAAATCACTGATAACATGCGACAGTTCCTGCCCGGTCATGAACACTTTGAATATGATAAACTCCAGAGCGATCAGCACAAGCAGCATGAGAACACCGTACCTTGCGCCCCTGATCAGCAGAAACAAAACTTCCATGACCGAAACAAGGGACAGCGAAGACAGCGGACTTCCGTACATCCGGAAGAAATCATATCCCAGGAACTTTTTGACGTTGAGGCGGTTTCTGTGCGCCAGGCTGCAAACACTCGCCAGGCAGAGCATCAGTCCGATCACGATCACGGAAAGGATCGCAAATGCGGCAACAACAAGCCTGATCGAAGACTGCAGATCCTCTTTGATCCCATCCATGTATTTCTCGACTTGAAGGAAAGACAGTTGATTATCTAGCAGATTATACTTTGCCATGTATTCTTCATTCAGATATCCTTTTTCCGCAACATTCGGATCCATTTTTAAGTAACTGTTCATTCCTGTTGCTTTTAAGCTCTCTGAAATGAAAAATGTCATGTTTTCCGGTGTACAAATAAGAATCACAGGATCTTGACAGTACTTCTCTTCTGTCGGAGTTTTCGCCCATGTAAAGAATGCTTTATCCGGCATATAATCAACAAACTCAAACTGTCTTTCTCGATTAAATGTCGTATCAATATCCCCCTCCGCGATTCCGCTTTGCGAATAATCGACTAACCACTCTTTTGTTGCTGTCTTCTTCTCTTCCGGCCAGTTTACAGGTATCAGATATACACGAATCCCCTGTTCTGCCTTCGCAAACACTTCGGGATCAACATCTATATCTTGCAATCTGGCATAGTTTCCTGAGTATACAAACATCCAAAGAGCATCTGTTGGAACATGTTCAAATACATTATTATCTCTCCATGAAGATATCACATCTTCACCGAAATAGCTTGTATGGATAAGAAACACGTCTTCGTCCTCATGAATGCTTTTATAATAGTCGAAAAGATCCTGATCCAGTTTCTTAGCCTCCCCGGAAAATGTATTAGAATCATCACCGGTCTCTATTGAACTCAATACCAAATAGTCAGAAACTTCTTCCCAGCTTTTCATAATTCGTCTATTCTCTTTAATCTCGGCAATCGGCTTATCGATCTGCAGGCATAATCCCACACACCCAATGCTCACTGCCAAATAACCCGCCACTCCGATTATATAAAGTGCTTTCGTCGGATAACGCTTTTTAATTGCGCCAATTGAGCTGATCGAATAGATAATAAGAAGCGAAACACCGATCGACAAAAGAGTCAACAGAAGATTCAGAAATCCGTATACAAGAAAACTCTTTAAAAAAACCGGTCTCAGCACCGATGAACAGAATAGTGAACAGATTGCAGCTATAGCCGGCACCGTTAAAACAGCGCACCAAACATAGTCCGAAAACAATCCCAGAGCAAAACTGGATCTGGACCAACCCAGCATAATCATTTTACCCAGTTTATCGATTCCTCGAAGCGTCAGGATAATATAAAAAGATGTTTGAACCAGAAAAAAAGCTACCACAAATGCAAACAATGCAAAGTTTTTAAACGAACCATCAATTTCACTGCCGCTTTTTACAGTTGTAATCTGTTCCGGTGATACGTTACAGATCTCAGCACATCTACTGATGATTCTTTCTAGTGTTTCTTGATCTCTTGAAAGAATTGTATATTTACCGGCCATCGTCTGATTTTCTTCTGTGAGCACAGCTAACTTCTTAATCACGACTCGATGCCCGAACTTGATGGTCGGAATATCCTGAAGCATGTATGCACTTCCTTCATCAATGCCCAATGTCGCTTCCTTCTCTTCAGACATCAATAGGGAGCCGATCATATCTTTCGAAAGCACTTCAGCTCCATAGTAGGAAAAAGACACATCATTATTATAATAATCACCAAATACTCCGATCTTGATTCCCGCGTAACTTCCTCCTTCACCCTGCAAAGTTTCTTGCTTAATGAAGAAAGCACCACCCATAGCCGCATCCGTAAAACAAGAATTGATTTCTTGATTCTGCTCTTCCGAAAGACTTTGAAGATATATCGTTGCCGACGGTTTATCCTGGCCGTATTTCTTCCACGAACCCATATAACTCGCATTTAGCATGTCAAACGCCAGCAGGGCAATAAGAATACCCTGCATGGCGATGATGACATACCCAAGGATACGAGAAACGGGTTTCTTTATAAACACATTACTCATTTATCCTATCTCCGGATTTATTTGCAGTTCCAATAACAATGAGCTGTTTTTGTACCGATGTAGCACTGTGCATGAGCCAGTGTTCCAGGCTCGATCCAACCGGTAGCATCACTATTTGCTGTCGCAGAATGCCAGAACAGTGTCGTCTGCACACCACACACTCATTCTCGTCGAGTTCTTTAGTAGCGGCGCATTGCACAAAAACTGCTTAAGAAGATGCCGGCCATAACGTTTTTCATCATTAAATACCCTCCTTAATGTTGTTCCCAAAACGCGATTTGGTTTACATGTTTCATTTAACCACTAAAAAAGCACCTGTTTTGGCAGGTACAAAAATTTAAAGGATTAATGTAAAAATTTACGTTTTTTCTTCTCCGGACAATCGTTTCCGGGGAAAAAACACTTCGTCAGACGTAGAGCAGCACGCTCACGCCGAAGTCTTTTTCCTCGAAGGAAAAATCGATACTGCCGTCGTACTCATCGATCGTCTTTTTCACGCTTCTAAGCCCGATCCCGTGGTGTTCGCTGTTTTCCTTACGCGTCTGGAACCCGTTATTGTAGTGTCTGACGATGCCGTCGAAACTGTTGTGGACCGTGATGAAGATACAGTCCTTTTCGTAGTTCATTACGAAGTTTACGTATTTGTTTTCATCCACCTTCTCGCACGCCTCGATCGCGTTATCCAGAAGGTTTCCGAGGATGACGACCATATCGTCGGAATTCGCAACAAGATCCGTCGGCAGCTGGATCCTGACTTTTACATCGCTCCTCTGTCGCAGGCATCCTGAAGTTTGCTGTTGATGATACTGTCGATGATCAGGTTCCCGGTATCGGAAAAGACCACGTTCTGGTTCTGGCGGGTCTCCAGTTCCGAAAGGTATTTATTGAGTTCTTCGACATTGTTCGTTTCCGCGATATTCCGAAGGACCTGGATACGGTTCTTCATGTCATGGCGGAACTGCTGTTCCAGTCCGTGTTTCTTCTCGATGATCGCCGCCTCGCGCATGTAAAACTCTTTTTCCTGCTTAATGAGAGTTCCTTCTTCTCTGCTCGAAAAGAGCGCCTCCATTGTATCTTTTAAGAAGATCATCAGATACACGGTGCATTCTGCGGCGAAAAGGATCGCAGGTTCGATATCGGAAATCTGTTCTCTTCTCATACAGACGGCAACGAGCTCGAATACGACAACGATCGTTACGAGGACCTCCAGAATAACGACTTTCCATGCGATCTTCTCTCTCTTTTTTCTCGTCAGAAGCCACTGTGTCAGCGTTATGATCGCCCAGAAGAAAAGAAGACTCAGGAACAGCGGAATATTGTCGTTATTCGCGCCTTTCTGCAGGAAGCTCAGGCTCTTAAATCCGATCAAAACGGCGATCAGGGCCTCTGACAAAGCGAGCATCAGATTTACAGCAAGTGCCACCAGTATCTTCTTTTTCAGAGGTGCGTGAAAACTTATGGTAAGAAGAAGGATCAATAAGATACTCGTCGCGAAATTCACCCATACATACGGCTGATAAAAAGTCAGGACCAGTCTTGCGGCAAGCGTGGCAATTACCGTGATGTGCAGAAAGGGCTTCTTGCATCCCCGGTCGCCAAGTATCATGTTGAAAAAGCGCACACAAATATAGATATCAAAGAAGTTGACCGCCACGCTTGAAAGAAACTGAAAAAACTCATTCATACTTCTTCCTTCTCCTTGATCTCCATGAACTGCTTGCGGATCAAAGGCCGTCTCGCCTGACTGATCGGGATCACGCTTCCGTCGAACATAACCACTTGCTCATAACTGAGTTTTTGAATGTAGCGGTAATTGACGATATAAGACTTATGGACATATAGAAACTGCTTATCGCCGACCTTGTCATAAACATCATCCAGAGGGCTGTAAAACTCGGCTTCTCCGCTGTTTCCGTGGATCGTGATCTTTCTCGCCGAACTTGAAAAATACACGATATCTGAAAGGTTATAGCGGTTCTCTTCTGTACCTTTTCTATACGAAAAAATACTCGATCTTCTGGGAATACAACCGGACGAATTTATCGATCACTCTTTTTACGTCCTCTTCGCCTAAGGGCTTTGTCAAAAAGTTGATCGGCCGATAATCGAAAAGTTCCATCGCATATCCCGAGACGCCGGAAATAAAGGCGATCTGGACATACTCATCATCCATCGTCTCACGGATATAATGTGCAACTTCTACGCCGTTTCTTCCTTTGTATTCGATATCGAGGAAAATCAGGTCGAATCTTCCGGCCTCATATGCTTCACAAAGGGCATCTCCGCAGTCGAAACATTCGATCTCGGCTTTCAGCCCGTGCTTTTCCAGTATTTTTTCAATATACCCTTCGATGATGAACTGCACATTGATATCATCATCGCAAATAGCTATTTTGACACTCATCAGTCATAACCCTCTACACACACGATTTTAAGTAAACCCCAATTATTATTTTGAACTATTTACTTTATAAAAGCAACACGAAAAAAGGACTGTATAAAAGCAACACGAAAAAAGGACTGTTTCTTTTCGAAACAGTCCTGAAATTTGTCAATAATTCAGACCGGTATAAAGGACGATCAGCGTGCCATTCCTGCCGTACCGATGATCTGAGCGACCTTGCTGATCGGCATGGTCTGGATCCAGACGCGGCCGGGGCCCGTTACCTTTGTGTTGAAGAGGCCTTCACCACCGAGAAGAACATTCTTTACACCGTGAACCATTTCAATATCCATCTGGACTGTCTCATCCATCATGGCAAGATAACCGGTATCCAGAAGCATCGTCTGGCCCGGCTGCAGCTGATATTCGACTACAGATCCGTCGATCTCGACAAATGCCATACCGGAACCGGAAAGTTTCTGCATGATGAAACCTTCACCGCCGAAGAAGCCCGCGCCGAGTTTCTTTCTGAAATGAATGCTGAGTTCGACACCCGGTTCCGCCGCCAGAAAAGCACTCTTCTGGGCTATGATACTCTGGCCGGGAGCGATCTGGATCGCACGGATCTCGCCCGGGAAGCTGCTTGCGAAAGCAATAAGGCCGACAGAGCCTTCTGCTGTGTACTTATTCTGGAACATGGATTCACCGGAGAACATACGGCCAAATGCCTTGCCGACGCCACCTGCCTGCGTCTCCATTCTCATATTCGATGTCATCCAGCTCATGGCGCCACGCTCCGTGATCATGGACTCGCCCGGATTTAATGTGCATACAACTACCGGTAACTGATCACCTTTAATTTCGTATTGCATAAATATATCCTCCACTCATGGAATAGTATGTTTCTATTCTATCATTAGTGTCAGATTCGGACAAACGGATATCGGGATGCGAAAAGCGCAAAAGGGACTGTCTCAAATGAGGCAGCCGTTTCTCATTTAAAAAACGGATCCATGATGCGCACCGAAGTGCACGGAAAACATTTAGGATCGTGTTGTCGGTATAAAAGTGCTTTTGGCGCAGTTCATACCGTGTGGATCCGGGATTTTTTTGGATTTTTTCGGTATGATTTGATCAAAACAGTGATTCCGCCCGTATTTTTCTGTCTTTGACAGGCTCAAAACAGGATTCTTTACGGGCGAAAAGCACCTGAATGGCTGTTTGTACCGAAAAATGCCATGTTTTTCCACGAAAATTACGGGCGAAAGGCACTTGAAAGCACATTTGTACCGAACCCTTCACTTCTCCGGTAATTAAGCAACCGTTTCTATGTTATGAGACGAGCCTTGTGCTTTTTTAGGATGCAACTTCTAAATCGTGGAGAGGCGCCTTATCACCGCTGATACATCTGCATTCTTTTCTCGATCTTTCTCTTCTCGTTTTCCTTCAGGTGATGAACGAGAAGGATAACATTGCCGATGATCAGAACAGCTGTCGCGATAATCAGCAGATAATATCCGGCTTCCTTGGTTACATGCCTTTTGACCATATTGTCACCGAAAGCTATCTGGACCACAAAAATCTCGAGAAACGTCAATACGCCAACAATACCGGAAGTGATATATACGCCGAGTTTAACATTCGTGAACAGGAATACCAGAATGAAGATGGAACCTGTAATGAAGTAAATACAGTCTTTTCCGTCGGTCAAAGAAACCGTGGAATCAACTACACGCGCTCCCGATGCCGACGCAAACGGAAGGAAGCAGGCGATCAATAAACAAATACTTGCCAGAATGATCAGTATCGATCCCGGATCTTTGATATTGAACTTACTTCTTTTTTCCGGCGGAGTTACGTAATAAGAAGCGCTTGGGGACGGGACGGGCATCGGCTGTGCCTGGTAAGGCTGCTGATACGGTTGCGCGTATGGCTGCGCTGGGCTCTGCGGTTGCGCGTACGGCTGCGCCGGGATCTGCGGTTGCAAATAAGGCTGTGTCGGGCTCGGGATCGGAGCCGCCGCCAGCGGAGAACCGCAACCCAAGCAGAACTTCGCGGTATCCGGACAATTCGTTCCGCATTTCATACAAATCATAGTTTCCCCTCCTAAATCCATCTACGTTAATCCATCTACATTCGATTTTAACGTTAAATCAGTGAAAATGGAACACTCCTTAATATGATCCACACAAAAAGGGCTACCTCAATGTGAAGTGAACCCACTTTATTGAGGCAGCCCCAAACACCATTATCTTTATTTTTCTGAATCTTACACGTTAGCCAGTCTCTTGAAGTTCTTGGCCATCGGAGCGTAGAGATCCTTGTAGATCTGGTAGAACGGTTCATACTGAGCGTGAACGTCTGCTCTTGCGTCCATAGAGGAAGCGGAGAAGATCGTTGCGTCGCAGGCTTCCTGAATCGTCGGATATACACCGGCAGCAACGGAAGCAAGGAGCGCGGCACCGAGTGCACCGCCTTGGTCAGATGCACAGGTATTTACCGTGCAGTCAAATACGTCTGCGAGCATCTGTCTCCAGAACTTACTCTTACTGCCACCGCCGCAAGCATACATAGAATCGATCTTAACACCCAGGTTATTGAAGATATCGATGGAGTCACGGAGTGCGTAAACAACGCCTTCCATAACGGCACGGAGCATATCTTTTCTCTCGTGCATCGCAGAAAGGCCGAAGAATACGCCACGTGCATTCGGATCAAGGTGCGGTGTTCTCTCACCCATGAGATACGGCAGATACAGAAGACGGTTTGCACCGATCGGTACTTCCTGGGCGATCTCATCGAGGAGCTGGTAAACATCGATGCCGCGCTTGTCAGCTTCGATGACTTCTGCATCACAGCAAGTGTTCTTGAACCACTTCAGGGACAGACAAGCTGCCTGGTGAACGCCCATTACATGCCAGCAGCCCGGAACCGCGGAGCAGAATGTATGTACGCGGCCCTTCGGGTCGACCTGCATATCGTCAGTATGAGCAAATACAACACCGGATGTTCCGAGGGTTGCAAATGCGGTACCTTCTTTTACAACGCCGCAACCGATAGCAGCTGCCGCGTTATCGCCGGCGCCTGCAGCAACCGGGATACCTGCCGGAAGACCTGTCTCGGCAGCGATCTCTTCTGTGACGCGGCCACTTACCTCAACAGACTCGTAAACTTTTGCGAGCCATTCCTTCTTGATGTCGAGGAGCTCTAATACTTCATCGGACCAGTCACGGTTCTTGATGTCGAGGAGCTGCATACCGGAAGCATCGGAAACGTCGGTTGCAAACTCGCCGGTCAGTCTGTAGCGTACATAGTCCTTCGGCAGAAGGATATGGGCAACCTGAGAATAGATCTCCGGCTCATTATTTCTTACCCAGAGGATCTTGGAAGCAGTAAAACCTGTGAGTGCCGGAGATGCCGTGATTGCCATGAGCTTATCCAGGCCGACCTTCTCCGTGATCTCTTCACACTCTTTAGCGGTTCTCTGGTCACACCAGATGATGGACTTTCTTAAAACCTTGCCGTCCTTGTCGAGCATTACCAGACCATGCATCTGACCGGAAAGACCGATACCTGCGATATCTTCCTTATTGACTCCGCTGTCGGCAACGACCTTCTTAAGACCTGTCAGTGCAGCATTCCACCAATCGTCCGGCTCCTGCTCGGCATAGCCGTTCTGCGGCTGGTAAAGCGGATATTCCACTGTATGTGCCGCAACAAGTTTTCCGTCCTGGGAAAACAGCGCGGTCTTAGTTCCGGATGTTCCGATGTCGATACCGATAAGATATTTCATAATTCAAATCTCCTTATGTTTTTATTTTGCGGGCGTCTTTTCAGCCCTTTTTCACTTTGTTTACAATGCGAAA
>CAJOLL010000067.1 GCA_905235455.1 uncultured Clostridia bacterium
AGAATAGCGAGATGCCGGTGAGAACTTCTCTGAAGGATCAGTCCCAAGGACTTCCGCCGTCGCCGCCGACACTTCAGGATATCAATGATACTTTGGAATCTAATTTCATGCCGTATGCGATGAGCATCATCGTTTCGCGTGCGATCCCCGAGATCGACGGTTTTAAGCCGTCGCACAGAAAACTGCTTTACACGATGTACAAGATGGGTCTCCTCAAAGGGAACCGTACAAAGTCGAGCAATGTTGTCGGTCAGACCATGAAACTGAATCCTCACGGCGATATGGCCATCTATGAGACGATGGTCCGTCTTGCCAGAGGCAACGGCGCCCTCCTGCATCCGTATGTGGATTCCAAGGGTAACTTCGGTAAACAGTATTCCCGCGATATGCAGTACGCGGCTCCGAGATATACCGAGGTCCGTCTTGAAAAACTCTGTGAAGAACTTTTCAAGGGGCTGGATAAAAATGCGGTCGATTTTGTCGATAACTACGATGGTACGATGAAGGAGCCTGTGCTTCTTCCTGCCACGTATCCTTCGATCCTTGTTAACAGCAACCAGGGTATTGCTGCAGGTATGGCTTCAAATATCTGTTCGTTCAACATTAAAGAAGTCTGCGAAGCAACGGTTGCTTATATGAAGGATCCGTCTTCGGATATCCTGCAGATCATGCCGGCACCGGATTTCCCGGGCGGAGGTATCATCCTCTACGACGAAAATGCGATGAGATCAATCTATGAGTCGGGAAAAGGACCTGTCCGAATTCGTTCAAAGTATTTTGCCGATAAGAAGAATAACCTGATTGAAGTGACAGAGATCCCTTATACGACAACAGCCGAGGCGGTCATCGACGAGATCACGGAGCTTGTTAAGTCCGGTAAGGTGAAGGAGATCAATGACATCCGTGACGAAACGGATCTCGACGGATTGAAGATCTGTATCGAGTGTAAGAGGGGGACGGATCTGGATGCCCTGATGACAAAGCTTTTCCGTTTCACGAAACTGGAAGATGTTTTCTCTTGTAACTTCAATGTCCTGATCAACGGCTATCCGAGGGTCATGGGCGTCACGCAGATCCTTGCAGAGTGGATCGTATGGAGACGTTCCTGCCAGAAGAGAGAAGTCGTTTTCGAGATGGATAAGAAGAAGGACAGACTCCATCTTCTCGACGGTCTTGCCAAGATCCTTCTGGATATTGATAAAGCGATTGCGATCATCCGTAATACAGAACTCGAGGCGGATGTTGTCCCGAACCTCATGAAAGGTTTTGATATCGACAGCCTGCAGGCAGAGTATGTTGCCGAGATCAAACTCCGCAACATCAACCGTCAGTACATCCTGAACCGTACGGCGGACAGAGAGAACCTCGAAAAAGAGATCAAGGATCTCGAGGATATCCTCAAGAAACCGGAACGTCTCGATGCTCTGATCATCAAGGCTTTGGAGAACGTTGCAAAAACTTACGGGCAGGAGAGAAAGACTGAGCTCCTTCGTGCCGAAGAGGCAGAAACATTCAATGATTCTAAGATGATCGAGGATTACCGTCTGAAACTCTTCCTTTCCGATCACGGATATATCAAGAAGATTGCACTTACGTCGCTTCGTAATGCCGGCGATCTCAAAATCAAGGAAGACGATGAGATCGTTATGGAACTTGAAGGTACGAACAAATCCGAGATCCTGTTCTTCTCTGATAAAGCGAACTGCTATAAGATGAAGGCGTTTGAACTTCCGGATACCAAGCCGAGTGAATACGGCGGATATCTGCCGAATGTGCTTCAGATGGAAGAAGGCGAAAAGATCATCTTCATGCATGTGGCGGATGACTTCAAAGGAAATGTGCTTTTCTCGTTTGAAAACGGTAAGATCAGCAAGATCCCGATGAGCGCTTATGAGACGAAACAAAACAGAAAGAAACTGATCCATGCGTACAGTGACATTTCACCGATCGTCTGTATCCGATATATTACCGAGGATGTAGATATGGCGGCGTTTTCGAATCTGCGGAAGGCGATCGTGTTTAATTCCTCGCTGATCCCGCTGAAGACTACGCGTTCCTCTCAGGGCGTTCAGGTCCTGACAAGTAAGAAGGGCAGCGTGATGACCGAGGTTAAGAAAATCGAAGAAACCGACTTTACGGATCCGGAGTACTATCGTGTCAGAAGACTTCCGGCGATCGGTTATTATCTGAAAGAAGAAACGATCGAAGACAGACAGTTGACACTGGGAGATCTGTGAGACAAGATAAGTGCATCTTAAGTGTATGAGGAGACGTGCTGAGACATGATGGAATTCGGCGGACACTCGGTATCGATCGACAAACCCCGTTCGATGGGGATGTGGATCATGATCGGACTTGGAATTGCAAGTCTTATCGCCATGTTTGCCGTTATGATCTTTGTCAACAAAGACACAATGAAGCTTGCCGGAGTTATGCCCGGATTTAATGAAGCTCTTGAAAAGCATGACTACACAGAAGCGCTTTCCATGTATCGTGATCTGAATGATATGATCATTAACAGGGATCCGGGTGACGACAGCGACCTGAGTGCTGAGTATGAGATCCTTACGCAGATGGAAGCAAAGGTCAATGAGCGTGTTACCAAGATCGAGGAGAAGATCCGTTATGAGCGTTATACGCCTACCCAGGATGATATTGAATTTCTGGAAGGACTGAGCGAACTTACCGGTGCCCGTATGACCAACTGGCTTACCGGCCTTTGTGAAGAATTCCTTCGTGGTACGATAGAAAAGCCGACGCTGATGTTTATCTTCGATCAGCTGGAGAACCTCAGCAACATTTCCGCTGCGGCAAGGCCGCTCCGTGCCGAGATCGACCAGATCGAACTTTCCCGAGGCGACGTGCAGAGTGCGGAAAGCCTGTTTGCCGAGGGTGATTATATCGAAGCCGTAAAGTACTACGAATACGTTATCTCAACCTCTGAAGGTTTTGTTAATGAATTTGCCATTAAGCGCCTGGAAGATTGTAAGACCGAGATGTATGATCCGATGATGGAGATTGCGGATCACATGCTTGACAACTTCCAGTATTATTCGGCGGAGACGCTTTTGTCAGATCTTGCAAGGATCTTCCCTGATGATCAGATCATTCAGTCGAATCTCTTTATGGCCACTTCGAATACCTGCCCCGTTTCCGAGTATAAAGGTTCTGTCGAGGTCATCTGTGTGAAACCTCTGATCGCGGATACGACGGTTGCTTTTGAGATGAATTATTCTGCTTCTGCCGATTCTTATTATCTGACGGTGTCCGAGTTCCGAGCGATACTCGAGAGTCTTTATGCGAAAAATTACTGCCTGATCGACCCGACTTCGATGGTCGATCTGAATGACGTCGGATTCGTTACCGCTAAGGAGATCATGATACCGCAAGGAAAGAAGCCGCTGGTCATCATCCTGGAGGATTTCTCGTATACGGTCACAAGATCGAAATTAGGTATGTGCCAGCGTCTCGTTTTGAATGATATGGGTCAGGTCTGCGGGGAGTATGTCAATGCCGGCGGACAGACGATCGTCAGCCGCAACAGCGAAGCGATCGGTATCCTGGATGCATTTGTAGAGGAACACCCTGATTTTTCGTTTAATGGTGTAAAAGGTGTGATCTCGCTTACCGGATATCAGTCGATCCTCGGATATGTAACGGATGTCGACCAGGTCGACGACAGAAATAACGCCCTGGAAGCGGCCGGTATGACTCCGATCGATCTTTCGGGGGCAGAGATCGAAGAAAACCGCGATACAGTTATCTCGATCATTGAAAAACTCACGGATTCCGGATGGATCATGGCATCATCTACGTATGGTTTTATCAATGCCAATCACTGCGAACTTCCGACGATCCAGAATGATACCGAAAAGTGGCTTTCACAGGTTGGTTCCGTTACCGGCCCGGTCTCGATCCTGGTATACCCGAACGGAGACTTTATCCGAGGTTCCGACCCGAGATGTGTGTATCTGAAAGATCAGGGATTCCGTGTATTCTTCGGAGCAGGTCCGTCTCCTTACTACACGTACGGTGACAACTATCTGTATTTCGACAGATGTATGCTGACAGGAGATACACTCCGAAATGTCGATTATTCCAGACTGTTCAACAAAGAGGAGGTCTATGATGCCAAACGTAAAAAGTCAGCGTAAGAAATATGCACTCCTGCTCGCGGCAATAATGAGCCTGAATATGCTTTTGAGCGGATGTCTGTACAATCTGATACCGATGAATAAGAAACATGATTATGTGCGCATCTACGATGCCCGCGGTCTTTTTGATCTCATGTACACGGCGTTGTATAACTTTGAAGAAGATGTATACATTGAAGCTTCCTCTTATGATGAGTTTATGGGAATTTGGACAGAGTTGGACGATCAGTTTGCTCTGCATTCCGCTTTCCGTGAAAAGGATGTTACTCTTGCCAGACGCGATATCGACGGGGCCTGTCAGATCGAGATGCACATGGAACTGAATGCGTGCGGTAAGGCAATGCAGTATCTTTACGCAAAAAACGTGAAAAAGTATCCTACGGAAGAAGCCGAGAAAGTCGGTGAAGAGCTTCTGCGTATCAAATCCGAGATCATTACGGACAGCCAGACGGAAGAGGAGAAGGTAAAAGCCATCCATGACTATCTGATCACGCACTGCGAATATGCCGTAGACGGAGATGTGAACCTTTACGCAAGTGCCGACAGGCTTTTTTCTGAGGGAAAAGCACAGTGCCAGGGTTATTCCGAGGCATTTGCCGCGCTTTGCCTTTTGAGCGGAATCGATTGTAAAGTCATTTCCGGAACTTCGACTTTCGGATTCGGCGACGGTGCGCATGCCTGGTGCCAGGTTCGGGTCGGATATATATGGTATCACGTGGATGTCACCTGGGATGATCCGATCCCGGATGTTGAAAACATGGTAAGATACGACTTTTATCTTAAAGGTGATATGACGATGAAAGCAACGCACGAATGGTGCCCGTATTTCGAAGAGTGCTTTACGAATTACGCGGCTTAAAAATTGAATTTTGTATTACGAAATTGTGATATTTGTGCTTTTTGCTAGACGAGGAAAATGGTTAACACTATAATAACAATAGGTTCATTTTGGGAGGTGCACGATGGCTAAAGTAGATAAACTGAACGATTTTATCGTAGAGGAACAGATTATCTGGCAGGACAGAAAGAGAATCATGGGAATGCCCTTGACTTTCACAAAGTATTCTTTCAGTGAAAACCGTATGTTTATCCAGAAAGGTTTCTTTCGTGTCATAAAAGATGAACTTCTGATGTACAGAATCCTTGATGTACGTTTGAAGAAGAGTTTCTGGCAGCGCATCTTTAAGGTTGGCACAATCGAAGTTTCCACTGCTGATAAAACTACTCCGATCGTCCTCCTTGAGAACATTAAGAATCCGGACCGTACGCGTGATGCGCTCAGTTCCATTGCTGAAAAAGAGCGTGATGAAAAGCGTGTTCTCGGTAAGGAAATGTTCGGTGCGCTTCATGACGGTGCGATTGCTAACGATAGTTTTGCCGAGTATTAAGACAGAATTTTTCAAGAATCTTAAAACAGCATCTGCTTATGCGGATCTGATTTAAAGGGGACAGATAGTGGAAACCAGACTGGACAGGTATGAAGGCGCTCGCGAGAAAAAACTCGAGCAGTTGAAACAGCTTATCAAGGAATCGAACAATATCGTTTTCCTTGGTGGTGCCGGCGTGTCTACAGAAAGCGGTATTCCGGATTTTCGAAGCGGAGAAGGTATCTTTAATCAGGAAAGTGGTCTTTCGTATCGCCCGGTCGATATCATCAGCCATTCCTTTTTTGAAGCGCATCCGGAAGAGTTTTATGATTTCTACAGAAGAAAACTCTGTTACCCGAAGGCCCGTCCGAACAAGGCGCATCGTGCTCTGGTACGTCTTGAAAAACAGGGGAAACTGAAGGCGACGATCACTCAGAATATCGATAATCTTCATCAGCTGGCCGGAAGCAAGACGACGATCGAACTTCACGGATCCGTGTTCCGCAATTACTGCGTCGATTGCGGAGAAAAATATGATCTTAATTTTGTCCTGAAAGGAAAAGGGGTTCCGCATTGTACAAAGTGCGGAGGTATCGTTCGTCCGGATGTTGTTCTTTACGAAGAACATCTTGAGCATGAGAATATAGATAATGCCGTAAAGGCAATCAAGAAGGCCGATCTTCTTATCATCGGCGGTACTTCACTGACCGTATATCCGGCGGCGACATTTGCCCAGTTCCTTAAAAGTGACCGCGTCGTCATCATTAACAAGAGTTCCACGTATCTTGACCTGCAGGCAATGCTGACGATCCATGACAGTATCGGAACTGTGCTGGATACTGTTATTTCAAAGTATATTCCGAGACCGAAGAAGACTTCTGCAAAGAAGACATCAGGGAATAAGGCTTCTGAAACAAAGAAGTCAGATGAAACAAAGAAACCTGCGGTGAAAAAGGCGGGGACGAAATCTAAAAAGAAAGACTGATCAGTGAATGAGCGAGAAAACGGAAAAAAGAGATTTGGATCTTGAAAGCAGAAGCTCTGAACTTGATCGACAGTTTAAAGATATCGAAGAGAAGACCGGTCGTCTGGCAAACATCCGAGGTGTTTGCTTTTTAGGCGTCTTGGCTTTTGTCATATTATATTTTTTCCAGGACAGAAACATCGCTTATCTGATTTGTGGTTTGGTCAGTTTTTTGCTCTTTGTTCTATCAGTCATGCAGCACGGCAAGATTAAATCGAAGGCAAAGAGAATCGCTGTTCTTTCTGAGATCAATGCTCAGTATGTCGCAAGAACTCTTCATGATTTTTCTACACTTGAAGATGACGGGACCGACATGAAGGTCGAAAAGCACCCGTTTGCAGGTGATCTCGATCTTTTCGGTCCCAAGTCGCTTTTTGCGCTGATCAATGTGGCGCATACTGCGTACGGAAAAAGGCAGCTTCGTAAGTGGCTCCTTACAGGTGCCCAGAGTGAAATGGACCTTAAGGAGATCAAAGACCGTCAGATCGCGATTGAAGAACTCGCATCGCAAATGGTTTTGGTGCAGGAACTTGAAGCCGAAACGAAGATGAATGTGAAAAGAAAAGGTTCGCCTCAGGCACTTTTGGCTTTTATCGCATCTGAAGTGAAAAGGTCTAAACTGATCAATAGTATTCGTATCGTCAATTCGGTCCTGTTGTGGATAAGCCTGATTATTGCAATCGTCGTACGGGGCTACTTTTTTTTCGTGCCTCTTGCTTTCTTCGTCATCCAACAGTTTCTTATGGCATGTACATACAAGAATAATGCTGTCACGTTTACGCTTGTTGAGAAGTTCTATCCTGAATTACGCGCATATTCGAATATTTTCTCGGCACTTGAAAATGTGAATGTAAAGGCAGACTACCTTTCAGAGCTTAAGAAACGCCTTTATGGTGAAGACATAGCTCACGGGAAGGGACAGTCCGCATCGAATCAGCTTTCCTCACTTTATAAGATTTGCCTTTTGATCCAGCTTCGTATGCAGCCTCTTCTTTACTTTGTTCTCAATTCGATCCTCCCGTTTGATGAATTTTGTCTTTATCTTCTTGAGTCATGGAGAAAAGACTCGGGAAGCAGAATCCCGGAAAAACTTGATGCCATCGGTGAATGGGAAGCTCTGATGAGCCTTTCTATGGTAAGACTGATCTACCCTGACGCCGGTGTTCCTGAGATCATTGATTCTTCCGAGCCGTTCTTTAGGGGCGAAGGGATTGGTCATCCGTTGATTCCCGAGAAAACTCTGGTGCGAAATGATTTCGTACTGGAAAAGGGATGCGCCATGATCACAGGTTCGAATATGTCCGGAAAAACAACGCTTCTGCGTACGGTCGGGATCAATTCTGTCCTTGCGTTTGCAGGTGCTGTCTGTCCTTGTACATCTCTTACGCTTTCACTGATGAATATCGGTGCCTCGATGAGGATCGAGGATAATCTCGGAGAGGGTGTATCTACCTTCTATGCTGAACTTGTAAAGATCGAACGTATTGTGAAAATGGCTGAATCCGGTCGTCCGCTTCTGTTCCTGATCGATGAGATATTCCGAGGAACAAACTCGAAAGATCGGACCGATGGTGCATGGACGGTATTGAAAAAACTCAATAAGCCTTCCATTATCGGTTTGATGTCTACGCATGACTATGAGCTTTGTAAGATGAATACGAACGGAGAAGTCGAACTGAATTATTATCACTTTTCTGAATTTTATGATGATAATGGCTTGCATTTTGATTATCAACTCAAAAACGGCATGTCGACCGAAACAAATGCAAAATACCTAATGAAATTGGTCGGAATTACAGATTAGTTTATACCTGTGATTACTTGAAAAAATGCAGGAGAATGATAAAATAGTTGCATATTTTTGAAATCGAGGTATTGCTATGGACTCCTATACACAGCAGGTGAACTTTTTTGGTAATTCAAATCCGGAAGAACTGGTGAAAAAGTATGGTTCTCCGTTATTTGTGTATAACGAAGATATCTTGAGAAGACAGATGAGAAGAGTTGCCGGACTTCTTCCGAATCATCGTTTTACCTCGAACTTTTCGATCAAAACAAACTCTAACCTTTCGATCCTTAAGATGGCGAATGAAGAAGGTCTCAATGCCGATGCCATGAGTCCGGGCGAGATCTATGCGCTTAAGAAGGCTGGATTCCCGTCCGAACGGATCTTCTACGTTTCCAATAATGTTTCCGAAGAGGAGATGCAGTATGCAATTGATGAAGGTGTCGTTGTAAGTGTTGACAGCCTGTCGCAGCTTGAGATGTTCGGCAAACTCAATCCGGGAGGAAGACTTTCTGTCCGCATCAATCCGGGTGTAGGCGCCGGCCACCACGAAAAGGTCGTAACGGCAGAAGCAAAGCTTTTCGTTCCATAAGAACCGCCCGAAGCCGCCCCGATGATCACCCTACTTAGTCCGTCATATCCCGAATCAGCAACAATGGTTTGAATGGTACTTGTTGGTTGCACGGTTTTTTCTTGTAATGATATCGTTGATGGAACATTCACAACGGCACGTTTATATTGCGATACATCATGCGTTCCGTTTGTAGATATATTTTTGTCCCCAAACGGTTCTATAGTTCCTTCAAACGCACTGTCTGTGATATCCACACCATTCATCAACACTTGGACAGAGGAAATCACATAGCCGGCATCGGGAGTTATATCGACATCATATTGCATATTGGATTTTATCATTCCGCTGTGGACGTTTGTCTCATTTGAGAACGTAACATGAGTACCGCTTTTAGTTATGGAATAGTCATCGAGTATAAGCTGTATTGTTTCAGGATTCCCATGGATCATAGCACCTCGGAAAGCGTTGATTTCATCTTCTGTAAATCCAAGAGATGCCACAAAATAAACAGCATGATTGCGGAAGGTATCGGAAACGCTGTTTGGAATCGGAACTCCTTTTATCTGATTGATAAGACTTGTCCAATTCGCCTCATTTCTTGCCCTTGTTACAGACGCTGTTGCTGTTCCGGTGCAAAAAGAGGTTAATTCATAGTCTTTGTCAATATCACTTTGCGACATGCCAAGCAGTGCTTCCAGAATACAAACTACCGTACCGGTGCGATCTGCACCTGCTAAACAGTGAATATACAAAGGCACCTTATGATTCACATGGTCAAAGACACATCGAATCACTTCGCGCCAAGTATCCTTATCTGCCAAGGAATACCAATTATAATTGTCCGGCCTTGTCAATCCAATTCCCCAAATAGAAGAGGAATACGGCGATTCCGCTTTTCCTCGTAATTGCAATTCGTGCTTAACGCCTATTTGATTGACCATAAGCTCTCTGTCGTCGGCATGACACTCACCGCCACGGAATAACAACCCCAGATTATATATATTGGCCGAAAATCCGAGAGATCTTAGGCATCGATGTGTACATGGTGCTTTGTTGCACAAAGAATAGAGGAGACAAAAAC
>CAJOLL010000068.1 GCA_905235455.1 uncultured Clostridia bacterium
AGACTGAATAGCGCGAGCGCGCCAAGCGATTCGCAGCTGCACGTTCTGGGAAGCTGCAGCCTGACTGGGACAAAACAATCAAATCTGGACAGCACGCGCGAGCTGTGCTGAAATCCATACGGCCAAGGGACCCTCCGTGGAGGGGACTTCGGCCTGAGATGTCCCCTCCACGGTGCCGTCCGCATAGGACTTAAGCTCTCCACGGCTCTTGAGCCGCTTAAAACAGGAGCTGGCACGTCGACGTGCAGTAGAAATCGCATGGGAGCGATTCCCTCCCATGTCAGTAAGCTCTTATCAAGCTCTCGAGCTTGTCCACGTAGGAGCATACACATGATTCTGTAAAAAACTACAAGAATTTTCAAAACCCCTTTCTCACTTCCCGTGCAAATCTCCGATTGACAGGGAGACCGGGGCGTGGTATAATGTTCCAGATAGAGAAAAACGATCTTTAATTCGATCCCGTGCGGTCGGCAAGGTTGTCAGACAGATGAGGGACATCCCCCTCTCTTTCGTCATGCCTCCGCCAATCGCGAAAGGCTTTTCTTTTATCCAAATCCACGGTCATGGGAGGCAGATTATGGCAGCCGTTACAAAGCGCACCCGCGAAATGCTTCATGAGGAGTTTTCATTCCTCTGCCGGGATTTTGACGATGACTTCAAAAATTTTCTCCTTTCCCGTTCCTGTTCCGTTTTTCCCGGTTTCTGCGATGTACACGTACATTTCCGCGAACCGGGATTTTCTTATAAGGAGACCGTGAAAACCGGCTCCCTCGCAGCGGCGCACGGCGGTTATACCGCGGTCTGCACCATGCCGAACCTCAACCCTGTTCCGGATTCAAGAGAACACCTCGACACCGTCCTCACACCCATCCGGGAAGCCGGTCTCATCCGCGTCCTTCCCTACGGTGCGCTGACGATCGGGGAAAAGGGAGAAGAGCTCGCCGATCTCGACGGGATGGCGGATGACGTGATCGCGTTCTCCGACGACGGCAAGGGCGTGCAGTCCGAGAGCATGATGCGCGCGGCGATGGAGAAAGCGGCAAAGCTCGGGAAGATCATCGCGGCGCACTGCGAGGACAATTCCCTGCTTCACGGCGGCTACATCCACGCCGGGAGCTATGCAGCGGTGCACGGTCACCGGGGCATCGTCTCCGAGAGCGAATGGGGACCGATCGCGCGTGATCTGCGGCTCGCCAAGGAGACCGGCTGCGCCTACCACGTCTGCCACATCTCGTGCAAGGAAAGCGTCGCACTCATCCGGCAGGCAAAAGCGGAGGGCGTGGACGTCACCTGCGAGACCGGACCGCACTACCTCGTGCTCGACGACAGCATGCTCGAAGAGGACGGACGGTTCAAGATGAATCCCCCGCTGCGGGACAAAGCAGACCGGGAAGCCCTGCTCGAAGGGATCCAGGACGGAACGATCGACATGATCGCGACCGACCACGCACCGCACAGCGCGGAGGAAAAATCCCGCGGGCTGGAAAAGAGCGCGTTCGGCATCGTCGGGCTGGAAACGGCATTCCCGGTGCTCTATACGAAACTCGTCAAGACCGGATTCCTCTCCCTCGATAAGCTGATCGATCTTCTGACGTACAATCCGCGGGCACGCTTCGGCATCCCGCTGGACGGGAGCTATACCGTCTGGGACTTGAATGCGGAGACGACGGTCGATCCCGACGACTTCCTCTCGATGGGACGCGCGACGCCCTTCGCAGGCTGGAAGCTGAACGGGGTCTGCGTGAAAACAGTCACGAACGGGCGGACGGTTTATCCGCTCGGCGAATAAATTCATCAATAAAAAGTTATCATATATCAGGAGGCTAACGCAAAATGGCAAAGAGAACGGACGTAAAAAAGGTACTCATCATCGGCTCCGGCCCGATCGTCATCGGTCAGGCGGCGGAATTTGACTACGCGGGAACGCAGGCTTGTCTGGCGCTGAAGGAGGAAGGCTATGAAGTCATTCTGGTCAACTCCAACCCCGCCACCATCATGACGGACACCCAGATCGCGGACAAAGTCTACATGGAACCTCTGACCCTCGAATATATCGCGAAGATCCTCCGCTATGAGCGCCCGGACGCCATCGTCCCCGGCATCGGCGGTCAGACGGGTCTGAACCTCGCCATGCAGCTCGAAAAGAAGGGCGTACTCAAGGAATGCGGCGTGGAGCTGCTCGGCACCCCGTTCTCCAGCATTGAGAGAGCGGAAGACCGCGAGCTCTTCAAGGAAATGTGCGAATCCATCGGCGAGCCGGTCATCCCCTCCGAGATCACCTACAGCCTGGAAGAAGCAAAGGCGGCAGCGGAACGGATCGGCTATCCCATCGTGCTCCGTCCGGCGTTCACCCTCGGCGGCACGGGCGGCGGCTTCGTGAACAATGAGGAAGAGCTCATGGACATCGGCGCAAGCGCATTCCGTCTTTCCCCCGTCCATGAGGTGCTCGTGGAAAAGAGCGTCAAGGGCTACAAGGAGATCGAATTTGAGGTCATGCGCGACTCGAACGACCACGCCATCACCATCTGCGGCATGGAAAACGTCGATCCCGTCGGCGTCCACACCGGTGACTCCATCGTCGTCGCGCCTTCGCAGACGCTGACGAATAAGGAATACCACATGCTCCGTGACAGCGCCCTGAAGATCATTCGCGCGCTCGGCGTAAAGGGCGGATGCAACTGCCAGTTCGCGCTCGACCCGCATTCCTTTAAATACTATGTCATCGAGGTCAATCCCCGTGTTTCGAGGTCTTCCGCGCTGGCATCGAAGGCCAGCGGTTACCCGATCGCGAGAGTTTCCGCGAAGATTGCCGTCGGCATGAATCTCGACGAGATCAAACTTGCCAATACACCGGCCTGCTTCGAACCGGCTCTCGACTATGTCGTTACAAAGATGCCGAGATTCCCGTTCGATAAATTCCCGGCTGCCATGAATAAGCTTTCTACGCAGATGAAGGCGACAGGTGAAGTTATGAGCGTCGGCCGCACCTTTGAGGAGAGCCTTCTTAAGGCGATTCGTTCTCTCGAGGACAGCAAAAACCACATCCATATGACGAAGTTCGACTCCGAGCATATGAGTGTCGATGACCTTCTGGACTACATCAAGGAAGGCACCGATGACCGTATCTATGCGATCTCGCAGCTGATGTGGCTGGGCGTTGACCATTCCCGTATCTGCAACATCACGGGTATCGACATGTTCTTCCTCGATAAGATCAAGAAGATCGTTGATTTCGAGCGCGAGATGGAAGCCAATCCCGGATCTCTCGAACACCTGGTTGAGGCAAAGAGAATGGGATTTTCCGATTCTTATGTTGCCGAGCTCTGGAAGCAGACGGAAGACGATATCTACAAGATGAGAAAAGAGAATAGAATCGCACCGATCTACAAGATGATCGATACCTGCGCATCCGAGTTCGAAAGTTACGTCCCGTATTTCTATTCGACCTACGCTTCTGAAAACGAGTCCATCGTAAGTGACAGAAAGAAGGTCATTGTTTTAGGTTCCGGTCCGATCCGTATCGGCCAGGGTGTCGAGTTTGACTACTCGACGGTCCACGCGGTCAGAACGATCCAGGAAGCGGGCTACGAAGCCATCGTTATCAACAACAACCCGGAGACGGTATCCACCGACTATACGACCGCAGATAAGCTTTACTTCGAGCCGCTGACAACAGAAGATGTCATGAACATCATCGACCTCGAAAATCCGCTCGGCGTTATCGTTACCCTCGGCGGACAGACGGCCGTTAACCTCGCAGATTCCCTTACGAAGCGCGGCGTAAAGATCATCGGCACTGACTCCGAAGCGATCGAAAAAGCCGAGGACAGAGATGCTTTTGACGCAGTGATAAAATCGCTTGAGATTCCGAATCCGAAGGGTGAAGCGGTCACAGACATTCCGGCGGGAATCAAGGTGGCCGAAAAGATCGGCTATCCGGTACTCGTTCGCCCGTCCTTCGTGCTCGGCGGTCGCGCCATGGAGATCGTCGCCAATGAGGCGATGCTCGTGAAGTACTTAAAGAACGCTGTTGAAGTAGACGTAGATAAGCCGGTCCTCATCGATAAGTACCTCGTCGGTAAAGAAGTCGAGGTCGACGCGATCTGCGACGGCAAACAGGTCTTTATCCCGGGCATTATGGAACTCGTAGAGCGTACCGGTGTTCACAGCGGTGACAGTACGAGCGTATATCCGCCGTTCTCCATTTCCGACAAGGTCAAGGAGACTATCTGCGATTACACCACGCGCTTGGGTCTCGGCATCGGTATCGTGGGTCTTTTCAATATCCAGTTTATCGTGGATAAGGATGACAGCGTCTATGTGATCGAGGTCAATCCGCGTGCTTCCCGTTCGGTACCTTTCCTTTCGAAGTCTACGGATCAGAATCTTGTAACGATCGCGACCCGTGTCATGCTCGGCGAATCGCTGGCAGATCAGGGCATCACGAAGCTTACTCCGCCGGAGACGACTGACCGTTGGTATGTAAAGGCCCCGGCCTTCAGTTTCCAGAAACTCGATGGTATGGATGCTTATCTCTCGCCTGAGATGAAGTCCACCGGTGAGGCGATCGGCTACGATAAGAGCCTGAACCGCGCGTTCTTTAAGGCCATGCAGGCTTCCGGCATCAAGATGAAGGATTATGGTACGGTTATCGTCACTCTTGCCGATGAGGATAAAGAAGAGGCTCTTCCGTTGATCAAACGATTCTATGAGCTCGGCTTCAATATCGAGGCAACGATCGGCACCGCGAACTTCCTGAAGAACCACGGTATCAGAACACGCGTCCGCGGAAAACTCAGTGAAGGCAGCACAGAAATCCTCGATTCCATCCGTGCCGGCTATGTCAGCTACATCATCAACACCCGTGCAATCCTTTCCGGCGTACACTACGAAGACGGTGTGGCGATCCGTCGTTGCGCGATCCAGAACGGTGTCACGATCTTTACATCGCTTGATACCGTAAAGATCCTGCTTGATGTTCTTGAGGAGACGATCCCGGGAATTGCTACCATAAATGCATAACTGCTGTCATACTGACAGATAATTAAATGAAGGGGGCATCTCATTTGTTTTGAGACAGCCCCTTCTGCTATTTTGGTTCGGCTGTGCAATTATTCGAAAAGTACTGTAATACAGGGGTCCCCGATCGTTCTTTTGTCGTCCTGGCCGGGACCCGGCTCAAGACCTATTCTGGTAATGATGTCTGACTTTTCAAAAAGCAACCGCCGGAAGAAATTCTTCCGACGGCTGCCGAAGTTAGTAGGATGTAGGAAATAGATGCATTACTTTAGACTGTTCTTCACCAGACCGAGGAAGAGCGGGTGAGGTCTGTCCGGACGGCTCTTGAATTCGGGGTGGAACTGAACGCCTACGAAGAACGGGTGCCCCGGGATCTCGATGGCCTCGACCAAGAGATTGTCCGGAGAAAGACCACTGACGATGTCTTTCATTTGGTCTCTGAAGATATTGTTGAACTCATATCTGTGACGGTGTCTTTCGCTGATAGTCTCGGCTTTGTAACATTGTTCCATCATAGTTCCGGGGAGGATCTTGCAGGGGTAACTGCCCAGACGGAGCGTGCCGCCCTTTTCGATCTCGTCGTTCTGTCCCGGCATGAAATCGATGACCAGATGCTCGGAACCTTCATCGAATTCACGAGAGTTCGCGTCTTCATATCCGAGAACGCCACGCGCATATTCGATGACCGCGATCTGCATACCGAGGCAGATACCGAGGTAAGGAATATTCTTTTCGCGTGCATACTTCGCGGCAAGGACCATACCTTCGATACCGCGGTCGCCGAAACCGCCCGGCACGAGGATGCCGTCTGCTTCGGAAAGTACCGATTCGTAGTTTTCGGAAGTTAAGTCTTCAGAGTCGGTCCAGAGGATCTTCACGTTCGAATGATACTTATAGCCTGCGTGACGCAGCGCTTCCGCAACGGAAAGATAGCAGTCATGAAAGTGCGTGTATTTTCCGACGAGAGCGATCGTGCAGGTCTTATCACAGTTTTTGATGCGCTCGACCATGCTCGCCCAGAAAGAGATATCGCAGGGTGCGGTCTCGAGCCGGAGCTCACGGCAGACGACATCCGAGAAACCGCTCTTTTCGAGCATGAGTGGAGCTTCGTAGAGAATCGGGATCGTCGTGTTTTCGATAACGCAGTCCGGAGAGACATTACAGAACATCGCGATCTTTTTAAAGATTGATTCGTCTTCGATCGGTTCATCGGTACGAAGGATGATGATGTCCGGAGAAACGCCCATGCCCTGAAGTTCTTTTACCGAATGCTGGGCAGGCTTCGATTTATGCTCGCCGGATGCTTTTAGGTAGGGGACGAGGACGACATGGATGTAGAGCGCATTGTGCGGTCCGACTTCACGGCCGACCTGACGGATGGCCTCGATAAACGGCTGACCTTCGATGTCACCGATCGTGCCGCCGATCTCCGTGATGACGACATCGGCTTCGGATTCCAGTCCTACGTTATAGATGAATTCTTTGATCTCATTGGTGATATGCGGGATCGTCTGTACGGTAGATCCCAGATACTCTCCGCGGCGCTCTTTGGCGAGTACGGAAGAATAGACTTTACCTGTGGTGAGGTTGGAGAACTTATTTAAGTCTTCATCGATGAAACGCTCGTAATGGCCGAGGTCTAAGTCTGTTTCCGCCCCATCTTCGGTTACGAAAACTTCACCATGCTGATACGGGCTCATCGTGCCGGGGTCCACGTTGATATACGGGTCGAGCTTTTGCGATGCGACCTTAAGGCCTCGCATCTTCAAAAGACGTCCGAGAGAAGCCGCGGTGATTCCTTTTCCGAGTCCCGATACAACACCGCCTGTTACGAAAATATACTTTGTCATAGATCCTGCCTCACTTTCTTAAACGAAATTTCCTAATAACTTCACTAACTTTGCGCGTATTTCAAAAGCATTGCGCGCCCCGCTTTTTGTTCTTCTTATTTACCGCTGTCGCCGTAGTTCTTAAGGACACGTGCGGACGGATCGTTTACGTCGCAGCCTTCCCAGGACTTGTTCGGCATCCAGAAGTCGATGACCATCTCGGCCTGGCCTTCATAGTGCTTTTCGAACAGTTCACGGTAAAGGAGAGACTCCTTGGTGAAAGGCGTTGCGAATGTGTATTTCTTTCTTCTTTCTTCGTACTCTTCGTCGGAGTAATAAGATGCGGCATATTCTTTGAGATGGTCGACCATCGAGTGACCGACGGCATCGGAGAATGCGGCTTTTTCACGGAAGAGGATATCGTGTGGGAGAAGATCGCCCTCAAAAGCTTTTCGAAGGAGATACTTGCCTTTTCCGTAAGTGTTGAGTTTTTTCTCCGGATCGATCGCCATGACGTATTTGACAAAATCGAGATCGCCGAAAGGTACACGTGCTTCGAGAGAGTTACTGGAGATGCATCTGTCGGCGCGGAGTACGTCGTACATATGGATCTCGTGGATACGCTTTACTGCTTCCTTCTGGAATTCTTCCGCGGACGGGGCGAAATCGGTGTACTTATATCCGAAAAGCTCATCGGAGATCTCACCGGTCAGAAGGACTCGGACATCGGAGATCTCGTGGATCTTTTTGCAAAGAAGGTACATACCCATCGATGCGCGGATCGTGGTGATATCGTAGGTGCCGAGGATGCGGATGACTTCCTCGAGAGAAGAAAGGACATCTTCTTTGGTGATGATGACTTCGGTATGCTCGGAGTGGATATAGTCGGCGACTTCTTTGGCATATTTTAAGTCGATCGCATCCTCGCTCATGCCGATCGCAAATGTCTTGATCGGGTGATCTGTCATGCGCTGGGCGATCGCGCAGACGAGGGAGGAATCCAGACCGCCGGAAAGAAGGAAGCCGACCTTGGAATCGGAGACGAGTCTTTTTCTTACACCCTCGACGAGCTTGTCGTGAATATTCGTAAAGATTGTCGGAAGATCATCGTCCGATACTTTTTCAACTTGGGTGATATCGCAGTAGCAGGTGAACTTGCCGTCCTTGTAGTAATGTCCGGGCGGGAAGGGAAGGACCTTCTTGCTGTAAGGCACGATGTTCTTTGCTTCACTTGCAAAGATGATATGGCCCTGATCATCGTAACCGTAGTAAAGAGGACGGATACCGATCGGATCTCTTGCGGCGACAAGTTCTTTTGTATCTGTATCGTAGATGATGAGTGCAAATTCGGCATCGAGTTTTGAAAACATATCTACGCCATATTTTTCAAATAAAGGAAGAAGCACTTCGCAGTCCGAATCCGAGGCGAAAGTGATCCCGTCGGAAATAAGCTCCTGCCGAAATGCTTCAAAGCCGTAGATCTCGCCATTGCAGACGAGGTATTTTCCACCCCGGGAGAACGGCTGCATGCCTTCCGGGGTAAGTCCCATGATGGACAGTCTGTGAAAGCCCATGGTGCCATCGGAAAGGTCAATGATCCGGCTTTGGTCCGGACCTCTGGAGATGGTCTGGTCAAAACCCTCCTTGAACTTTTCCTGTGCTAAGTCCGGGCACAGGTAAAACATGATTGAACACATAATCTATTTCCTCCAACTTCTACTAACTAACTAACTAACTTCAAAAAAATAAATCCAAAGGAGCCCTGCCGGTCTTCCGGCAGGACCCCAATGGGATTTCAGTATTATTCAACGTCCTGGAGGGCATCGAATCCTTCTTCACCGGTCCTTACTTTGATGACGTTCTCTACGTCATAGACGAAGATCTTACCATCACCGATATGACCTGTATAAAGTATCTTCTTCGCGGTATCGATAACTGCCTGTACCGGAACTCTCGCGACGATGATATCCATCTGGATCTTCGGGAGCAGGGAAGGTTCTACTTCAACGCCTCGATAGAACTCAGGCTTACCTTTCTGGATACCACAACCGAGTACGTGGGAGACGGTCATTCCGGTGATACCGATATCGAGAAGAGCACTCTTAAGCGGCTCAAGCATACGCTCTTTGCAGACGATCTCGATCTTAGTGAGTTTCTTTCCGTCCGGGCTCTTGTAAGCGATTCCGGAAGCGGCTCTTGCGACTTCCTTGACTTCGACTGCTTCTGCCATCGGAGTTTCGCCGATGACCTTGATCCCTGCAAGTGCGGAGTCATCTACTGTCGGAGCAAAATCTGCAACGGATGCGAAGTCAGCATATGCGGAGACAAGACCATGTTCGGAGATGTCCATACCTGCGAGCTCGTCTTCTGCGGAAGCACGAAGACCAATGGTGTGCTTGATGATCTGGAAAGCAGGGATTATGCAAAGTGCCGTCCAGGCGAGGATCGACGCGATACCTAAGCACTGTACACCGAATACCTTCAGACCCTCGGAGAATGATGTACCATGAACGAGCGCGTAGATCGGTCCGTCAACTCCTGCATCTGCTGTGGAAGTGGAGAGAAGACCTGCTGCCAGAGTACCCCAGACACCGTTTGCAAGGTGAACACCTACGGCACCGACCGGGTCATCTACGTGACACTTGATGTCGAGGTTTTCGATAACGACGACTACGAGGATACCGCTTACGATACCGATGATCGTGGCACCGATCACATCGACATTGTTACATCCTGCGGTTACACCTACAAGACCTGCCAGCGAGGCGTTGAGACACATAGAGACGTCAGGCTTTCCGTTTTTGATCCATGTGAAGATCATGGTAACTACTGTGGCAATGGCCGGAGCGACAGTTGTGGTTACGAAGATCGCGGCCAGAGAACCGACTGTTGTAGCAGCGGCACCGTTGAAACCGTACCAGCCGAACCAGAGGATGAAGCAGCCGAGAGCACCGAGTGTCAGGGAGTGGCCCTGGATCGCCTTTACCTTTACGACCTTACCGGAAGAATCCTTG
>CAJOLL010000069.1 GCA_905235455.1 uncultured Clostridia bacterium
ATCGGAGATATGGAGCATTTCTTCGGAGACGGGATGCTCGATTCATCAAGGACCCAGTGCAACGCCGAAAGCTGTTGCTGTTATAATATGATGAAGTTTTCCCAATTGCTTTTCGAGATCACGGGAGAAACGAAATATCTCGATTATATTGAAAAAACACTTTGGAACGCCAAACTCGGATCGGTCGGCCCGTCCGGAGGTTATACCTACTTTAACCCGATGGGGACGGGATACTATCGCTTGTATTCACCGGCAAAACCAGAAGAGAACCCCTTCTGGTGCTGTGTCGGAACAGCGCTTGAAGACTTTGCAAAGATCGGCGATCAGGTCTTCTATGAAGAGGACGGCGTGATCACGATCGCCCAGTGGATCTCTGCGGATCTCTCGCTTGATAACGGCGCGAAGATCATTCTTCATGTCGACTTTAAAAGCGGAAGCCTATCGGTGTCTTTACGCGGAAATGATGATCTGAAGATCCGTCTTCGTATCCCGAGATGGATCAGAAACAGAGATGAGATCCTTCCGGAGAATGAGGATTACCTGTGCTTTTCACTGGACGAAAAGGAAACGAGAACGATTGGTTTTACGATGCAGATGAAGATGCTTTCACTTCCTGACAATTCCGAAGTGATCGGTTTTACCTATGGCCCGTTTGTTCTCTGCGTTCCGCTCGGAAATGAGAAGTGGGGAGAATCGAGCGGCGCCGGAATCGATGTGTATGCCCCCGCCTGGAAAAGCGTTTTCGGTGCCTCCGTCAAGAGCGACATTACTTACGGGAAAACGAATAAGGCGATCCTGGATCGGGAGTTTCTGAAACTCCCGCAAGGAGAGACACTCGAGACTTTCAGGACGAATTTCGAATCATATATAGAGAAGACAGGAGATCTTTCTTTCCGGCTTCATGGTTTTTCTGATCACGAAGGAAAAACTGCCGTACTTGACCTTATTCCTTACTACAGCACCGGAAATTCGCGCTACGGCATCTACTGGTATGCACATGCATAGCTTTATTATGCTGAAAGAAGCTGTAATTCTAAAGAAAAGGTAAATTTGCGCCATTCTTTGTTGACCTTTGATCGGATCTTTTCATACTATTATTGTGCTCAAAAAGATAGACAGGGGACAGAATATGCTTCAGATCAAAGACATTTCGAAAGAATACATCACAGGTGGACTTCATCAAAAAGCTCTGGACGGACTTAGCCTGAATCTCCGCGATAACGAATTTGTCGCGATTCTCGGACCCAGCGGCTCGGGAAAGACGACGCTTCTTAACGTGATCGGAGGACTGGACCGTTATGACAGCGGTAATCTCATCATTGACGGGATCTCCACGAAAAAGTATAAGCACAGAGACTGGGACTCCTATAGAAACCACACGATCGGATTTGTTTTCCAAAGCTACAATCTGATCCCGCACCAGTCGATTCTTTCCAATGTCGAACTGGCGCTGACTATTTCCGGTATTTCCCGAGGGGAAAGAAGAAAGAGAGCAAAAGAGGCCCTTGCTAAAGTCGGTCTGGGTGACCAGATCCATAAGCGTCCGAACCAGATGTCCGGCGGACAGATGCAAAGGGTAGCGATCGCACGTGCGCTCGTAAATGATCCGAAGATCCTCCTGGCCGATGAGCCGACCGGTGCACTGGATACAGAAACCAGTATCCAGGTCATGGACCTTTTAAAAGAGGTTGCCAAGGACCGCCTGGTCGTTATGGTCACACATAACCCGGAACTAGCGGAAAACTATGCCACACGTATCGTAAAACTGCGTGACGGCCGTATTACCGATGATTCGGATCCGTATATCATTGATGAAACATCCTTGGGGGAAGCTACGCATAAGAATATGGGTAAATCTTCCATGTCATTTCTTACGGCGCTGTCCCTGAGTTTTAATAACCTTCGGACCAAGAAAGGAAGAACGATCCTGACCGCATTTGCGGGATCTATCGGTATCATCGGTATCGCTCTTATCCTTTCGCTTTCGACAGGTGTGAATGCGTATATCAAGCAAGTACAGAAGGAAACCATGACTTCGTATCCGATCACGATCGAAGCGACGACGCTGGATATTGCGACGATCCTCGAAATGGGTGACAACAGAGGCTCCGGATCCGGTGAAGACCATGAAGCCGATGGTGTATATGTTGACAATTCGTCTTTTGAAATGGCATCCAGCATCAGGTCAAATATAAAACACAATAACCTTACTGAGTTTAAGAAATACCTCGATGATCCGGAAAGTGAGATCCACAAGTATGTCGGTGAGAACGGAATCATCTACACTTATTTTGTTCCGTTCAGCGTATTCTCCTATGATCCGGACGATGAATTGATCAATCTCGACGGTTCAAATCTGAGAGAAGAAGAAAGGAGAGGCCGAAACAGCAACGCCATGAGCGATCTCCTGTCTACTCCTTCTGTTGAAAATATGCAGGAGATCATGACGGGTTCGGACGGATCTCTTGTAAGCAGTACCGTCAAAGACAACTATGAGCTTTTGTACGGGAAATGGCCGGAAGCCTACGATGAGGTCATCCTCATCCTTGACGAAAATAACGAGATCAGCGCATATGATCTGTATTCCATGGGACTTCTTCGAAGAGAGGATTTCAGAGATATCCAGAAAAAACTCAATGCCGAGGAAAAAATCGAATTTGACATACAGAAACTTGATTATGAAACGGCACTTTCTCATGAAATGTATCTGCTTCCGGCATGTGATCAGTATATAAAGATGGAGAGCGGATTTTATGACCAGATCGTATACGGGGATAAAGAATTCGAAATGATCCTTGAGTCTTCTGCAATCCCTCTGAAAGTAACCGGTGTCATCCGTCAAAAAGAAGACTCCGATTTTGCTCCGTTATCTCAGCCGATCGGCTATACGCGTGATCTGACCGAATACCTGATTTCTTATGCGGAGGCAAGTGAACTGGTAAAAGACCAGTTGGCATCTCCTGACAACAGTGTGATTAACGGTGCACAATTCTCTCCTTCAGATGATGCGGCCAAGATCGAAGACTGTAAGAATTATCTTTCCAAGCTCTCTACGAAAGAAAAGGCGGATATCCTTCGTGACATGATGTCCATGTATGGAGCCGGCAGAGAAGATGACGAGCTGCTCAATATGTCTGATGTTGAGCTTGCGCAGATGCTGGATATGTACATCGCTCAGGCCGGAGACGATATGGATGAACAGCTCCTTATGATCTATGACACGTATATTGCCGTAGGAACCTTTGATGAGAATCTGGAATCTTTCGGGTACGTTAACCGAGATACTCCGACGGCGATCAATATCTACGCAGACAGTTTCGAGGGAAAAGAAGGGATTACAGACAGTATTGACAGATATAACGAAACCGCCGCGGAAGGTGACCAGATCACCTATACCGACTACATCGGATTGCTGCTTTCTTCTGTAACCACGATCGTGAATGTCATCTCTTATGTTTTGATCGCGTTTGTTGCCGTATCTCTGGTCGTATCTTCGATCATGATCGGTATCATTACCTATATCTCCGTTCTCGAGAGAACGAAAGAGATCGGTATCCTCCGCGCGATCGGCGCATCGAAGAAAAATATTTCGCAGGTATTTAATGCGGAGACATTCATCATCGGTTTTTTGGCAGGAGTGATAGGTATCGCAGTCACGTTACTTCTTTTGATCCCGGGTAATGTCATCATTCATTCGGTTGCCGGCTCGAATGATGTCAACGCGACCCTTCCGATCCTCGGAGCGGTCATCCTGATTGCATTGAGCACGCTCCTTACTTTGATCGGCGGATTCATCCCGTCGAAAAAGGCTGCGAAGAAGGATCCTGTCGCAGCTTTGAGATCGGAATAACGGAATAGTGTCCGCGCAGAGACGTTCCTCAGTAATATCGACTGTAAAGCCGGATCCTGAAGATCAGCCTTCTTTAGAGACGGAACGGTGCTTTTTCGGAGTAATGAACTGAAGGAACTTTTCGGAAACGAACGAGAGTGAAAGACAGATCATGAATCCCCATATCAAAACGAAGACGGGAGAATAGGGGGCATAGAGGATGCTCTTGGTGTATTTGCCGAGAACTCCGAAAAACATGCAGTGCCAGAACCACAGGAAGGTCGAGTATTTTCCGAAGATCTCGAAAAAGCGCACCAGAGGGTGTGTCTTTTTCTCGCTATTGAAGTGCGGTTTTTCTATAAAGGAAAACAACTCGACCAGACAGAAGACAAAAACCGGTACATAAATGAATTCCGCATTGACGAACAGGCCGATCCGGATGTGTTCAAACCGGAAAGGAACAAAGAGCCAGTGGTAGAAGAGGTCCGGGAACATGAAGGCCAGGTCGGCCAATAGGAGAAACGTGATGTACCGAAGAACAGTCGGGATACGATCCGTGAAAGACTTCCATTTAAAAAACAGGCCTGTCTTTGCAACAAGATATCCGGAAAAAGCCGTTAAGGATGTTCCCCAGATGTTTGAATAGGCAAGACGCAGACGGAAGGCATCTTTATCGATCCGGTAGAAAAGTATGCATGCAAGAATATTAAACAGTATGAGCGAAAGAAATGAAAAGACGATCGTATCGTCTTTGGATATTCGGACCAGAAAAGGGAAGAAAAGCATGAGAAAAGTAAAGAAATAGACATACCAGCCGAACCTCATCACTTCGGACGAATACCCGGTCAGGGTCTTGATAATGCCGACGATATCGAACTTTGAAACGCCGGTGGCGATCGATAGGATGATCAGCGGAATTGCCACCGTCCAGTACTGTTTCAAAAGACCCCAGATGCTTTCCATCGCGTACTTATAATTCTTGTTTTTGTTAAAACAGTACATATAGCCCGTGATAAAAGCAAAGATGCCGACACAGATCTTCGTCGGCAGACCAAATACATTGGTGGCAAAAGATGCCCAGGGATAGTTGATATTATCGGGATGATAATCCGGGATCATAAAAAAGTGATGGCAAAACATCAGGATAATGGCGATCGTTTTCAGGACATTGGTCATCCTTCTGCTCCAGAAGGGCCCGTTTTCCGGAAGGTCTTTCCGAACCACTGCCTCAACTTCCGAAGAAGACTTTGTGATCTTTTCACTTAATTCAGGTTGTTCCTGTATTTCTGTCATCTTATCCTCTCGAAAAGCAACTGTCAGTATCATACATCATTACAGGTTACATTTCCAGCTGAGCGTTTCTGAAAAAGCCTTTGCAGGGCGGAGGTTGATTGAATTTTGACAGCAGTTTCACTATACTTGAGTTGGAATATGCAACACATGAAGAAGGGGAATGAGTGTTCTTATGTCGACAAAAGAGGAAAATCATCAGCTGTATCTTAAGCAGAAAGCCCTTCTGGATACATTTCTTGAGAAAAAAGCCATCACACAGGTACAGTATAACAAGAGCCTTCATGATCTGACCGTAAAAATGGGAGAAACTTCCCCGGAGGATGTCCATGGATAACCCGGCTTCGAATGTACGCTCGAAAAACAGACGTTTCTATGATGAAGAGATTGCGGAAATGATCCATTTCGGCTTTCCGGAATATGAATCCCGGATCGCCGTCGGTATCGCCGGAGAAGGTTCGGACTGTTTCGGATACGATGACGCGATTTCAAGGGATCACGACTTCGGAACGGGGGTGTGCCTTTGGATCCCGTCCGAAGATATGGAAGAATACGGCGCCCGCCTGTATTCCGAGTACAACGCACTTGTCGCGGAAAAGGAGCGTGCCTACTATACAGAAAGATTAAAAGAGAGAAGAGGAGTCATGACCATCCATGACTTCTACTCGAATATCCTGCGTATTAACTGTCATACAGATACCTGTGAGATGAGCGAAAGACAGTGGCTCTCTTTGGATCACGCCTGCCTGGCGACCGCCGTGAACGGAGAAGTCTTCCGCGACGATCTTGGAGAGTTTACGGCTTTCCGAAAACTCCTTCTGGGATATTATCCGGAGCGGGTCTGGCGCATCAGGATCGCTGAAAAGATGCATGATTACTCATCTTCTCTTCAGGTCAATTACGCCAGATGCATGTCGAGAGAAGACTATGTCGCGGCAGAGATCTGTAAAGTCCGTGGCATAGAAGCGGCGATGGAGCTTTTCTATCTTTTGAAAAGAACTTATCCGCCTTACTATAAGTGGACATTCCGGGCTTTGATGAGCCTTGATGACAAGGGCGGTTTTATTTCCCATATCGCGGAACTTGCCGATACTTCTTGTAATAAGGAAGCCTGGGAAGATATGAAGTATAAACCGAACCGTCTGAACTATAAAGACCGTATCGTGTCTTTATCTGAAGACATCGGCTATGATCTGACCGAGATGCTGAAAGAAACAGGTTTTATTTCCCATATGAATCCGTATCTGGAAGCAGACGTAAAGAAGATACTGGAAGGTATCTGATTGATCTTAAGACGGAGAAAGAATATGCAGTATAGAAAAGATATATCGATTTTGGGTTTCGGATGTATGCGTTTTTCCGGAAGTTCCGGAAAACTTGATTACGAAAAGGCTGAAAAAGAGATCCTTCGGGCGCTGGAACTTGGCGTGAATTATTTTGATACCGCCTATATCTATCCCGGAAGCGAAGAACTTCTCGGAAAAGTAATCGAGAAAAATAATATCCGTGATAAGATCATACTTACCACGAAGCTCCCTCAATATATGGTCAAGAACAAAGCCGGCCTGGATAAGTATCTGAATGAAGAGCTTTCACGTTTGCGCACGGATCATTTGGATTATTATCTGATGCATCATATGACGGACATCGCCCAGTGGGAGCGCCTCGAGAGCCTCGGTATCCGTGAATGGATCGATGAGAAGAAGAAGAGCGGGCAGATCCGCCACATCGGCTTTTCCTTTCACGGAAACACGGAGATGTTCCTGAAGATCCTGAACGCCTATGACTGGGAGCTTTGTCTTGTCCAGTATAACTATATGGACGAACATTCCCAGGCGGGAAGAAAGGGGGTCGAAGCAGCGGCGGCAAAAGGGATCCCCGTTCTTATCATGGAACCTCTCCGCGGCGGAAAACTCGTGGATCTTCTTCCGGAAAAAGCAAAGAAAGAGATCGCTGCGGATCCTTCCGGCTGGACGCCTGCCGCATGGGCCTTCCGCTGGCTTTGGGATCAGGAGGCGGTCACGTGTGTGCTTTCCGGAATGAATTCTCCGGAAATGGTGGAAGAGAACTGCAGGACCGCGTCGGAAGCTAAGGTCGGTTCATTTGGACCCCATGAATTTCAGATGATCGAGAAGATTAAATCGATCATCAATGAGAATACCAAGGTAAACTGTACGGGATGCCGCTATTGCATGCCCTGCCCGAAAGGTGTCGACATACCGGGGATCTTTTCCTGCTACAACCATATGTATTCAGAAAGCAAAGGCTCCGGTAGAAAAACATATTTCCAAACGATCGCACTTCGAAAAGAAAATGCGTCCGCTACGCAGTGTATCGGCTGCGGAAAGTGCGAACAACACTGCCCGCAGTCCATAGAGATCCGGAAAAAGCTCAAAGAAGCCGATAAAAAACTCCGTCCGCTTCCTTATAAGATCGGATATTCGGTTGCCAGGAAATACATGATCAAAAGGTGATTGAGAGAAACGGAAAGTGATTGAGAGAAACGGATATGGTATAACATATCGTTGAAATCAATAACCGGAAGGTGACGATATATGATAAAAAACGTTGTGCTTGATATGGGAAATGTGCTCTTGGATTTTGATCCGGAATTTGTTCTGGACCGGTTCTGTTCTTCGGATGAGGAGAAGGCCGTGATCCGAAAAGAACTGTTCGACGGACCCGAGTGGCAGATGGGTGACCGCGGAGATATCAAGGACAAAGACAGATTTGATCTTGTGAAGGTGAGAGTTCCCAAGAAGTATCATGAGGCACTCCGTAACTGCTGTGAAAAATGGGATATCTGCATGGATCCTCTGGAAGGGGCCGGCGAATTCTGCGAGTATGTGAAAAAGGCGGGCCTTCGGATCTACGTGCTGTCAAATGCCAGTGACCTGTTTTATACGTATTTTCCGAAGTTCATGCCTTTGGATTTCTTCGATGGTGTATTTGTTTCTTCTGATTACCTTATGCTGAAACCGGACATTGAAATCTATAAGACATTCCTTTCCAAGTACGGATTAAAGCCGGAAGAATGCCTGTTTGTCGATGACCGGCAGGAGAATGCCGATGGCGCGGCTAAAGCCGGTATGAATGCTTTCTGCTTCAAGGGGAATTATGAAGAAGTGATTGACCGGATCAAAATTGACACAATTTTGATTTAAGCGGAAGAAGTTCCGCCCTCTTTATTCAGCTCGTTCGTCTAATACTATTTGCACTCGGTTGTTTATGTTAGAGATGACATCATCTGTGTTTTTCTGCCCGGAAAAGTAAGCGATGGATTCCTCAAGAACAATGTTTATTATTTCCACATCAGGGTATCGGATATGATTTACTGAAGAAATATAGTCGCGTACTATCTGCAGTTCTTCGTCAGAATAACCGTAGAAACATCCGTCAAAATCACCACACTCTTCAGCCCAGTACTCTTTGTGTGCTTCAACATCTCCATAGTAATCAAATACTTCATTCAGAGAATCCCATCGTACGGGCATATAGTTCGGCAAATCTCCATGATTAACATCATAACTTTGGACATCTTGACTAAGCATGAACTTTATAAAAAACCATGCTCCGTTGATATCCTGACATGTTTGAGTAACGGAAATCGCATCCGAGATCCAAACATAAGCATCAGCGCCTGAAACAGTCGGATATCCCAAGACTTTTTTCTTGGATTGCCTTGCTGTTCGCTGAAATCTCGAAACATGTATTCGAATATTTCGTAACCGTCAGAGACATATATATCTTCCATCAGAATTGTCGAATCATCATGATCATTCTCGTAGATTGTGTTGCTCATGCAGTTGTTGTTACATAATTCAAGTAACTCCCGAAAATCAATTGAATCAAACATGGCTTTGTTAGTGTCAGTATTGATATAAGAATCCAAATCAATCGAAAGGATCGTTTCAAGAAAGTTCTCCTTGGTTTCCCAAACTATGTATGGAGTTTCCGGATGGTCGGAAAGATAATTCTCAAATGCTGAGATTTCAGCCCCGGAATCTAGTGGACAAGCTTTATCGGCAACTGTCATCTCAAGCCCGAAAATGGTTGGAACAGCCATTAGATTTCCTGTTTTTTCTAACCTGAGAAATGCGGGAGACACAAACTGATTTCGCCACTCTTCACTTTCTGAATACCAATAAGATGACATATCTTGAATGTATCCGCCGATTTCAAGATAAGATGAATGGATCTTTCCGTAATTTTCTACTCCACGGAATATCATGTCCGGACCATTCCCGGACACGACATCTTTCCAAAGCATATCCATCGCTGCTTCATCAAGTTCCATTCGGTCAATATATCCTTCAGAATCTAAGTATTTGCCTTCGTCGATGAGCAACTGATAGTCGATAAGTTCAATAGAATAGTCATCTTGAGAATTATTAAACTCCTGAACAGCCCATAATAACTTTTCGTTTTGGGACTCGCCAAGACATGCAAGTTTCATTGTTTTGCGATTTGATAAGTCTTTGTTGCCTGGCATAAGAAGTTGAGCAACTCCCTGAACTGTTAACATTTTAGTTGAGTCGTAAAACTCACAACGTCATTGTAGAATAATAACGAGGTGAGGTCAATGAACTACGACAACGAATTCAGACA
>CAJOLL010000070.1 GCA_905235455.1 uncultured Clostridia bacterium
ATAGTGTAATCGAGGCTATGGCCATCGCTGCTTACTGCATCGATGCTCACCAGGGTTATGTTTATATCCGTGCTGAGTACCCGATCGCTGTTAAGAGACTGCAGATCGCTATCAATCAAGCAAGAGAATACGGACTGCTCGGTGAGAATATCTTCGATTCCGGCTTCAGCTTCGATCTTGATATCCGTCTCGGCGCAGGCGCATTCGTTTGCGGTGAGGAAACAGCTCTCATGCGTTCTATCGAAGGTAAGCGTGGTAATCCGACGCCTCGTCCGCCGTTCCCGGCTGTCAAGGGTCTGTTCGGTAAGCCGACTATCCTTAACAACGTTGAGACATATGCCAATATCCCGGTTATCCTCAATAAGGGTGCTGACTGGTTCGCTTCTATCGGTACTGAAAAGTCCAAGGGTACTAAAGTATTCGCACTTGGCGGTAAGGTTAACAACGTTGGTCTCGTCGAGATTCCGATGGGTACTACAGTACGTGAGATCGTTTATGATATCGGTGGCGGTATCCCGAACAACAAGGCTTTCAAGGCCGTTCAGACCGGTGGTCCGTCCGGCGGATGTATCCCGGCATCTCTCCTTGACACACCGATCGACTACGATAACCTCGTAGCAGCCGGCTCCATGATGGGTTCCGGTGGTATGATCGTCATGGACGAAGATACATGTATGGTTGATATCGCGAAGTTCTTCCTCGAGTTCACTGTTGATGAGTCTTGCGGTAAGTGTTCTCCGTGCCGTATCGGTACCAAGAGAATGTTCGAACTTCTCACAAAGATCACTGACGGTACAGGTTCTCTCGAAGATATCGACTCCCTCGAAGAGATCGCTCTTTCCTTGAAAAACGGTTCTCTCTGTGCTCTTGGTCAGACAGCTGCAAACCCGATCCTCTCAACATTGAAGCACTTCCGTGAAGAATATGTTGAGCATGTAGTAGATAAGAAGTGTCGTTGCCA
The DNA here is from genome assembly GCA_905235455.1 of uncultured Clostridia bacterium. Lineage (GTDB taxonomy): Bacteria > Bacillota > Clostridia > Saccharofermentanales > Saccharofermentanaceae > Scatonaster. The sequence goes on from CAJOLL010000070.1 coordinate 962, forward strand.
TGTATGTAAGGGCCTCACAGAATACTACATCGATCCGGATATCTGTAAGAAGTGTTCTCTGTGTGCTAAGAAGTGCCCGGCCAACGCAATTACAGGTGAAGTCGGTAAAGTAGCTTACTCTATTGATACAACGAAGTGCATTAAGTGCGGCGCCTGCATCGAGACCTGTAAGTTCAAGGCTGTTCAGAAGAGATAATTCAAGTGACGATTAAATTCGATAAAGGAGTGTGAAACAATATGGATATGGTCAATGTAACCATTGATGGGGTTTCGGTACAGGTTCCTTCGAACTACACCGTTCTTGAAGCAGCTAAAAAAGCCGGCGTTAAGATCCCGACCCTGTGTTATTTAAAAGATGTCAACGAAGTTGGCGCCTGTCGCGTCTGCCTCGTTGAAGTAGAGAAGGCCCGTGCACTCGCTGCTGCCTGCGTTATGCCGGTAAGCGAAGGTATGGTCGTTCATACAAACAGCAAAAAGGTTAGAGATACCAGAAAAGCAACTCTCGAGATGATCCTTTCCGATCACAACCGTGACTGTCTCTCCTGTATCCGTAACAAGAACTGCGAACTTCAGACTCTGGCTGAAGAATATGGTATCCGTAAGGTTACTTTCGAAGGTGAGAAGAGCCCTTCCGTCCTCGACGACAAGTCTTTCTCTATTGTTCGTGATGGCAGCAAGTGCGTGAAGTGCGGACGTTGCGTATCTGCTTGTAAGAAGCAGAGCATCGGCGTTCTTTCCTTCCTCAACCGTGGATTCACAACATCCGTTGGTCCTGCTTATGACATTTCTATGGCAGATGCTCCGTGTATCTACTGTGGTCAGTGTATCGTAGCTTGCCCGGTAGGTGCTCTGCATGAGAAAGAAGAGACCGATAAGGTATGGGCTGCGATCCAAGATCCGAGCAAACACGTTGTTATGCAGGTTGCTCCTGCGGTCCGTGCTGCTATCGGCGAGGAGTTCGGTCTGCCGATCGGTACTCGTGCCACAGGTAAGATGTTCGCTGCTATGAAGCGTCTCGGTGCTGATAAGGTTTATGACACCAACTGGGGTGCCGACCTTACGATTATGGAAGAGGGAACAGAACTTCTAAACCGTATTCAAAACGGTGGAGCTCTCCCGATGATCACTTCCTGTTCTCCGGGATGGATCCGCTTCTGCGAATTCTATTACCCTGAGTTTATCCCGAACCTTTCCACATGTAAGTCTCCGCACGAGATGGAAGGTGCACTTATCAAGACTTACTATGCAAAGAACAATAATCTCGATCCGAAGGATATCGTGGTTGTTTCCGTTATGCCTTGTACTTCAAAGAAGACAGAGGCCGCTCGTGAGCAACTCGTCAATGCTGACGGTCTGAAGGATGTTGATATCGTTATCACAACTCGTGAACTGGCTCGTATGATCCGTGAAGCGGGTATGGATTTCAACAGTCTGCCGGATGAAGGTCCGGATCAGGATCTTATGGGCGAGTACACAGGCGCTGCCGTTATCTTCGGTGCAACCGGCGGTGTTATGGAAGCTGCAGTACGTACTGTTGCCGATATCCTCGAAGAAAAGGATCTGCCTGAGTTCGAATATAAGGCAGTCCGTGGCGTAGAAGCCGACATCAAGGAAGCTGAGCTCACTCTCGGCGGTAAGAACATCCGCGTAGCTGTTGCCCACAGTACAGCTGCTGCAAGAAAGCTTCTTGATGCGATCAAAGACGGTTCGGCTCCTGAGTATACCTTCATAGAGATCATGGGTTGCTCCGGCGGATGCGTTTGCGGTGGCGGTCAGCCTCAGGTTCCGGCGCAAAAACTCATGGATATCGATATCCGTGCCGAGCGTGGTAAGGCTCTCTATGAAGAAGATGCCATTATGCCGCAGCGGAAGAGCCATAAGAACTCTCAGATCGACAAGCTTTACAAAGAGTTCCTCGGTGCTCCGAACGGTCACCTGGCTCACGAACTCCTGCACACTACTTACGCAAAGAGAGAGATCTATCCGGATTCCATCCTCGAAGAGTAAGAAAGCTGCTTGAAATGTGATCAAAGGGCTGTTTCACGTAAGTGAAGCAGCCCTTTTTCAGCTATCATTCAGATGGCCATACCGAAAAGTAAGAAAAGGCGCTGTCTCACCGTGAGACAGCGCCTCTTGTTAATCAGATTATAAGTTCCGAAATCAAGAATGCTCCAGAGCCAGTGTTCTTGTGGTAAGATCACAAACTTCAGCAGGTCCGTAGTACTGGATAGCACCCGGGTAGGTGAAGCTTGTCTCAACAGCCCACTTTTCGCGGTTGGCTTCGAAGAACTTGAACGGCTTACCGTCGAGCTCGACAAGAGCCTTACGGATAACCGGCTTGTCCTGACCGTTTCTTCTTTCCATGTTCATCATCTTTGTGATCGGCATGCCGCCTGCGATCCACTCTTCTGCCGGCTTACTGATGTTGGATACCTTGGAGAGGTAACCTGTGAAACCGTACTGGATCAACATGAAAGCATTGAAACCGAGGGAGTAGCAGTAGTCAGCGTCGAAGTTGGACGGAAAAGCGCAACGTCCTTCGTAACCGAAGAAGTGGTGCTGTGCACCGAACTTGCCCTTATATGTGCCGGCTTCTTTTCTCTTAGCAAGCTCAGCCTTAACCATTTCAGAGAAGAGCTTCTCAGACTCGATGAGGGAAACCTGAACGTTACCGTGCGGGTCACGCTCGAGGAAGAGCTGCTGCTGGATGCCTTGCGGGAGAATATCGAATACCTTGAAGGAATCAGCGGAAAGACCGGACTTGATGAAATCATATTTTGCATTCCAGTCAGCAAGAGAATTGAATTTCGCTGTGTTTTCGCCTGCGAGCAGCTCGTTGATCTCAGCAATCAGAGCAGAGAACTCAGGAACGAATTCTACGATACCTTCCGGAATGATGGCAACGCCGAAGTTCTCGCCATTGTTGCCACGCTTTTCAACTGCATCTGCAATGTAGTTGGTGATCTGAGCCAGAGACATCTTCTTAGCGGCAACTTCTTCACCGATGAGGCAGATGTTCGGCTGTGTCTCAAGTGCGCACTCGAGAGCAACGTGAGAAGCGGAGCGGCCCATTACTTTGATGAAGTGCCAGTATTTCTTTGCGGAGTTGGCATCGCGCTCGATGTTACCGATAAGCTCGGAGTATGTCTTTGTAGCAGTATCGAAACCGAAAGAAGCTTCGATATCCTCGTTCTTGAGGTCGCCATCGATTGTCTTCGGACAGCCGATGACCTGGATGCCTGTATTTTTAGCAGCCATATACTCCGCAAGAGTAGCAGCGTTTGTATTGGAGTCGTCACCACCGATGATAACGATAGCGGTAAGACCGTTCTTCTTTGCGTTCTCGGCAACGATGTTGAACTGCTCTTCCGTCTCAAGCTTTGTTCTGCCGGAACCGATGATATCGAAACCACCTGTATTTCTGTAAGAATCGATGAACTTGTCGTCGAATTCTACGTAGTCATTCTTAAGAAGTCCGTCCGGACCGCCCTTGAAGCCGAGAAGAACGTTCTCGCTGTCGGTTGCCTTAAGAGCATCATAAAGACCGGAAATAACGTTATGTCCGCCCGGAGCCTGTCCGCCGGAAAGGATAACACCTACGACCTGCTTCTTGGCGGCAGATGTATTTGCGCCCTTTTCAAAAGTGATCTCCGGCTTACCATATGTGTTAGGGAAGAGAGCCTTGATCTTGTCCTGATCTGCTACGCTCTGTGTAGCAGCACCTTCTTTAACGCAAATATCGGCGATACCGTTTCTGAGCATGCCCGGAAGCTTCGGCTGATACTCGTATCTGGCTTTCTGAAGTGGTGAAAGATTCATAATGAACACTCCTTTATATAAATAGAATACTGGTTATAAATTCCTCATAAATGCTAAATCATATTCCGGATAAAGTAAAGAGTAAATACCATCAATTTTTCCTTAATAATATTGTTTACAGATAATTCGCATTTGACAGCATAAACGAATGTTATAATGCACTTGTGAGGTTACCATGGGGGAAACGAGATGACTTTCTTCTATAGTGTTCGAAAAGCAAGGAAGTTTCTTAAGGGTGTTTTTGCTGTCGGCCAATGGAAATCATTGAAAGAAGCTGCCACCTTTATATATATTTGTGCAACCGCGTTCCTTACCGTGGTCGGTATTTTCCTGTTTTCGCTTTTGAGCTATATCATGGGTTACAAAGTTTTTGTGCCGATCCATGCGATGCCGAAGACGCAAGCACTCACACTTCTTACGATTACAATCGGAATGCTGCTTATTGATTTTCTTGCCGGAACATTCTTTGTCTGGCTTTATGATAAATTGATCATGGCTCCGACAGAGAACATCATCAAGGAGATCGAAAAGAAGACAGAAGCGGCGGCTGCTGCTTTTCCCGCGGAAATGCGACAGCTCGTCGAAGAAAACCCTTTCATCAAGGTTTCTTCTACAGGTACCTGGGTCGATTCGATCGATAAGTACATCACGATCGCCGGAAATGAAAAGTATTATGATGAAACGACCGGATGCTTCAATCGAAAGTATTTCCAGCAGGTGCTTTCCGGAATGCTTAAGACGGAAATGCTTATTGATCTGAAGACGAGCGGCAGCCTTAAGACATACGGCAGCCGTCAGTATGCGATCTTTATGATCGATATTGACCATTTTAAGCGTATCAACGATGAATTCGGCCATCAGTACGGTGATGTTATTTTGGCTCTTGTCGGCAGGACGCTTCGGAAGATCGTAGCCAATAAAGGCGTCGTCGTCCGTAACGGCGGTGAGGAATTTCTCCTGATCGTATGTCTGAACTATCCTGAAAGCATGGAGAGCTATGCCGAGAATGTCCGTGCGGTCTTTGAAAAGAATGTCCGGATCACCGGGCAGGGACCGGGGAAGAACCGCTCCGTGACCTGCAGTATCGGCTATACACCGTTCCCGCTGCTTCACGATCAGCCGACCGGCATCAGTGTGCAGGATCATGTGAAGATCGCTGACCAGGCAATGTATCTTTCTAAAACCTGTGGCAGAAATACCTGGCGCGGGGTCGAGGAAGTTCGTCCGCCATATAATCAAGATGAGATCGACAAGTTGGTCGAATCGATCCTATACGGCGAAAGTTCTCGATATATCCGCATTTTGTGCCCGTAAGTATTTACAAGTTCTTTTCGATGTGCTATCATACACAAGTATTTTTCCGTGGACACAGTTTATGGACGGTTCCGACCATTTACTTTGCTACAGGACTATGGAGGTAAGAACAATGGGACAGATCAACAAAGCTGAGATCATCAAAGAGTACGCTCTTAAAGAGGGTGACACAGGTTCTCCTGAGGTTCAGATTGCGATTCTTTCTGCAAGAATCAATCACCTGACTGAGCACCTGAAGGTTCATCCGAATGACCACCACTCTCGTCGTGGTCTGCTGATGCTCGTTGGTCAGAGAAGAGGTCTCCTCGATTATCTGGCTAGAATCGACATCGAACGTTATCGTTCTATCATTGCTCGTCTGAATATCAGAAAGTAATGTATTCGATCCGTACAGAATGAAAGGCTGTTCCTTGCGGAGCAGCCTTTTTCGTTATGGGCGTTATGGGCTATTTTCAGTAAAAATCTTGATTTATTTTCTACTTATCTATAATATAGATATGTTGCGTTATTATGCGCACGCATAAATGATTTTAAGGGGAGTAGTGGGTAGATTGATATCCCGACTCGATCGGAGTATGAATCTACAAGCTACCTCCTTATAAAACATAATAAATGGAGGTACATTTATGGAACGTATTTTTAAGACCGAACTGGCCGGTCGTCCGATCGTCGTTGAGACAGGAAAACTTGCCCAGTTCACAAACGGCGCTTGCCTTATCCGTTATGGTGAGACAGCCATCCTTTCCACCGTTACGGCATCTAAGACACCTCGTGAGGGTGTTGACTTCTTTCCGCTGTCTGTTGACTACGAAGAAAAGATGTATGCAGTAGGTAAGATCCCGGGTGGTTACATTAAGAGAGAGGGTCGTCCTTCTGAGAAGGCTATCCTGACATCCCGTGTTATCGATCGTCCGATCCGTCCTTTGTTCCCGAAGGATCTGAGAAACGATGTCGTTGTTTCCAATATGGTCATGTCCGTTGACCAGGATTGCTCTCCGGAGATTGCTGCGATGATCGGAACATCTATCGCGATCGCTATTTCTGATATTCCGTGGAATGGCCCGGTCGGTGGTGTTGTTCTCGGCCTGATCGGTGATGACGTCATCATCAACCCGACGGAAGAGCAGAGAAAAAACAGCCGCATGTATGTAACTCTTGCCGGTACTGCTAAGAAGATCTGTATGGTTGAAGCAGGCGCTAACGAAGTCCCGGATGAGACTATGCTCGAGGCAATTGCTATCGGACACGAGACCATCAAGGAGATCGTTGCTTTCATCAACAGCATCGTTGCCGAGATCGGTAAAGAGAAGTTCACATACGAATCTGCCGACGTTCCGGAAGAAGTATTTACAATGGTTAAGGACTTCGCATGGGATAAGATGCGTCAGGCTGTTCTTGCTGTAGATAAGTCTGTTCGTGATGCGAACATCGAGGCGCTTACAAAAGAGATCGAAGCATATCTTACCGAGCAGAACGAAGAGTATCTGCCTTATCTGGCCGATGCAGTTTATAAGCTCGAGAAGAAAGTCGTCCGTAACTATCTGTTTAAGGAACACGTTCGTGTTGACGGCCGTAAACTGGATGAGATCCGTCCGCTTTCCTGCGATGTCGGACTTCTCCCGCGTGTACATGGTTCCGGTCTGTTCCAGCGTGGTCAGACACAGGTGATGACCACCTGTACTCTTGCTCCGCTTTCTTTCTCTCAGACACTTGATGGTCTGGATAACGAAGCATCCAAGCGTTATATGCACTACTACAATATGCCCGGTTACTCCGTAGGTGAGGCAAAGGCTTCTCGTTCTCCGGGACGTCGTGAGATCGGTCATGGTGCTCTCGCTGAGAGATCCCTTGTTCCGGTTCTTCCGTCTGAGGAAGAGTTCCCGTATGCGATCCGTACCGTTTCCGAGATTCTGATGTCCAACGGTTCCACATCTCAGGGTTCCGTCTGTGCAAGTACTCTTGCTCTTATGGATGCCGGTGTTCCGATCAAGAAGCCGGTAGCCGGTATTTCTACAGGTCTTATCGTTAACGAAGAAGATGAGAATGACTTCCTTGTATTTATGGATATTCAGGGTATTGAGGATTTCTTCGGAGACATGGACTTTAAGGTTGCCGGTACAGAAGACGGTATCACATCCATCCAGGTAGATATCAAGGTCGATGGTCTGTCTCTCGATATCATCCGCAAAGCTTTCGAACTTACACAGAAGGGCAGAAAGCAGATCATCAACGAAGTACTCCTTCCGAGGATCTCTGCTCCGCGTGCTGAGCTTTCTAAGTATGCTCCGAGAATCGTCACCATGCAGATCCCGGTCGATAAGATCCGTGAGGTCATCGGTTCCGGCGGCAAGGTCATCAACAAGATCATTGCTGATACAGGTGCTCAGATCGACATTAATGATGATGGTATCCTGCATATCGCAACTCCGGATCAGGAAGCTGCTGCTAAGGCTATGTCGATCATCAAGGGGATTGTCGAGGATCCGGAAGTCGGCGTGGAGTATGAAGGTGTTGTTACACGTTTGATGCAGTTCGGTGCATTTGTAGAGTTCCTTCCGGGTAAAGAAGGTCTCGTTCATATCTCCAAGATGGATTGGGGCCGTGTAGAGAATGTTGAAGACGCCGTTAAGGAAGGCGACGTGGTTAAGGTCAAGCTTCTTGAGGTAGACAGCCAGGGCAGATACAACCTGTCGATGCGTGACTGCATGGAAAAGCCGGAAGGTTTCGTAGAAGAAGGGAATTCTCCGAGAAGAAGTGACCGTCCGAGTCGTGAAAGAAGAGGCCACGGAGACCGTTTCGAGAAACGTCAGAGAAGAGATTTTTCTGATAATTCCGCATCTGAAGATGAGACTCCGCATCCGGGTTCCCGCTCCCGTGAGTTCTGATTTCTTCAGAATACAAAAATGAAATCAGTCGAAGGACTGTTCCGATGTTCGGAACAGTCCTTTTCATTTGTATTTACAGGCATTAATTTCTTGTATCGGAAAAGTTTAAATTCCCGTCATTTTGTTGACACATGACCTCATTGTGTTAGAATTTTATTAGCGTCGGGGTGTAGCTCAGCTGGCTAGAGTGCTTGCTTGGGGTGCAAGAGGTCGCCTGTTCAAGTCAGGTCACTCCGACCACTTCTACATTATATAGATGGAGGTATTATTATGTTTTGCACTAAATGTGGTCAATCTTTCCCGGATGGAAGTGCTGCATGTCCTTTCTGCGGACAGCCTGTAGTACCGATGAC
>CAJOLL010000071.1 GCA_905235455.1 uncultured Clostridia bacterium
CGATGCGGTTCTCGGAAGTCGGCGCGATCAGAGAGATCAGGTCCACGCCGTGGGCTTTGCAGGTCGGCAGGAACTCTTCTTTTTCTTCGAACGGAAGATCCGGAAGGATGATACCGTCGATGCCGATTTCTTCACAGGCACCGATGAACTTCTCGGCGCCGTAGGAGAATACGACATTTGCGTAGGTCATAAAAACCATCGGAACAGAGACGTCTTTTCGAAGTTCTCGAACGAGCTCGAATACATCTTTGGTCTTTACGCCGCCCTCCAGCGCGCGGATGTTTGCGCCCTGGATGACCGGACCTTCCGCGGTCGGATCGGAAAACGGGATACCCAGTTCGATGAGGTCTGCGCCGTTTTTAACGGCTTCTCTTACGCAGGCGGCCGTCGTCGCAAGATCCGGGTCTCCGCAGGTGATAAACGCAATGAATGCTTTTCCGTCGGAAAAAGCACTGTTAATGTTACTCATGGATATCCTCCCCTCTGTAGCGGGCGATCGCGGCACAGTCTTTGTCGCCGCGGCCGGAAATAGTCACTACGATGATCTTATCCTTGTCCATGGTCGGAGCGAGTTTTCTCGCATAAGCGACCGCATGCGCCGACTCGATCGCCGGGATGATGCCTTCCATCCTGGAAAGGTACTCGAAAGCCAGAACAGCCTCTTCGTCTGTGACCGGCACATACTGTGCACGCCCGATATCATGCAGGTGCGCGTGCTCCGGTCCGACACCCGGGTAGTCAAGTCCCGCGGAGATGGAATATACAGGAGCGATCTGGCCGTCTTCGTCCTGACAAAAATAGGATTTCATGCCGTGGAAGATACCGAGTTTTCCGGTATTGACCGTCGCGGCTGTCTCAAAGGTATCGATGCCTCGGCCTGCGGCTTCGCAACCGATGAGCCTGACGTCTTTATCTTCGATGAAGTGATAGAACGAACCGATCGCATTGGATCCGCCGCCTACGCAGGCGAGGACCGCGTCCGGAAGGCGTCCTTCTTTTTCGAGCATCTGCTCTTTGATCTCTTTACTGATGACCGCCTGGAAATCACGGACGATCGTCGGGAACGGATGCGGGCCCATAACGGAACCCAGACAGTAATGCGTATCGGAAATACGTGTCGTCCATTCGCGCATAGCCTCGGAAACGGCATCCTTCAGCGTCCTCGTTCCGGTCTTTACCGGGATGACGGTCGCTCCGAGAAGACGCATACGATAGACATTCAGTGCCTGACGGATCGTATCTTCTTCTCCCATGAATACGACACATTCCATACCGAAAAGCGCCGCTGCCGTAGCTGTCGCAACGCCGTGCTGTCCGGCACCGGTCTCTGCGATCAGGCGGGTTTTTCCCATCTTCTTGGCAAGAAGTGCCTGGCCGAGCACGTTGTTTACTTTATGTGCACCGGTGTGGTTTAAGTCTTCTCTTTTCAGATAGATCTTTGCGCCGCCCAGATCTTTCGTCATCTTCTCTGCATAGTACAGGCGTGACGGACGATTGGCGTATTCGTTAAAAAGGTCGCTTAATTCCTTATTGAACTGCGGATCGTTCTTATAGTGGTTGTACGCTTCCTCAAGCTCGATCACGGCATTCATGAGGGTCTCCGGAATGTACTGTCCACCATGGATACCGAAGCGTCCTGCCGGATTTGTCATATTGTCTCCTCCCGTTTTTTCATCTGCGATGCGTCAAAAGCACCGCTTCTGTTTTTTCGAGTTCGCCGATCGTCTTTATTCCTTTCGGACCGCGTCCACGAACTCCTTCATTTTCTTACTGTCTTTTCTGCCGCAGGTCTCGACATTCGAGCTGACATCTACGGCAAAACAGCCTGTCATGGCAATGGCTTCCGAAACGTTTTCGGAATCAAGTCCTCCTGCGAGGAAGAATTCTCTCTTAAAGCCTTTCAGTACCCGCCAGTCAAAGGTCTTTCCCGATCCCATGCCGGAATCGATGAGTATGTAATCGGCGGAGCTGCACAGCGCCCGAAGAAGGGTCATCTTCACATCTTCCTTCGGATCCTCACCAAGCCGGAAGGCCTGGATCAGAGGCTTTTCTGTCATTTGGCGAAGAGAATTGATATAGTCTTCGTCTTCATGTCCGTGAAGCTGAGCGATATCGATTATACCACGGTTCAGAAGATCCGACACTTCCTCCGGTCCGGCGTCAACGAATACACCTACGGCCTTGATCTTCGGGTCCAGAATCAGACGCAGCGCAGATGCTTTCTCGGGGTCTACGTATCGTTTGCTTTTTTCCCAGAAAACGAATCCGACAAATTCCGGCATGAGCCTGTTTGCAGCTTCAATATCTTCGGGATGTCTGAGTCCGCAGATCTTGATTTTCGCTTTACTCATAAATTATTCCTCAGATCTTAATTTCCTTCAGGGTCTCGTTACTTCGATTCCCTAAAGTTCGGCAAGTCTCTTCTTTCAGATCCCCTTAAGTTCGGCAAGTCTTTTCTTTCAGATCCCCTTAAGTTCGGCAAGTCTTTTCTTTTTATCTTCGGCTCTCATCAAAGCCTCTCCGACGAGTACCGCATCGGCACCGATTTCGCGAAGCTTCTGAACATCTTCCGGAGAAGATACGCCGCTTTCGGAAACGAAAAGCACATCGCCCGGAATAAGCTCGCGGAGTTTTCGGCTGTTTCCGGTATCGACCGAGAAGTCTTTAAGGTTCCTGTTATTAACGCCGATGATTCGTGCACCGATATTCAGCGCCTTTTTCACTTCCTCCTCGTTATGCGTCTCGACCAGTGCCGAAAGTCCCAGAGAATCTGCAACCTTGAGGTACTCGCCTGCCGTCTTTTCGTCCAGGATGGACATGATCAGAAGTACCGCCGAAGCTCCGAGGAGTTTTGCTTCGTAGATCATATACGGATCAACGGTAAAGTCTTTGCGGATACACGGGATCTTCACCTCAGACGTGATCTCTTTCAGATACTGATCCGCACCGAGGAACCACTTCGGTTCGGTAAGAACCGAGATACAATCCGCACCTGCTTCTTCGTAGGACTTTGCGATCTGAAGATACGGAAAATCGGGAGCGATCAGTCCCTTCGACGGAGATGCCTTTTTGCACTCACAGATAAACGCGATATCCGGGTTGGCGGCAAGTGCTTTTTCAAAGGAAAAAGACTGGTCCGCAACAGAAAGCGCGCGAGCTTTCACCTCGTCAAAAGAAACTGTTTCTTTGGCAAGTGTAACTCTTTCTCTTGCGTGGTCTGCGAGCTGGTCAAGGATCGTCATGGCTTACGCCTCCGGACGGTTGCTGACTTCGGTCAGCTTATTGAGGGTCTCCATGGCCTTGCCGGAATCGATGAGCTCGGCTGCAAGTTTGACGCCTTCCTCCATGGAAGAAGCCTTACCGCCGATATAAAGAGATGCGCCGGCATTAAGAAGCACTGCGTCTCTCTTCGGTCCCTTCGCACCATTTAAGATATCTCTTGTGATCTGGGCATTCTCTTCCGGATTACCGCCGACGAGTTCTTCCTTCGAGCAGGTCGTGAAACCGAAATCTTCCGGTGTGATCGTCGTCGTCCGGAACCAGCCGTCGTTGATCTCGCAGATCTTTGTCGGGCAACTCATGGAGATCTCGTCGAGCTTATCCATGCCGAAAACGACCATGCCGCGCTTGACGCCAAGTTCGACCAGAACCTGAGCCAGCGGTTCAACGAGATATTCGTCATATACGCCGAGGAGCTGCATGGAAGGCTTGCCCGGATTGGTCAGAGGCCCGAGGATATTAAATACGGTTCTGAAACCGAGTTCTTTTCGAATCGCACCGACATATTTCATGGAAGAGTGATACTTCTGCGCAAAGAAGAAGCACATGCCGACTTCGTTCAGAAGTTCGGCGCATTTTTTCGGACTCTGGTCGATATTCACACCGAGGGCCTCGAGGCAGTCTGCCGTACCGCACTTACTGGATGCGGCGCGGTTACCGTGCTTGGCGACCTTTACACCGCCGGCAGCCGCTACGATCGCGGATGTCGTGGAGATATTAAAGGAACCCGCATGGTCTCCGCCGGTACCGACGATCTCGAAAACATCCATACCTGTTTCAACCTGAGTCGCATGCTCGCGCATCGCCGCCGCGCATCCTGCGATCTCGTCTGTGGTCTCTGCTCTGGCGCTCTTTGTGGAAAGCGCCGCGAGGAAGGCCGCATTCTGTGTGGCGGAGGTCTCACCGCTCATGATCTCGTTCATTACGGTATACGCCTCTTCATATGTGAGGTCTTCTTTATTTACGATCTTAACAATTGCTTCTTTAATCATTTTCGTTATCTCCTTTGCTTCTTCTTCCCGCTCGGAACGGGATGTTTTTATTCATTTTGTTTTTTATTTTTCTGTTTTTGATTGGCTTTTTGCCATTATCTTTTTCTACGCTTTTCGTTATCCCGAAAGCTTTCTCAGCGGAGGAAATTCTCGAGGATCTTCTTTCCGATCGGGGTCAGGATCGACTCCGGATGGAACTGTAAGCCGTAGATCGGATACTCTTGATGCTCAACCGCCATGACCTCTCCGTCACCAAGCGTTCTTGCAACGACTTTTAGTTCTTTCGGAAGCGTCTTTTCATCGACTGCCAACGAATGATATCTTGCCACCTGTGCGGTCTTCGGGCAATGCTTAAACAGGAGTGCGTGAATATCCAGTTCGGTTTCTGAACGTTTTCCGTGCATCAGTTCTTTTGCATAGGTAACGGTCGCGCCATAAGCTGCACAGATCGCCTGATGGCCGAGGCACACGCCCAGGGTCGGTATCTCTTTGCTTATGGTCTTTGCGACCTCCATAATGACCCCTGCGTCTTCCGGTCTTCCCGGTCCCGGGGAAAGGATGATCCTTCTCGGGTGTAAGGCGCGGATCTCGTCGACGGAAAGCTCATCATTTCGGATCACCTTAATGTCCGGGTCAATGGTACCGACGAGCTGGTAGAGGTTATAAGAAAAGCTGTCGTAGTTATCGATAAGCAGGATCATAATTCATCCTCCTGTGCAAGGTCGAGAGCGCGAAGGGAAGCTTTCGCTTTGTTTAAGCACTCCTGGTATTCGTTTTCCGGATCAGAATCGGCAACAATGCCGGCGCCGGATCTGACAAATACTTTTCCGTTCTTTTTATATGCGATCCGTATCGCGATGCAGGTATCCATGTTGCCGGTAAAGTCAACATATCCGATCGCGCCGCCATAGATGCCGCGCTTACTGTTCTCGAGTTCTGCGATCAGCTGGCAGGCACGGATCTTCGGCGCACCGGAAAGGGTGCCGGCCGGAAGGACTGCCGCGACTGCATCAAGAGCATCGTGCTCCGGACGGATCAGACCTCTCACGGTGGATCCGATATGCATGACGTGGGAGAAACGCTCGATGGAGTGGAGCTTCTCTACTTCTACAGATCCGAAGGTACTGATCTTACCGAGGTCGTTTCTTCCGAGGTCGACCAGCATATTGTGCTCGGCCAGTTCTTTTGGATCGGAAAGAAGCTCGACTTCCAGCTGCATATCCTCGGCTCTGTCTTTTCCTCTCGGGCGAGTGCCTGCAAGTGGGAAAGTATGGAGAACGCCGTTTTCAAGCTTTACGAGTGTCTCCGGGGATGCGCCTGCGACCTCCACGTCCGTCCCTGAAAAGTAGAACATATACGGGGACGGATTGATGGTCCGAAGGACACGATATGTATTCAGAAGGCTTCCTTCAAACGGAGCCTCCATACGGTTGCTGAGTACGATCTGGAAAATGTCGCCTTCGAAGATGTGGTGCTTGGCCTTTTCGACCATCTTGCAGAACTGCTCCTTATCAAAAAGCGCTTTGACTTCGCCGAGAAGCTTTCCGGGCTTTTCTTCGGACTTTTCACCGCGGCGGATCAGATTTGCGAGTTTCTTCAATGTCTCAATCGCGGCATTATAGTTCTTTTCGATCACCTCATCGGAAAGGACTTTCTCGCCGTCCGTAATCTTCATGTTCTCGATCAGGACGATCTTCTGTTTTAAATTATCAAAAGCGATGACCTTGTCAAAGAGCATGAGGTCAACATCTTTGAACTCTTCGGAGTCCTCGACATCGGCTCTTACAGTCGGCTCGCTGTAGCCGAGGTAATCGTAGGAGAAGTAACCTACAAGACCGCCGGTAAAGGATGGCAGGTAAGGTAGTCTCGGGCTTTTGTATTCGGAAAGGATGTCACGCAGTACGCTTTCCGGATCTTCGGTGTGAATGGTCTTATCACCGATCGTCATGTTCCCGTTACTGCAGGTGATCGAAAGCTTCGGTTCGAATCCGAGGAATGTGTAGCGGCCCCAGGTCTCGTCCGCCTGTGCGGATTCGAGCATGTAGCAGTGAGTCGAGACATTCTTCAGGATGCGCATCGTCTCGATCGGTGTGGTGAAGTCGGAAAGGATCTCGCAGCTTACGGGAATAACACTGTACTTTCCCGTCTTAGCGAATTCTCTGACCTCATCGAGTTTCGGCAAATAATTCATTTTTCCTCCCTTCTGCCTCTTTCCGGATACTCTGCTGTTGGAGAAGGCCGGTCTGAAGGCCCTGTGCGAGGGAAACAAAAAAGCCCTCGACAGTTCTATTCTGTCAAGGGCGAATGTACATCTTTTGCACTATCCGCGGTGCCACCTTGCTTCACGGTTTGACCCGTGCCCTTAGCGAGATACCAACATATCCCCGTCAATTTACGTCTGACTAAACGTCGCAGAATACTCTGGATTTTCCATTTGACTGCGCCCTCAGCGGTCCATTTGACAACTTGTTTCTCACCTGATTCTCAGCATCGCAGGCTCTCTGTAGAGGCATCACTGCCGTTATCTCCGCGTCAACGGTTTATTCCATATTCAATTGAAGCGATAATAGCACAAGAAAAAAGTGCTTGTCAATAGATTTCTTGCATATGAAAAAGTGAAGACGAGAGTCGCACCATCCGCATATCTTTACTTACGGATCATCGACATCAGTATCTTTTTCGCCGCCGGTAACAATAACATCAGGCTCTGCCCATTGTGACCGAGGAGTACATAAGAAGAATAACCCCGGCAAAGAACATGATTGCGGAAAGACATCCGCCGATGATGAACCGCTTTGCCTTGTGGTGTTCCTTATCGATCAGCATCATGGAGGTAACGATCAGCACCGGCGCCGCGCAGGAAAGGAAAAGATACGAGCCCAACAGCCGGACCATATCGATGTTGTTGAGGTCTGTAGAATTTCCGGAAGTGATCAGTTGTCCGAGATACCCGAGAACTACGGAGACAAAGTTATTTCCGAAATGAAGGATCATCGGAAGCAGGATGTTGTTCTTTTTGACCATGAGATATGAGAGCATGCCGCCGAGAACAGCCGTGTTCAAAAAACGCAGCGGTGACCAGTGCATGATGCCGAAGAACACGCCCATAATCAGTACGATGACCCAGTCGTGTTTGATACTGCGGAAATGAGAGAGCACGCATCCTCTCTCCATGGCTTCTTCACAGATTGCGGGAAGGATCGCGACGATCAGGATGAGCACAGGAAGATTCATGCTGCCGTAGATGTATTCATTGAGGCCGCTTACTTCAGCGCGAAAGGACTTTGGAAGTATGGTCAGGGAAACTCCGACGCAAAGAAGACTCAGCATGAAGCCCGATGCGCCGAGAACAGCCGTTCCGAAAAACTCGGCGAGCGTGAACTTCTTGATCGGGAACATCTCTTTCAGTTTCACTTTTCGGATGAGGCAATAAGAAACAGCAACCACGAGGAACATGAGTTCCGAAAGGATCAGCCCTGTGATTCCGAGATTTTTCTGCATCCAAGCGCCCGCAGTCAAAAACAGCACAAGAAAACCGGCCTGGGTAACTACGCCCATCCACGGTCTGAGTTTCTTCTGATTTGAAAGCTGTTCCATTGTTCCTCTTTTCCTTACTTCCTTAATGCTGATCACGCCTCATAGGATACCACAGGATTCCGCTTCGGTACAAAACAGTTCCGACAGTAATTCATACAGTATGTTTAGAACAATGCTTCGGTATGAATGGCTTTACAACACGATTTCGCCCGTACTTTTCTGCCAAAATCGCCCTCTTTTTCGGTATGATTCCACTTTGAGCAGCATTTCACCCGTAAAACGACTCTGTTTTCTTATCTAAAAGCCCGTTTTTTACGGGCGAAATGGCACGAAATCACAATTCATACCGAAAAATGCGTTTCAAAGAAGAAACAAGCAAGGGAGAAACCTGCCAAAACATAAAATCGTACCGAAACTCCATCGCTCCGGCATTGATGATCGTCCAGCGAAACATGCATAAACACCAGATCAAACCGCGCCACTCAACTTAGCCCAAACAGTTCTTTGGTATTTTGTTTGAATACTCTGATATTCAGCGGGCTCCCAGCCGTCTCATGCGTAAGAATCAGATTCTTACCAACAAAGATGCCGCTTCGTCGATACAGGTCCAGTTTCTGCATATTTTCCCTGCGGTAGCCGGAATCATCCAGCATTCCGAGATGCTCATGGTAGATCACTTTCCGTTTATTCTTATCAAGCAAAGTGAAATCAGGGTGTCTTATCTCTCCGCCTGATAAGGTCAATGCACATTCATAGCGATAAGGTATTCCAAGTTCGAAGTAGCAATCAGCTATCATTGCCTCCGATTTCGTTCGCACCATCTCTCCTCGTTTGGTCGGATATTTCAGTTCCTCCGGCCACTTATCATATGCCTCAAACGGCCTTGTTTCCCACCACTGCGCAAACTCGTTATCATTCATCAGCATAGGCAAGACAATCAACTTCTTTGCCGGATGAAGTCCGGAATAGACTTCATCCGCCTGAAACAATCTTTCTCGCTCAAGAACGCCGTCGATCTCCTGTAATTCCTGTTTTGCCTTCTTTATCATCAGATCGAGGTACTCCCTCTGAACCAAGCCGTTACGAAGTGCTTGTTCTTCCCGCCCGATGTATCTTTTGTGTGTTACTCCGTCTTCTCTGGACTTTAGGTAATACTGGGGTACATTCTTTGTTATCGACACCCACAACTTCCCCTCCGGCAGTTTCTTCAGTTCCGCCTCGGCCTTTGCGATCACCGTCTCAAGTTTCTGTTTTCTTGCCATCAGATCGTTGATCAATTGATTCATAGTCATTCCCGCTTTCAAATTAGATTTCCTCATCAAAAACAAAAGAGAGTCCCGAAATCTCGGAAACTCTCCATAAGAGAAAATATCATCTAATCAGCATTATATATTGATTTGTTAGAACATGGGAAAAATTGTGTTTTATGTGAAGAAGAAACAAAAGAAAGAAAGGAACAAAACATAAAAGATAGTGTTTTATCAATTT
>CAJOLL010000072.1 GCA_905235455.1 uncultured Clostridia bacterium
ACTCCCGATCTCCCGTGCCTGCTACACCGGCGAAATCCAGTGCTTTCACCTCGACAACTATATCGACGACGTGAAAGAAGTCGTCTTAAAGAGCCGTTTCAGAAGCTACCCGGTGCTCGACGAGAACAATAAGGTCATCGGTACACTTGCAAGATTCCACCTCCTCCGTCCGAGAAGAAAGAAAGTCGTTCTGGTGGATCACAATGAACTCGCGCAGTCCGTACCGGGCCTTGAACAGGCTGAGATCCTGGGCATCATCGACCACCACCGTCTGGCGGATATCCAGACCACGCAACCGATCGCGATGCGTAATGAACCCGTCGGCAGCACAAATACGATCATTACAGAGTTGTATCAGGAAAATGGCGTTATGCCGTCCCCGAAGATGGCCGGCCTGATGTGCGCCGCGATCCTTTCCGACACTGTTATGTTCAAGTCTCCTACCTGCACCCAGAGAGATATCGCGATGGCCGAGCGTCTCGCGCGTATCGCCGGTGTAAGCATAGACGAACTGGGCCATGATCTCTTCAATGCATCCTTCGACACAAAGTCCGTCGAAGATCTGATGAAGTCCGACTTCAAGGAATTCCACATCGCCGAGCACACTCTCGGTGTGGCACAGATCGTCTGCATCGATTCTTTCAAGATGCTCAATCGGGAAGACGAATTCATCGCCCATATGAATACGCTCCGCACCGAGCGCAGCTATGACTTCGTGATCCTGATGCTCACCGATGTTCTCCAGGAAGGTACCGAGCTTTTGTACGTAGGTGACGATGACACCATCCGCTTCGCCTTCAACGTCGAACCAAAAGACAATCACGTATTTCTTCCGGGCGTCATGTCCAGAAAGAAACAGATTATCCCGATGCTCACCGCATTGTGGGGCTGATCCGGCAGGTGCTTTTCGCGCGGAATCCCTCGACCCGATTGTCAAGATAGTTATAATGATCAGGAGGTTATTTTATGGCAGAGATCAAAGAAAAACAGAATCGTATCTTCCCCGCAGGAAAGCTCGTGAGTGCATTATCCTGGCTTACCCTCATCGGATCTTTAATTATGATCGGACGACTGGCTATCATCTTCGCCATGTCCTTTCCTGATGCAAAAGGGATCTCAACCGTCTTTTCCATCTTCCTGTTTGTTTTGAACGTTGCTTTTGCATGCATATTATTTGTACTTGCCTGCCGATCATCCATTTTCATATTTGCAGGAATAGGACTACTACTTGCTTCAACTACTGATCTGTTTATTTTCTCAAAAGGCCTGACGAGCGCTACTATTGTATTTTTCATAGTCCTTCCGATCTATCTGATTCTTTTCGCGGCTTTCCTCATTTCTCTCTCAAAAGGAATGCAGGCGTGTGCCGATTCTTCCGGGGGAGAATCGTATTATAATTGGCCACCATACAGGAAAACAGTCATCTTTTTGTATGCCACATTTCTTCTCGTTTTACTTTTCTTTAAAACTCCGTTTGGCATAGCAGCAGTATTCGATTTTGAATTGCCATTTAAAATATTATTTGCTTTGCTTCTTATTGCTTGTCACGCAATCTCTTTCTGGCAGTTTGTTCTGCTCCGCAAGACGGCGAAAGAATTAATTGAACCCACCAAATCAAGCAGATAAATAAATGCGATAAAAAAGTGACAACCCTCGCACTTTTGGCATTATTTGTCGCAAAAACGCCCTGCAATACAATCCGTTCCCATGTATAATCTGATCCATCACATTCAAAGAGGTATGGGTCATGATTGCTGCCAAACTACACAAACTCGCTGTTCAAATGAGGCAGCTGAATCTCAGTTATATACATGCCCCCGAGATTTCTACCCCTACAATCAAGCTTGGCAAACGAGTACGACGCAATGCTTCAATACCTGTGATTCGTGTCTATACTGACGAATCCAAAAATAGGTTTAATGAATATATGCTGTCTTCACCTAATTCGGAGAAGTGGAAAGCTCTTCTTGATGAACAAGTCCGCCGTTTGGATATTGAGAATCACTTAGAATTCCGTTTTGAACTTGAGCATATCGATTCTCCTCTCAAAGAGGTAACCATCACAAAGAAAACTGCTTATTCAAAAGAAGTCTTTGATTCACTCGTTGAAAAAAATGATCCGGAAATAAAAAAGGAGCATGTCTTTGACGGACATCGATTCCGTTCCAAATCTGAAATGTTGATCGCTCAGCTTCTGAAGTCTCTTGGTCTAGAGTACAAGTATGATGTTGTAGTATCTTTTGACGATGAGGTCTTCTACATAGATTTCGCAATCTATTGTCACGAGACAGGGCGTTTTTTCTTTATGGAACACTTTGGTGACATGGGGTCTGAACGCTATCGTCTGCGCACATTCCATAAAATCACTGTATATACTGAACATGGTTTAGTTGAGGGATCAGATATCCTATATACATATGAAAACAACAAGGATAACTTTAATCTGAACGTGTATGAAGGAAAGATACTCTCCATTATTGCTGCACACGCACTCGACTGTTCCAGGTAATGGTCAATGTAAGTACCCTCTACATTGACCACTTCATTGACTTTTCTCATTATTCCAGGTAGTGGTCAATGTAAACACCCTCTACATTGACCACTTCATTGACTTTTCCCAATATCCCAGGTAGTGGTCAATGTAAACACCCTCAACATTGACCACTTCATTGACATTTCCCGCTATTCCAAGTAGTGGTCAATGTAAGTACCCTTTACATTGACCATTACCTTGACTTTCCCACAATAAGTTATTTGCCAGCTTACTCCTCCGTTACTTCGCACTTTCTGACTTTTCTCCAATTCAGAAGGATAATAGTGAGGATGACCAGGACCTCCGTGATTACAGTCCCATACACTGCAGACTTTGTCACACGGTAGAAGTGATAGCCGCTGGACCACATGCACTGATTCAGTACAAGGATCAGCCCCACATTCACAAGCATACCGAAGATGAACGCTCCTAGGTTCAGGATCAGCACCTCAGCGGCCACTTTTCTGAAGATCTGCCCTTTTGTGAAGCCCAGCGCCTTGTAGATTGCAAACTCATGTTTTCTCTTGTCATACGCCGCTGTGAATACTGCGTTTATCGTCACCAGAAGAACGATGGCGACAAGTATGACAACCACAGCGAAGATGTAGTACATAAATCCCATCTGTTCTTCTACTTCCTGAGTATATGTGCCGGCTGTTTCAAACTTCACATGCGGGTATTTTTCGGAGAGTTCCGCCGCGCATCGGCGCAGATCATCATGGAGTTTCTGATCGCAGACACCGTCGTTACTGACAACGAGCATATCATTACTAGCTCCTACGCCTGCCACGCCATAAACACGCATGCCCTCTCCATTGAAAGTCTGCCCGAGCTTAAGCTTCTTTGCAGAACCAATCGGATCACCGATCGCAAGGTCTTCACTTTCCGCCAGTTGCTCGCTCATTAATACTTCATAGTCATTCAGTTTAATATCCTCCGGAACGAGATGTGTCCTTTGCTTAAAGATCTCGAAGTCCTCAGGACTCAGAAAAAGAAAACCGTCGATCTGACAATCAAAGAGCATTATGGACTCAAAACTGAAGTATCTTGTGTTGATATAAAGGATCTCTCTTGCTTCCTCCGGAAGCTGCTTACTAAGTTCCGTCTGCATCTTCCGGTATTCATCTATCGCATCATTACTGGTTCCATTTACGTAGATATGCATATATCTGTCGGATTCAGACTTTGATACGCGGAAGGTCTCGAGCGGATTATCCACATACATACCTCCGATGAAACAGATCGTTATAAAAGACATCATCAGAAGAAGCACCAGGGATCTGCTTTTGTTATTCCGGATATAGGTCCAGGCGGAAAAAGGTCTGATACTCATGTCTTTCATGCTCCCTTCACTGAAACTTCCGAGATGCTTCCATCCCAGATCTTCACGATCATATCCGCATCGGAGATGATGCTCGTATCATGCGTGATCACCAGGACCAGTCTGTCTTTTGCATATTCTTTCAGCCGCTCCATCACGAGGAATGCATTCTCGTGGTCAAGTGATGCCGTCGGCTCATCCGCGAAAAGCACTTTCGGGTCATTCATCATCGCTCTGGCAATGGCGACTCTCTGGCGCTGACCGCCGGAGAGCCTGGTCGGACGGTGATTCAGTTCACTTTTCTTAAGCCCGATATCCAAAAGAAGTTTCTCTGCTTTCTTTTTTGCTTCACTTACGGGGATCGTCGATGCGATCGTCGCGTTATCCAGTGCAGTCATATAGTTGATGAGATAGTGCCTTTGGAACACAAAACCAAATTCATATCTTCTTAAGTGCTGCTTATCTCCCTCAGAGATACCCGACAAAGATTTCCCATTATAGATCACATCACCGGAAGTCAGCTTCTTCAGAGTGGACATAGTATACATCAGCGTGGATTTACCGGAACCGGAAGGACCGATAATGCCTACCAGTCCTTTATCCGGGAAGGTGACATTCATGCTCTTCATGGCATAGACCTTCTCTTCTTTATCCATATCGTAGATCATGGTGGCATCTTTTAATTCAAACATTTTGTTTCTCCTTTTCCCACTTGCTAATTATCTTCAGGACTCGATCGCATCGATCGTCTGTATCTTTCTCATTCCGGTAAAGATCGGTATCTGTGCGACCCCGATCAGGGCCAGGAATACCGCCAGGATCCTTGGTATCGCATCCCCTCTCCACAGCTTGATCGCAACTCCGATCGGTTCATAAAGGAAAGTATGAAGCCCGAATACAGTAGCCGCCGACAGAACAGATCCGGCCACAACAGAAATGGCCACACAGATTAATATTTCCTTTAGCGCCATGACATAGATCTCTCCGGTGGAAAAACCAATCGAATGCAGCAGACACCATTCGTTATGTCTATCCATAATGTGAAGTGAAAGCACCACGGAAACACAGATCAGGAGAAGTGCACCGGAGACTGTTGTCAGAAGAGTCTGCACGGTACCCATCTCTCCGACGCTCTCTTCGAAATTCTTAAGCACCCTCGCCTTGTCTTGGAACCATGACGCCTCATAACCGGTTTTTTCCAAAGTCGCCACGGGGTCAACATCGCTCCCCTCTTCAATGAGAAGCATCACATTGATATCGTTCTCACCCGGCTGGGCAATACCAAATGCCAGATAATACTCTGACTTCACCGTACCGACGACTTCATAACTGGTTCCCATATATTTCATGAGATCATTGTCATTTCTATGGTTGTTGATCAGCTTTTTCTCCAGAACGATCTCACCTGCTTTTTCCGGCATTCTTCCGGACAAAAGTTTCGCATCCATGTGAGAAAGATAATCTTCACAATCTTGTGCTCCTTCAAACAGATAACAATTGACGGAAGTCGATCCGATCACCGAATTGAGAGGAACATACTGCCATGCAAATGCTTTCGCATCGAGGACTCCATCTTGCCGCGGGATCTTCTCGCACGCTTCGCTCGCCCGCTTCCAGGCCTCCATCAGATATTCTTCATCTGTCGCATAATCGGATCTGACCATATCAAAATACGAAGAGACGGTCTGCTGCCGGTCAAATGGCGCTACGTCACTTCTGTAGAACGGCTCACCGACCCCGCCGATCACATAATTCACCGTATAGATCATCAGTATGAATACCGATAAACTGATAATGAGCACCGTCGTACGCACCCGGTTATTTCGGATGTACGGCCATGGGGAAAGCTTCGATCTTGCCTTGTTCATTTCCTGTTTCATTTCTCCTTCTTGTTCATGCGTCATGGCGCATTTGCAACTACACCCACTTTACTAAACCTTCCCGGGGCAAAAAAGTGACCGCGGTCACATCTTTCGACATGACCACGGTCATATTCGTTTTTATTCTTTTTATCCCGATCGAAAAGCACCTGGGCGGTCCCGATGTAGGATCACCGGGTCCGAGCCCTATAGTAGCCTGATCAGAACGCTACGAAGAACTTCACGAGGAAGATCATGGACAGAACGTATGTCAGCCAGGAAACATCCTTTGCCTTACCGGTGAATACCTTGATCGCAGTAAAGGAGATCAAGGCAAGACCGATACCATGTCCGATAGAACCGGAAATCGGCATTGCCAGGAGCATGATACCGACCGGTACGAGCTGAGCAGTATCTTCGAAGTTTACATCCTTGAGGTTTCCGAGCATCAGGATACCTACATAGATGAGCGCTGAGGAAGTAGCTGCCGGCGGGATGATCGCCGCGATCGGCGCGATGAACATGCAGAGCAGGAACATGACGGCCGTAACGAGTGCCGTAAGACCTGTTCTACCGCCTGCCTCAACACCGGATGCAGACTCAACGAATGTTGTAACCGTGGAAGTACCTGTTACGGAACCGGTAACCGTACCGATAGCGTCGGACAGGAGAGCTTCCTTCATCTTCGGCATATTGCCGTTCTTATCGAGCATTTTCGCACGCGAAGCAGTACCTACGAGAGTACCGATCGTATCGAACATATCGATAATGCAGAAGGTAACGACAAGAGTAATGATCGTGAACCATCCGATCTCGGCAAAGCCCTTGAAATCGAGCTTAAAGAGTGTGGTATCTACCATGTCCTTAAAAGGAGGAACGAAGGAAGCGGACTTCAGGGATTCGAAAGGATTCGTGTTGAAGAATACCGCCTCGCCGGCCCAGTAGATAACGGAGGAAATGAGCATACCGTAGAGAACAGAGCCCTTCACTTTCTTATGGTTTAGAGCAACGATAGCAAAAAGTCCGATGAACATCGTCGCAACAACGAGGATCATCATGTTGTAGCCGTCGCCGATATTATCTCTTGCAGTGTCAGCAGTAAGCGCTCCGAAGAAGTCTCTCATTGCATAGAAAGGTCCGCCTTTGTCGGAGAAGATTCCGGCATTTGAGCCGAATCCGATATTCATGAGCATAAGACCGATCGCAGGTCCGATACCCAGGCGGACGCCCAGCGGGATCGCTTCAACGATCTTCTCACGGACATTCAGGATCGAAAGTGCAATAAAGATGAGACCTTCGATAAAAACAATAACCAGTGCACTCTGGAAAGATTGAAGATACGTCATGCCCGTCATGGTCACGATGTTGGATACAACGAGTGCAAAGAAACTGTTAAGTCCCATACCGGGAGCCATAACAAACGGTTTGTTGGCAAGAAATGCCATGCAGATGGTACCAATCGCAGAAGCAATACAGGTAGCAAGGAATACACCGTTCCAAAGTGCCTGTCCCTCCGCTCCGAAACCGGTCAAAAGATTCGGATTGAGCGCAATAATATACGCCATTGTCATGAACGTTGTCAGACCCGCAACGATCTCCGTACGGACTGTCGTACCGTTCTGCTTAAGCTTAAACACTCTTTCCAAACCCGATTCATTGGATGCAGCTGCCGCTTTTTCTTTGGAATCAGCATTGGAAGTTGTTTTCGCTTCTTCTTTAGTTTTTCCCATAAAGTCCCCTCCTTGTTTATATCAGTGATATATTTATGATAACGCTTTTGCGAACATACTGCACGAAAAAAACGCTCCGAATGATAAAAATTTCGAAGCGGTTTTTGGTAACTTTATTATTTTGATTTTTCTTTCCTTTCGAAAAGCACCGATCCGATATCTCTTTACCAGTCGAAAAGCACCGATCCGATATCTCTTTACCAGTCGAAAAGCACCGATCCGGTATCTCTTTACCAGATGACGTTGATCTCCCTGACCTTATTCTCATCCGGTTCTTTTACGCTGTCTCTCTTCTTGATGAAGCTCGGAGCGACCTGCGGGAAAAGCGCACAGGACAGAACATCTTCTTCGGACTTGGCAAATTCGGAAACGGATGCACGAAGTGTCTCCATCTCATTGGCGATATTGTCTGCCGGACGGCACTCGATTACCTTCTCGTCACCGATCGCCATCTTCCGGATCTCTTCGTTTACCTTTCCCGGAAGGCGTCCGTACTCGCCGCGCAGAAGCATCTTTGACTCCTTCGGGAACGTTTTATAGCGTCCCATCAGGACATTCATGACCGCCTGAGATCCGACGATCTGGGAAGTCGGGGTTACGAGCGGCGGGAAGCCGAAGTCTTCTCTTACACGCGGAACCTCGGCGAGCACTTCCTCGAAGCGGTCTTCCGCGCCTGCCTGCTTAAGCTGATTCAAAAGATTCGAAAGCATTCCTCCCGGAACCTGATAGATCAATGTATTCGGATCGACACGAAGGACTTTCGGATCGAGGATGCCCTGGTCCTGCAGTTTCTGCGCTACGCCCTTAAAGTGGGAAGCCGCCTTGGAAAGCGAAGGCAGATCCAGTCCCGTGTCTCTCGGTGTTCCCTTAAAAGCTGCGACCAGAGATTCGGTTGCCGGCTGGGAAGTACCTGTGGCCAGCGGGGATAAAGCCGTGTCGATGATGTCGACTCCCGCAAGTGCCGCAGCGTAATAAACCATGGCGCCGGTACCTGTCGTATCGTGGGTATGCAGATGGATCGGAACATCCACAGCTTCCTTCAGTTTGCTTACGAGAGAATAAGCCGTCGACGGGAGAAGAAGGTTCGCCATATCCTTGATGCAGATAACGTCTGCGCCCATCTCGACGAGATCTTTTGCCTGCTTCACGAAATACTCCTCGTTATGCACCGGGCTCGTCGTATAGCTTAAGGCCGCCTCGCATGTACCGCCGTACTTCTTTACGGCGCGCATCGGACTCTCCATATTTCTTATGTCATTCAGCGCGTCGAAAACACGAACTACGTTGATGCCGTTCTCGATCATTCTTCCGCAAAAAGACTCGACGACGTCGTCTGCATAGTGTCGATATCCCAGAAGGTTCTGCGCGCGAAGGAGCATCTGAAGAGGTGTCTTCGGCATCGCCTTTTTCAAAGTGCGCAGTCTCTCCCACGGATCCTCGTCAAGGAATCTCATGCAGGAGTCAAATGTCGCGCCGCCCCAGCACTCCAAGGACCAGTATCCTATATTGTCGAGGATCTCGCACGCCGGAAGCATATCCTCGATACGCATCCTCGTCGCGGCCTGCGACTGATGCGCGTCACGAAGGATCGTGTCCGTGATAATTAACTTTTTTTCTGGCATCTCCTGCATATTACTCTACCTCGAAAAGCACTTGTCCGGAGGCTACCGTGTCACCCTTGTTTACGTAGAGCGCCTTTACCACACCGGCTTTCGGGCTGTTGATGTCATTTTCCATCTTCATGGCCTCGAGAACGACCACGGCTTCACCGGCATTGAGAGCAGCAGCTCGTTGT
>CAJOLL010000073.1 GCA_905235455.1 uncultured Clostridia bacterium
ATAGCCTCGATTACACTATGCGGGTCACCCTCGAGGATGGAACGGTCCATAAATGCACCCGGGTCACCTTCGTCTGCGTTACAGCAAACATACTTTGTGATGCCCTGTCCTCTGTTACCGGAAGCAAACTTCCACTTCATACCTGTCGGGAATCCGCCGCCGCCACGACCACGAAGACCGGACTTAATGATCTCATCAATGATATCATCCGGATTTCTCTTTTCGGTAAGGATCTTACCAAGAGCCTGATAACCGTCATGAGCGATATACTCGTCAATGTTTTCCGGATTGATATTACCGCAGTTACGAAGAGCGATACGCATCTGTTTCTTAAAGAAGTTGCTGTCGTCTGCAGAAGTCTTTTCGACTGTCTGAGCACTACCGTGCTTCGGAGCCATGAGACGCTCAACATAACGGCCCTTAAGAAGGTGCTCGCTTACGATCTCTGTAACATCCTCAGGTGTTACGCGATAATACATAACGCCTTCCGGATAAATAACTACGATAGGACCCTGGGCACAAAGGCCGAAGCATCCTGTCTGAACTACTTTTACTTCTTTTTCAAGTCCCTGAGCCGGAATCTGCTGCTCAAACTGCTCGAGAATCTTCGCGGAGTTTGAAGATGTGCATCCTGTACCACAGCAAACAAGGACGTGCGCACGAAATAAATCCATGATTAAGCCTCCTTATACTTTGCAATAATACCGGGAATCTCATCCGGTGTCAGACGACCATATACATCGTCACCGACCATGATAACCGGTGCCAGACCACAGGCACCTACGCAGCGGCACGCAGAGATGGAGAACTTACCGTCTTTGGTAACGTCACCGTTCTTAATGCCCAATACATCCTCGATCTTGTCGAGAAGGGCCTGCGAACCTTTAACATAGCAAGCTGTACCCAGGCATACGCTGATAGCGTTTTCTCCCTTCGGCTTGAGCGAGAAGAAAGAATAAAACGAAATTACGCCGTAAACCTCAGCAACAGATACATCAAGAGCATCCGCTACTTTTCTCTGGACAGGAAGCGGCAGATAGCCGTAAATTTCCTGAGCTTGCTGTAATGTGGCCATCAAAGCCTTCTGGCCCTGGCCCTTGTATTTCGAAAGAACTTCATCGAGCTTTGCGCTCATTTCTTCCGGAGTCATTTTTTGTTTTCCCACAGTTGACTCACCTCCCACATGGTAGGATAACATATCCTCAAATTCTACTCAATGGAAAAGAGGAAAAATCTTGTCAACTTCGCCCGAAAAATAACAAAATCGACACATTTTCGGGGTAAAATGAAAATCATTTCCAAATAGTGGACACACGCTTTTCTGTCTTTCTTTTTACTTCATTAGAAGTTAGAATGAGAGCCGAATTCGAATCATCGGAGGCATTATGCAGCTTACTTTTCAGATCCGTCCCGAGGACAGCGGCAGGAAGATATATGACATTTTGAGAGACAGATATCAGATGTCCAATCTTCTATGCAAACGAATCCGTCTTTACGGAGAATTGTATATAAACGGATTTCGATCACGCATGATCACCGAGACTTCGACCGGCGATAAAGTCCATATTATCTATGATGATGCCGAAGGGATCATTCATACTAAACCTGATACAGATATTAAGATATATTACGAGGATGACTGGATCGTCGTATGTGAAAAACCGGGGAACCTGGTCACCCACCCTTCCTGGCAGCACATGGATGACTCTCTGATCCAGAGACTCTGCGACCAAAGGCTTCATCCGATCATGCGACTGGACCGTGAAACTTCAGGTCTGATTGTCATTGCCAAAAACGGTTATGCCCACAACACGGTTTCCAAAAACAAAATGGAGAAAGAGTATGTCGGCATCATTTACGGAACATTTGACCCGGAAGAAGGAACGATCGACAGACCGATCGGGCGCGACGAGAACTCCATCATGATCCGTATCGTACGGAACGACGGTCATCCTTCCGTTACTCACTATAAGACGATTCAGAAACTGCCCGAGAAGAACCTGTCCGTGGTTTCATATAAGCTCGAGACCGGAAGATGTCACCAGATCCGCGTGCATTCCCTTTTTCTTGGGCACCCGTTGGTCGGAGACGGTCTTTACGGTCCAAGATCAAATGATTTTCCAAATCCGGAAATGGAACACATCGAAAACGAAGACAAGATCTCACGTCAGGCACTTCATGCCTGTAAACTCGGTTTCTATCATCCGATCACAAATGAATGGATGGAATTCACATCAGAAATGCCGAACGACATGAGGAATTTAATAATCTGAGTAAAAGAGAATCTTTTGAGAGCATCCGCAGGGCAAAGCCAGAGGACCGGCCGAGAAAGCTGTATCTTTCACTTCGATTTAAGTTCCTCTTATCTTCTGTCTTCTATGAGACTCTTCGCCAGGCGTTGTGATTGTTCGTCGGATGAGTTACCGGAAAGAAGTCTGGCGACTTCCATAATACGTCCGGAATCACCAAGTTCGGTGATATTCGTCTTGGTCCGCTCACCGCTCTGATCCTTGGAAATGAAGAAATGCCGATCCGCCGCTGCCGCAATCTGTCCCATGTGGGTCACGCAGAATACCTGGTGATACTTAGAAAGCTTTTTCATGGACTGAGACACTGCTTTTGCCGCCTCCCCGGAAATCCCCGAATCAATTTCATCGAAGATCAGAGCCGGTGTCGAATCTGCTCTTGCCAGGATCGTCTTTATCGCCAGCATGATACGTGCCGCTTCACCGCCTGACGCCGTTTTGGATAATGCCTTCAGATCTTCGCCTTTATTCGCGGAGAACAAAAATTCCACTTCATCATATCCGGTCTTGCTGAAGAAACGCTCTTTCGGACGCTTGGTGAATGACACTTCAAATGATGCATTGGAAAGACCGAGAAACCTGACTTCATCGACAATTTCAGAAGAAAGTTTCTTTCCCGCCTCAACACGGATCTCATGGATCTTATCAGCAAGAGCGATGAGATCTTTTTCGATGCGCGAACGTTCGGCATTCAACTGCTTGATCTTGGTATCTCCCTCACGGAGCATTTCCAGTCGTTCCTTCGCGGATGACAGGAACTCGTTCATAGAAGCAACAGACCCGCCGTATTTTACCGTACAGGTGCGGAGCTTTTCCAGCCGTGCTTCGACCTCATCGTACGATTTCGCACTAAGAGTATCCTCAGATCCGAGAGAATCGTGCAATCCTTCAAGATCCATTACAAGAGAATGCATCTGCTGTGCATTTTCGGAAAATGCCGGGTCGATCGAAGAGAGGACATCCAGGTGTTCCGCTGCCGTCTGCAGTGCCGAAAGCGGAGAAGCCGAATCTTCGGTCGATAATGCGCTCTGGATAAAGGACAGGTGGAAACGTCTCTTCTCCTCTTGTTTAAGGACCTTGAGCTGCTCGACGAGCTCTTCTTCCTCGCCCTCGCGAAAAGCACCGTCCTCGATTTCTTTAATCTGATACGCCAAAAGGTCCTGCATCTGGCGGCTCTTCTCAGGGTCGCTTTCATACTGTTTACGAAGATTCAAGATTTCGCGATATTCATTAAGTTTCTCGGAAAAAGCGGAAATATGCGGAATGATCTCATCTCCCGTATAATCATCAAGGATCCCGAGATGCTTGGAGCTGTCGAAGATCGTCTGCTGATCATGCTGCCCGTGAATATCGACAAGGCAGGAGCCGATGCTTTTTAAAACGGAAACCGGCATTACGCGACCGTTAATACGAACGATACTTCTGCCGTCTTTACTGATTTCACGAAGAAGGATCAGTGTGTCATCTTCTGCTTCGATCCCGAATTCTTCGATCATTTCGGAGGGAACGACATTCGCGATATCATCAAAGACTGCCTCGATAACAGCTTTATCACAGTCCTTGCGGACGTAATCCCTGCCGATACGATGGCCGAGGAGCGCAGAGATCGCATCAATGATCAAAGATTTACCCGCGCCGGTCTCACCGGTAAGGATATTCAGTCCTTTTCCCGGCGTGAATGACGCATACTCGACTATGGCAAAATCCTGTATCGTGAGACTGACTAACACAAAAGACCTCTCTTATAAATCCGCGTTAATACGGTTGTTCATATCTTTGATGGTCGCCTGGATCGCAAGTGCATCCTCCGGACTCGGGGTCGCGACAAATACCGTGTCATCACCGGCAATAGATCCGACCACACCCGAAAGATGAATAGAATCAAGCGCTGAGGCAGCCGCATTGGCCATGCCCGGAAGCGTACGGATAACGACCAGGTTCATCGCCACATCACTGGAAAGCACCGAATGGGCAAAAACGGAAAGGAGTCTTCCCGGAGCCACATCGCCGGTACGGTCAAGCACACTGTACTTGGTTCCGCCGGAAGGAAGAGTTACCTTGATGATCCCGAGATCTTTGATATCCCTGGACACGGTCGCCTGAGTCACCTGCCAGCCTTCGGATTCAAGTGCTTTTGCCAGTTCTTCCTGTGTACTGATCTCTTTTGCCCGGACCAGACGAAGCATTGCTTCCTGTCGTTCATTTTTCGCCATCTTCATAGAAACTACCTCTTGCACGGATCTTCTGTCTAACAGTCTGATAGAAGTTCTTATAACCAAGTTTCGCCACGATGACATCCTGCTCGGATTTTTTGATCAGGATGCGGTCGTGATAAGAAAGTTCGATATTCGGGCGTCCGTCGAGTGAGATGATCGGCGGCTCAGAGAAACGCTCGATGATGATCTCCAGCGTACTGTCGCCGGAAACGATATATGTTCTGTTATGAAGCGTATGCGGGCAGATCGGAGTAACCATGAAGATGTCCAGCTCCGGCTTGACGATCGGACCGCCTGCAGCAAGGCAGTAAGCGGTCGAGCCCGTTGCCGTGGAAAGGATGACACCATCGCCGGAAAGACGCTCTACGTGATCATGGTCGATCAGAAGATCGAGAGTAACGACATGCATATTCAGGCCACGTGCGATAACGGCATCATTCAAGCAGACACCATGTTCTTTTACCGTTCCGTCTTCGGACATCAGCGTAACATCCAGCTGGGAGCGGTGCTCACGGGTATATTCCCCCGCCAAAAGACGATCCGCGGCATCTTCGAAATCCTCTTTATTGATCTCGGTCATAAAGCCGATACTTCCGAGATTAACGCCGATCATCGGAACGTTGTACCGAAGATACTTCTGTGCCGTACGCAGAAACGTCCCGTCACCGCCAAGCGAAAAGATAATGTCGCAGTCCTCATAGGAAGCAAATCTGACGCCCGGGATATCTTTCAGCGGAGTATCGGTATACATGTTATCCAATACGACTTGCCCGCCTTTATCCTGTATCACACCGATCGCATAAGCAGAAAAATCGAAGTTCGGGTCTTTTTCTTCATTGATCTGAAAACCGAATTTCATCGTGGTCTTCCCTTCCCTTCCTATACGTCTTCCATGTTCTTGCATAATTATACCTCAATTCATAGATATATACAGTATTTATGCAAAAACGTTTCTATTACTGAATTATACAAAGTATCAGAGATCTGTGCATGATTATATATGCGTAGTTGAAAACTTTTTGAATATAAGGATCAGATCCGGTTTTTGAATACGGCATCTACAATGCTTTTACTGTCCATTCCTTCCTTCTCAAGAAGCAGCTTTCTGTCCCCTGCTTCGAGCGGATGATCACTGACGCCGAGGATCGTGAAATCCTTGGTGCACTTAAATCCGCCCTCCTCTTCCAGCTTGGAAAGCAGATAAGAACCGAAACCTGCGTGAGAGATGCCATCCTCGATCGTAACGACACGGTCGATATCCGTGAGCAGTTCTTTCCAAGCGGAAATATCTAACGGTTTCACACAGCGGACATCGATGACACGGGGGGTGATCCCTTTTTCGGAAAGCACTTCCGCCGCTTCTAATGCCTGCGCGGCCATGATGCCGAGAGAAAGGATCGCGATACTTCCGCCCTCTCGAATCACACGAGGTCCGAAACCTTCCGATGACGGGAGATTCGCCAGAACTTCACTCTGGCTTCCGCGCGGATATCTGACCGCCACAAGACCCGTGGCCTCGGAAACGGCATATTCGAGCATCCGATCGAGCTCCTCATAATTACACGGAGAAAGCATCGTGGTATTCGGCATGGAAATCATCATGGAAATATCGTAGATACCCTGATGCGTCATGCCGTCGGCTCCGACGATGCCGGCACGGTCTAAGGCCATGACGACATGAAGGTTCTGGAGGCAAACATCGTGCAACAGTTGGTCATACGCCCGTTGGGCAAAAGTCGAATACAAGGCAACGACCGGAACAAATCCGTTAACGGCCATTCCGGCAGCCATCGTGACAGCATGCTGTTCGGCAATACCGACATCGAAAAACCTAAGCTTCATGTTCTTTCGAAAATTGGCAAGACCCGTGCTCGTCATCATACCTGCACAGATCGCAACCAGATCCTTATGCTTTTCGCCGCAGGAGATCACACTTTCGGAGAATTGATCCGTGAATGTCTTCTTATCGGATGGCTGAACACCTTTTTCTCTGTCAAAAGGACCTACACCGTGATATGATGACGGGTTCTCTTCGGCGAGTTTGTAGCCTTTTCCCTTTTGCGTCGCAATGTGGATAAGGACAGGACCTTTTACCTGCTTGGCGATCTTCAGTTTTTTCTTGAGAAGTTTGATGTCATGACCGTCAAACGGTCCGAAATACTGGAATCCCAGATCTTCGAAAATGACCGGTTTACTGTTGCGCCGGATCAGAAGACGGATCCATGTCTTGATTGTCACGAGGAATTTCGCGATCGGCTTTCCGATAAGAGGAATCTTCAGAAGGAATCTTTCGACTCTGCCCTTCGTCCGGATATATCCGGCCGAAGAACGAAGATTGGAAAGCGCCTTGGAAAGGCCGCCGACGTTCTTATCGATCGACATTTCATTATCGTTAAGGATAACGATCAGGTTTTCATTAAAGTGCCCGGTATCATCCAGCGCCTCAAACGCCATACCGCCGGTCATTGCACCGTCGCCGATCACAGCGACCACATGACCGTCATCACCGTTCAGTTTTTTGGCACGGAGAAGTCCGAGCGCGGCAGATACAGACGTACTGCTGTGTCCGACACCGAAGACATCATATTCGCTCTCACTTCTCTTCGGAAATCCCGCAACACCGCCGTATTTTCGAAGCGTATCGAAGCGGTCTTTTCTTCCCGTCAGAAGTTTATACGCATAGGCCTGATGACCGACGTCCCAGACGATCTGATCATGAGGAAGCGAAAACTCCGAAAGAAGCGCAATCGTCAGATCGACCACGCCGAGGCTCGAAGCAAGATGTCCGCCGTTTTGGCTGACACGGTCGATGATGACCTCGCGCAGTTCATCCGCAAGTTCCTTGCTTTTCTCTAAAGTGAGACCGGCTACATCATTCGGTTTTTTTATCGTGTCTAATACAGGTGTCGGCTTCATAGATCACTGCACCCTGTTCTGGAGAACATCGCTGAATTGACGAAGTACCGTAACGTCAAACCCGAGAGAAGATAATTCATCCAGAGCGTCATAAACGTCGCCATAGGTATCGTCAAGCATCTGTTGAGCTTTCTTTTCCCCGAAAACGGTAACAAATGTGGACTTGTTATCTCTTGCATCCTTACCGGTGCTTTTGCCGAGGACGGATGCGTCTGCCTGAACATCCAAAAGATCATCCTTGATCTGGAATCCTAGACCGGTTCCTGCGGAGAAACGGTGGATCAGATCATAGAGTTTCTTATCCTCACCCTTTTGCGCCGCAT
Organism: uncultured Clostridia bacterium; assembly: GCA_905235455.1. Taxonomy (GTDB): domain Bacteria; phylum Bacillota; class Clostridia; order Saccharofermentanales; family Saccharofermentanaceae; genus Scatonaster. Next base: position 7,762 of record CAJOLL010000073.1, read on the forward strand.
AAATAAAATACGGGATCAGGCAGGAAGCATTGATCAGAGCGCCGGTCTTTTTTTCGTGAAGTTCACAGAGAAGTCCCGTTTCGATCTTTTTCCCTTCCGATGAAAGATCGATGCTCTGTCCGCCGATCATTCCGAGGATTCCGGTATTTTCCGCAAAATACGAAGCCGCCGTTGCCGTTTTCGGATCCTTCGATACGGAAGACAAAACACGCTCAAAAGCTCTGTTAAGAAGAGCATCGCCGGCAAGAAGCGCAAACGCCTCACCATGGGCGACATGGCATGTTGGCTTACCTCTTCTTAAGCAGTCATCGTCCATGCACGGAAGATCGTCATGGATCAGAGAATATGTGTGGACCATTTCCATGGCTACGGCAAAATCATCGACCTGTTCAAGGTCAAAACCAAGCATCTCGGCAACCATATACATCAAAACAGGGCGGATACGTTTACCGCCGGCAAGAAGGCTGTACATGGCCGCTTTGACCGTCGGGTCTTCATTCAGCTCAGAAGGAAACACATCCAAAAGCAGATTTTCGATGCGGTCCTGGTATTTTTTCATAAAAAAGGAGATCTTCTCTGTCATCATTCTTCTCCAAAAGCACTTTCGCTCGAGCCGTCCTGCCCGAGGATGCTGATCTTTTTAACGATCGAATCGAGTTTGTCTTTGCAGAACTTAGACAATTCCATGCCTCGGGAATAAAGCGCGATCGATTCATCAAGAGCAACCTCACCCGACTCAAGTTTACGGATGATATCTTCCAGCTCGGCGACCGCCTGTTCATAAGTCATGTCATTCTTTTTCTCAGCCATTTTTAACCCTCTTTTGCCTCGATCCCCGTCACGTTCGTTCGAATAACACCGTCCGAGACCGAGATCAATACCTCTTCCATTATATTAACACATTTTACAGAATCAACAGTCCGCCCGTCTTTATCCGTAGCACGCGCATATCCGCGAAGCAATACCTTCATCGGATCAAGCGCTTCAAGTTTTGCCAGGTCCGTGGCAAAAGCACTGTTCTTCTTGTCAAAAGAAGCCGTGAACCGCTCGTTCAGTTTCCCATACAACATATCACAACGCTGCATTTCCTTTTCAATGCGGAATCTCGGTTCAACAAGTGCTCTGTGCTTCGAAAGACTCTCGAGCATGAAACGCTTGTTTTTGAGGAAGTTTTTCATCGCAAGTGCCAATTTCCCGCCGGAAACATCCAATCGTGAT
>CAJOLL010000074.1 GCA_905235455.1 uncultured Clostridia bacterium
GGCGAGTCCGTCTCAACCAGGAGACGGTCGAGCGGGCACATGCGAATGACATCCAGTGCTTTTCGCGCATTCTTAAACGTGATCGGTCCGTCGAAGCCAAGGTAAAAGCCCATATCCAGAAGGATCTTGGCGGTCTCGACAGATCCGGAGAAGCAATGTAACACTCCCGGTGTCTCACGAAGGAGCTTCTGCTCAGAAAGAGACTTGAGGATAAAAAGCGTATCCTCACAGGCGTCTCTTTCGTGGATGACGGCCGGCAGATCATATCTGTAGGCAAGCCCCATCTGATAGATGAACGCCATGGCCTCGTAAGCCGGAGAAGCATCGTCGTAATGGTAATCCATGCCGATCTCTCCGACTGCCACTATCCCCAGTTCATCTTTCTTTTTGAGCCACTGCTCCATCTGCCACTTCGACTCATCGTCAAAGGTCGTGGCCATTTCCGGATGTACGCCCACCATACAGGACAGTTTGACGCCACAGTCAGATTTCTCCGATCTCAGATCCAGATTGATCTTACTGTCATGGAGCTCCGAGCTCGCCAGAAGGATATGCGTCACACCCGCGCTTTTCGCATTTTCAAGGACAGCATCGATGTCGTCTTTATATTCTTCACGCCAGTTCAGATGAGCATGCGTGTCAAAAATCTCCATCGATCAGGACACCTCCGCGCCCGGTTCCACGCCCTCCGGTACTGACAGGAGTGCATAGTCGCCGTTCGGTTTTTCGGCACAGAGGATCATGCCGTAAGAGTCAAATCCGCGAAGTTTTCTCGGCGCAAGGTTCGCAACCCATACGACCATCTTGCCGACCATTTCTTCCGGAGTATAGTACTGCGCGATGCCCGAGAGCACCTGCATTTTTCTGTCACCGACATCCAGCTGCATGCGGAGCAGTTTATCCGCCTTCGGTACTTTCTCGCATTCGAGGACCTTCGCCGCACGAAGCTCGAGCTTGGCAAAATCGTCATAAACGATCTCATCCTTATGTTCCAAGACTTTACCCTTAGCAGCTTCAAGAGCCGCCTCGGATATCTTGGCGAGTTCTTCCATCTCTTTTTCCATATCCAGACGCGGGAAAAGCACTGCGCCCTTTTGTACCGTTACGTTTTCAGAAAGAACGCCAGTCTCGCCGGACTTCTCCCAGGCAGTCTGCTCTTCCGTCGCGCCGATCTGTTTCCAGATCTCCGGGCATGTGTTCGGCATTACAGGGTTCAACAGGATCGAGCAGATACGTACCGTATCCAGAAGATTATAAAGAACCGTCGCCAGTCTTGCCTTCTTATTTTCATCTTTTGCGAGTACCCACGGAGCAGTCTCGTCGATGTACTTATTCGCACGGGCGATGACCTTGAAGATCTCGGCCAGGGCATTTGCGATATGCAGGTCACCGTAGTTCTGCTCAACGAACGGCTTAAGTGCTTTTGCCATCGAAAGGAGCTCATCGTCGAGCGGATCGGACTCGCGCTCGGAAGGAAGAGTGCCGTCGAAGTACTTAATCGCCATCGCAACGGTTCTGGAAACGAGGTTTCCGAGGTCGTTGGCGAGGTCGTTGTTGATGCGCTGTACCATCTGCTCATTACTGAACGGGCAGTCTGCGCCGAAAGGCATCTCGCGGAGGAGATGGTAACGGACGGCATCTACGCCGTAGCGGTCAGCAAGGATAAACGGATCGATGACATTACCTGTGGACTTACCCATCTTCGCGCCTCCGAATGTGATCCATCCGTGGCCGTAGATATGCTTCGGAAGCGGAATATCGAGCGCCATCAGCATTGCCGGCCAGATGAGAGAGTGGAAACGGATGATTTCTTTGGCCATGACATGAATATCTGCCGGCCAGTACTTTTCGAAATCGTCGTATGTCGAGTTACCGTAACCGAGTGCCGTGATATAGTTACTCAAAGCATCAATCCAGACATAGACGACATGTTTCTCATCAAAAGTAACCGGAATACCCCACTTAAAGCTCGTACGGGATACGCAGAGGTCCTCCAGGCCGGGCTTGATGAAGTTATTGATCATCTCGTTGACACGGGACTTCGGCTCAAGGAAGTTTCTCTCCTCATCAAGGAGAAGCGCTTCGAGCTTATCGGAGAACTCAGAAAGCTTGAAGAAATAAGCCTCTTCCTCCGCATCGACGACTTCACGTCCGCAATCCGGGCACTTGCCGTCCTTAAGCTGGCTCTCTGTCCAGAAAGACTCGCACGGTGTGCAGTACTTTCCGACGTACTTGCTCTTGTAGATATATCCTTTATCGTAGAGATCCTTAAAGATATTCTGTACAGACTCCACGTGATACGGATCGGTCGTTCTGATAAAACGGTCATATGTGATGTCGAGGCGTTCCCAGAGCTTTTTGAAGTTAGCAACGATCTCGTCAACATATGCCTGCGGAGTAACGCCTGCCTCAAGTGCCTTCTTCTCGATCTTCTGACCGTGCTCATCGGTTCCTGTTAAGAACATGACATCGTAGCCCTGCATTCGCTTAAATCTGGAGACCACGTCGCACGCAAGGGTCGTGTAGCAATGACCAACATGCGGATTGCCGGACGGGTAATAGATCGGTGTCGTGATGTAAAACTTTTCTTTATTGCACATAATTCTATGCGCCTCCTTCTTTTGCTGAATGCATTTTATGATTATATCAACTTTATATAGGAAAAATCAATGTAATATACGACCGGTATCAGTTCAGTCTTTTCCCGAGATCAGTCTCTCGGAAAAAGCGATCCTTCCCTTTTCACCGAAATCCGGCCCGCTTCCTTTAAGGTCATAAAGCAGGATCGCCTCCTGGCCTGGCCTGACCTCCACGAGAGTTCTTCCGGAACGGTCATAAAGCGCCGTCGGCGCCGTCTGGTTCGGGAAAGTCGTGTTGCAGGTAAGAGTATAGGTCACGTTTTCGACTGCACGGGTACGGATATGACCGCGGATCAGGTTATATCTGTCCGGATCCTCACGATCGGTCACATCGTAAAAAAGGATGATGTTCAGATTCGTTTTCGCCTTATATAATTCACGGAAATACTCCGGGAATCTCACTTCAAAGCAGATGCGCACTCCGATCCTGATACCGTCGACGTCAAAAACACCGGGCTCTTCACCTTCAGAGAAATTCTCCGAATCCCATCCCCACAGGGCCCGCTTGCTGTATCGCTCGACCTGGCCTTTGGGGGTGAACATCAGGGCCGTGTTATAAAACATATTCTCAATGGCCGGCGCATCTCCCATCAGAGGCGCGTCCCACACCGTGCATTCTTCTTTCACGATCGTACCGATAAGAACATAGATATCGTGGCACCAGGCCGCCTCGGCGATCGCCTGATGTGCTTTTTCCACAGCCTGAAAATCGATCTTGTGAACGGAGTCGACATCCCTCGGAGGATAACCGGTCACCGCGCATTCCGGACACACCAAAAGACGCGCCCCACCCTTGGCGGCACGCTCGATCGCACGAAGGATGGAAGTACTGTTCTTCTCAACATCACCGCAGACGGGGAATTGATAAGCGGCTATCTTCATGGTCATCTCCCGGTTTCATTGCGGACCGGTATAATCTGGTCCGCTTCAAGAATCTGTTCACCTGCTCTTACGAAGACATCATCATATGCATCTTCTTAGCGAAATTATAGCGTAAATCCTCCATCTTGAATACCTTCACGCCAAAGCCCCCTATCTTCCCGATTATATGATAAAATGTGAGAGGTATTTTTATTTCGGGGATGGGAATGATATGTCTGAAAACAGCACAAAGCCGATCAATCTGAAGTGCAGAGTCTGCGGCGGAGAAATCAGAAATGATTATCTTTCCGCAACTTGCGTATGCGCTAACTGCGGAAACAAGTGGCCGATGCAGGAAATGCTTCCGGACTACCGGATGCACGCTTCCGCGATCGAAAAGATCAAGCAGGCAAGATGTCTCATGGAAGAAAAACCGGATGTGACCAAGATCTCTCAGGCAAAACTTCTTTTGCATCAGGCCTCTACAGAATGTTTACACCCCGATCCTGTTTCCGCCGAGCTTCTTAAGACTTGCAAAGACGGCATTAAAGAGACTGACGATCTCCGTCACTACGCCGTGGCGGTTTCCCATATGGATAAGAAGAACTATCGCCAGGCGCTTTCTGAACTGGAAAGGATCCCGAACTTCCGCGATTCAAGTAAACTCATCGAGGACTGTAAGGTCCTCGCCGTAAAAGACAAAAAGAAACATATTCCGATCGCCATCGTGATCGGCCTTGTCATTCCGATCGTTATCGGAGTCCTTCTTTACGAGAAGACACCTGTCCCGATTTGGGGGATCATTCCGATCTGCCTCGCACTTGCGGCTGGCTGCTCGTATGCAGTTTATCTTGAAAATACACTATCTGTAGTCATCATTGTATTGTCATTTCTATCCGCCGTGCCTCTCATCCTGTTCGTGATACTGGCCTATGGATGTAGTATGGAAACCGGTCCTGCCGCGACGATCGCCATCGGGGCCCCGCTTGCGCTTGTTATCGGCGTGGGGTTGAACTCAAAACCGGGCGGCTCGCAATGATTCGGTGAAGAATATGCTCTTTATTGTCTGTGCTCTTTCTTGCGAAGCTAAACCCCTGATCTCCGCCCTTTCTCTGCGGAAGGATAATTCTGCGTGTCCGTATGACACGTTTTTCTCAACGGACAGTTCCGTCGTACTCACCGTTTCTGGGATGGGCACCGTTCTTGCTGCTTCCGCGACGACTTATCTTCTTACGCGTTTCGGCTTTTCTCCCGAGAAAGATTTTCTCATCAATTTCGGCTCCTGCGCAGGAAAGGAGCTGGGCTTTCACCTGATCAATCGAATCACCGACGAAGCGACCGGAAGAAGTTTTTATCCCGACATGCTCTATGATCTTTCCGCCTGTGGTCTTCCCGCTTCCTCGGAAAAAGCACTGGTCACGGTCAATAAAGTGGTCTCTTCTTTGGCGGATCCAAACGTACTTTATGAGATGGAAGCCTCCGCTATCTTCCTTGCGGCATCGCGCTTTGTCCCGCCGCACCGCATGATCTTTCTGAAATATGTTTCCGATTCCGGAACAGACGATCCGAAGAAGATCACCTCCTCTATGCTTCAGGAAGGCGCCGAAAAGCAGGTATCGAAGGTACTTGCTGTACTGGAGCATCTGAAAACGATCGTTGAGGATGATTACGCCATCGACGAAGATCTTTTTCTTAACACCTTCCTGAATCTTCGTGCCAGCGAGACTATGCGTCATGAACTGCGCCAGCTGTTCCGTTATGCCAAAGCAGAGAACCTGGATATGGAAAAGCTCCTTTCCGATCTGGAAAAAGAAGGTTTATATCCCGTAAACTCCAAACGTGAGGGAAAGGAGGTCATCGATGTCATCCGGCAAAGACTCATTTAACTTTCCCTTCTCACACATTTACATTGAAGAAAAGGTAATGGACGAAGATCTCACCAAGAGCATCCTTTTGCGCTACAAAAAGTCGGTCGTCATCCCGATCTCCCACTACAAAGACGTCTTCAACCGTCCGCGCCAGAGTTTTTACCATCAGAAAAGATCACCGATGCTGATCCTTGCAAAAAATACTGGCTCGTCCGTTTTTAAGGGCGCACCGGTCTGCCAGGATTTCGGATATGACCACTTCTACTACACCTCCTGCGCAAGAAATTGCATCTACGACTGCGAGTACTGCTATCTGCGCGGCATGTACGGCTCAGGAAACGTCGTGGTTTTTGTGAATATCGAAGATACCTTTTCTGAGGTCAAAGAACTCTTAAAAGAGCATCCCGTATATCTCTGTGTATCTTTTGATACCGACCTTATGGCACTTGAGAACATCACGGGATTTATATCCCGTTGGGCTGAGTTTACAAAGGCGCACCAAGATCTCACCATCGAGATCCGCACCAAATGCTTCCGAAAGGATCTTTTTGATAAGATCCCGGCCTGTGACCGTGTGATCTTTGCTTATACGCTTTCACCACAGGAGATCATCGATAAATTCGAAAAGAAGACCGCTTCCCTTTCCGAAAGATTATCGGCAGCCTCCTGTGCTATGGGAAAAGGTTTCCCGGTAAGGCTCTGTTTCGACCCGCTGATCTACGTCAAAAACTGGAATGATTTATATACATCAATGTTTTTCGAGGTCAAAAAAAGTATCGACATCCATCAATTAAAGGATGTCAGCGTCGGATCTTTCCGTATCTCTTCCGAGTACATCAAGAAGATCAGAAAAGACTTCCCGGGATCTTCCATCTGCCAGTTCCCTTATGAAAACAAGGGAGGCTACATGCTGTACCCCGAAAAGATAAAAAACGAGATGGAAAATACCCTAGTAACACTGTTACAAACCTTGATATCTAAGGAAAAGATCTATAGAATCGAAAATGAAGAGAATCCGTAAAGGAGGAGAAAAAAATGGATGGTATCCGTCTGAATAATCCACAGCTGAAAAAACCGGAAGAGGTAAGAAACTGTCCCAAATGCGGCGCCCGTCTTCTCTCTGAAGTCTGCCAGTTCTGCGGTACGTATATCGGTGAAGTCGCAACAGGAGATCTGACTCCCGAGTATCCTCTTGTCGAATGCAAAAACGGTAAGCTCGGTTTCTGGAACATCGGATTCCCCTTTATGTTCGGCGGCATTTTCTTAGCCGTCTCCATTCCTTTGTTCATCATCTCGCTATTCATCGATGATTTCGGCGGAGAAACAGAAGGCATGGGCAAATTCATGACCATCATAACGATCCCGTTTATGCTGATCGGTATTGTCGCCATCATCGTCGGAATCCGCGCATACTTACGTCACCTTTCGGTCAAAAAAAGCGGTGTCGTCCGGACCGGCGTTGTATATGGATATATGGATGACACGGTCGCTTATAACGGCGTCAACGCACAGAAGATCAAGATCCTTCTGGATACTTCCGAAGGAAAGAAGTTCATTCTTCTTCCTCTCGGCACGACCACAAAGCCTTATGAAGTCAACAGCGAAGTTCAGGTAATGCTGATGGGCGACAGCGCAATGATCCTGGACAAAGAGATCAAATGGTAAAACAGGTAAGGGATAAGCAATGACAAAGACTGCAATCGTCACCGGAGCTTCCTCCGGAATCGGAAAAGCGATCTGTGAGACTCTCCTCGATATGGAATACGAAGTCTACGGAATCGGCAGAGACTTCTCTTCTTCCGGAAACATAGTTGAGCATGGATCTTTCCACAAGGTCGAATTTGACCTGTTCGCGACATCCGAGATCGAGCCGATGATACGGGATATCGCAAAGGGAAGAACGATCGATCTTCTCGTAAACTGCGCAGGCGTCGGCTACTATGGTTTTCACGATGAGATCAGGCCGGAGAATATATCCGAACTTATCAGAACAAATCTCGAAGTTCCACTTCTTCTTTCGAATATCCTTCTTAAGAAACTAAAAGAAAGTAAAGGCACGATCCTCAACATCTCTTCCGTCACTGCGACCCAGAGCAACCCGCACGGAGCTGCCTACGGTGCCACTAAGGCAGGCCTTCTCAGTTTCGGCAAGAGCCTTTTTGACGAGGTTCGGAAACACGGCGTGAAGGTCACGACGATCCTTCCGGACATGACCGACACAAACCTCTATAGAAATGCAGACTTTGCAGCATCTAAAGAAGAAAACGCACGTCTCGTTCCACAGGACGTGGCCGATGCCGTGCGCTATATTCTGTCATGCGATCCACATATGGTCATTACGGAGTTCACCGTAAGACCGCAGCTGCACCGGATCGAAAAGGCACAACACAATTAATCTACTATCAGTTTATCAGTAGGACTTTAACTTCGTGATCGTTGTAGAAAATGACTCCGCCCATAATAGTATGGATATTATATCCTTCAGGAATAGATAGTTTCACCCGTCCTCGATACTTATCTCCATACGAATGTCTTTGGTCATATGAAGGTCCTTCATAATAGAAAAATCCATCTGCTTCATAGATGACAGCCTCTGGGATTGTCTTTGATGCAAAGATCATATCAGGCTTTATATCTGGTTGTAAATCGCAAAGAGAAAGGCGATTATGCTCTTTGTCAACTTCAATAAATAACGATTCATTCTCTTTCATAAGACGGAAACGTATATTTTCGTCACAAAGCGACAAAAAGAACGCAGATTCGATCGTAGATACATTTGTTAAAGACATTACTTCTGCATCAAGAGTATATCGGGACGATACACAACATAATTCACCACTATCCTTAGCATAAAGAATTACATCACTGGAAATGGAATAGTCAAAATCCTTAACATTCTGTTCTATAAGAACAATGTCCCCATTTTTATCGCTTACCCAAAACTCTCCATTTTCCAAAAGAACTGCCACTCCATATTCCGAAGAACCACTTTGAGTATTAGTAAGTTCAGTTTTTTTGATTGAAGATTGAAAGCTATACTCAGTTTCAAGTGTACATTCTTTTTCAGTCACGTAATATTTTTCAACATGATTATCTTCAAACCCCAACAGTGAATAGTGATATAGCATATCCAGACTGACTATATCAGTATCAAATACCATCCGAACCAATTCATTCCCTTCGTAGTCACATTCGAAAAACTCTCGCTCATCCAATACTATTCCCATCCTAGCATGATAAGAACCTTCAACGAATGATACATTGCGATTGGAATCAGAAAAAACCATATATGTCTTCGATTTTTTTAGCATACTGCAGCCAGACAAACTAAGAAGAACACAGGTTATATATGAAATACAAAGAATTGTCTGATACTTTTTCATATACTACTTCACCCCCTTCATTTCTATAGTATCTATACCTTCCATATTGAGGAAGCAGAATTAAATCGGTGATTATCCCTGCTTCTCCTGGAATTGTCAATTTAAGTTTAGTCATAAAACACACTAAAAGTTTTATCTGACCAAGAAACCCGAGTGAAGCGTAGCGTAACGAGGGTTTCTTGGTCG
>CAJOLL010000075.1 GCA_905235455.1 uncultured Clostridia bacterium
CCTTCCAGCGCACATGCGAAAGGCCCTCTTTCATGGCTTCGGGGGAAACAAACTGCTCCATCGCACGAAGTGCCAGAGAAGCATTTTCCAGATGATAGCTGCCGTGCATCCTGATCCGGTAGGAACGGTTCGCCAGGCAAAAGCTCTGTCCCCGCATATTCTGTGAGGTCCTTTCGGCTTCATCGCGCCGGATCCAGGTAAGAGGCGCATGCTTTACTTCTGCAATCTTTTCGAGGACTCTCTTTGCATCTTCGGCCTCATCGTATTCGACGGCACGCTGATGCGTATCCATGACAAAGACGGGACAGCCTTCTTTAATGATGCCGCCCTTCTCCGCTGCAATCTGTCCCAATGTATCACCGAGACGGTCGGTATGGTCATAGCCGAGCGCCGTGATAATGCAGGCTTTCGGCTTTTCGATGACATTCGTGGAATCGAGTCTTCCGCCAAGTCCTGTCTCCAGAACGACGGCGTCACATTTCTGCTCGGCAAAATACAGGAAAGCAACTGCCGTGACGAGTTCAAACTCCGTCGGGTGTTCCTGCCCTTCCATGAGCAGTTCTTTTACCTTGCTTTCCACAAGATCGGAAAGGCGCGCTAAGGAGTCACGGTCGATCTCGCCGCAGGTATCGTCCTTTTCCCAGGACAGAAGGTCTTTTCTTCCGTCGAGGATACGGATCCTTTCGCTGAATCTCTCCAAGAAAGGAGATGTGTAAAGACCGACTTTTTTGCCGTCCCAGGCAAGCATCCCGGCGCAGTACGCGCTGACGGAACCCTTACCGTTCGTGCCGGCAATGTGAAATGCAGAAAGGTTTTTCTCCGGATTACCTAATTTCCCGAGAAGCTGCTCCATCCGCTCAAGCCCGAGTTTTATCCCGAATTTATTCGCGGTCTGAAGGAATTCCGGAGCATTAATGTCGATCATGAAAAGCTCCTTACGACTCGGCTTTTGAGGCCTCGGCCGCCTCATTTTCTTCAGCGGGAGCTGCCTGATCCGGTGCTTTTCCCGAAGTTTCAGAAGGCTTCTTGTCCTTCTTGAAAATGAAGACCTTGCTGAAGATATAGTTGGCTACAACGACGAAGACCGCGATAAAGATCTTGACGATGTAGATGTTGGCGATCTCAAAACCGAAGATACTGAACCAGAGGTCGTCTTTCGGCATATTGCAGGCATTCTCCATGATCATTACGGAAAGGGAGAACAACCCGAGTTCAAAGGCGAAGAACGTGAACAGACGGGCGATCACAAAGGCAATGAATTCTTTCATGACCTTCCCTTTAGAATGGAAAACGAAGATTCTATTCGTGACAAAGGCAAATACAACGGCCACGACCCAGGCGATCGCGTTAATAAACGTCACGAAAAGATCGAAGTCCCAGCTGCCGATCTTGACCGACCACTCGACTTTAAATGCTTTATTCAGGATCCCGAATGTGATCAGGTTGACGACCGTAGTCAACACCCCGAAAACAAGATACCAGAAAAGCTCCTTGAATTTCGGGTTCTGCATCAGTTTTTTCAAACCGGAGGCTTGTTCGTTTGTGCTCATCAGACTCTCCTTGGCTTTACCTGTCTTCTGTAAGCGATCCTTCTTCTGTAGAAGAGGATGCCGATGATCAGGGCTTCAGCCACTGCTATACTAGCACAGATGATAAACAAATACAAAAACAGGTTTCTGTTCGTGCTCGGTGCCCGGTAAGGATAAAAATCGTTGGCTGTCGAGTCAATGACGTAGAATTCCGCGGTGCCTTCTTCGGAGCTCAGATAAGCGATCCTTGTCGAGCCGTCTTTAGAAACATAGCCGTCGATCTCGGTCGATCCGAAGGTAATCTTCGTCGGGGAAAAGCCCTCCGGTACAAGGACCGTATCCGGTTTTTCCGCAACCGTGAGGATCAGAGAAGATCGAAGGATCATCTGCCCCGGCTGATAAAGCCTCATGGTATCCGTTTCCTGGTTATATACATACAGGTCGGCTTCACTTCCCTGCGGTGCCGCATAGATCAGGACGCTGAGCACACCGTCTTTACGGAAGCACGGGACTTCTTTCCCGTCCACCATGCAGGTCGACTGGAAAAAGTTCGCGGGGATCGTCAGAGTCTCCGGCAGCTGTGCGAAATCATATACGGTTCCGGTATTATCCGTCAGCTGGATGCCCTCGACCAAAAGAGCATCACTTCTGTAGATGTCGACCGTATACACATTGACGGCTTCTCCGTCTTCGGCCACTACCTTGACGAGGACGGTGTTGATGCCGATCTGAAGATCGGAACCGCCTTCGACGGTAACCGTAGACTTTACGTTAAAGGCGATGCCGTTGACCGCAACATCTGTGGTGTTTTTGGACACAGTCACCGAATAATGGAAAATACCGGGGTCAAATGCCGGCTCAAGATCAAAAGATCCGACAGAAAGTGCGGAAAGCGTCGCATCCGAGGAAACCATGGCCTGAACGATCAGAGAAGCGCCCGCACCCGTTCCGGCAACGACGTTTTCAAGTGCATTGTCGCGAAGTCCGGAGATTGTGCCGAGCCACGCTTTGACTTCACCTCTTGCCTGATCGCTGACACGGAATTTCAGTTTGGCAACAACGACCTCCGACTCACTGGAAAATACGGGAACGTCTTTTTCCGTTGCTTCTGTCGCAGAATCTTTTTCCTTATCGGAAGTACCCTGGAGAATCGCTTCTTCTTCCGCTTCGTTGATCGCCGAAAAACGGATAAGTGCTTCTTCTTTCAGGATTTCGTACTCTAATGCAAAGCCTTCGAGATCTTCTCCGATCTCAATGCTTATGAACTCAAGGGATGCTCCGTCATAGCCGATCTCGATCGGGCCGAAACGGGTAATCGACGGAAACGCACTGAAAGAGACGTCCATCGTCACGATGTCGCCTGTCTGCGCAGACGCCTCATTAAATGCCAGGTTGACGGTGACACCGCCCGCAGCCTTGTTTTTTCCCGCGAAAGAAAAAATGACCACCCCGGAGATTAATAACGGCAATAAGACAGACACACATATCTTATGCAAGTATTTTCTCATTTTATTTTTTTCAATTCCCTATAGTAATGTGTTTCTTGTGCCTGCATTATATAGGATAATGCTCCCTATTTCAATTCATTGAGGAGATTTGCCATATTCTGTCGGCATTTGTTCATAAACCGGAATTATGAATACAAATGATGAATCAAGCATATCCTGGGACGCATAGGCAGAATAGTAGCGGACGCCTTCGTTATTCGCCATGGCAATATTCTGCGCATACTGGTGCTCATATAAGCCGTCCTCATTATCCAGAATGTCGAATTTCTGGAAATAGAGAGTATCCTGACCTTTCTCAATGTAACTTTTCGCAATCCAGAGCGCACCTCCGCAGATCGCCTTTTCGGGCGTCGTCCACGGAAGAAGGAGAAGTTCCTCCTCCGGCGTGATCTGCTTTTCTTCCGGCTTGGAGCCATACTTGGCATACTTGGCGCCGTTGATCAGCGCACCGTCCTTCACGCTCGGATCCGGTGTCGAACCGATGTTGTAGAAGTTATAGTAGCCCTCGTATCCCTGAAGCGTTCCGTGCGCAAGCTTCGATTCGCCGTTTCTTCCCATCTCCTGGATGATACGCGAACACAAAAAGTACGGAGATACATCCGCTTCTCTTCCCGCCTTCAGAAGGATTCCGGCATAGTCCGGATCCGTCTCGTTCAGAAACGAATTTTTCGTCATAGATGAGATACCGTCGATCGTATGTACCGAATCGTCAAAGGAGAGCTTCTCGAATTGAAAAATACCGGTCGGCGTTAAGAAGTTTCTCGGGTCAAGGAAATACTGAATGACATCACGCTTGGCCGCTCTCCAGGAACTTCCGTCGTAAACGGGGCTGCCCGGCTTTACCCAGTTCGGGTTATACGTCGAACTGATCAGGCTTCGGCTTCCCTTGTCTTCGTTACTGAGCACTTCTTCAAAATCCAGGCCTGTCTGATAGGCTTCGAAGCGGTAAGAAGGATGCAGACAATGCAGCAGCCACAATCCGTCTGCGTAGGATCCCGGGAACTGCGAAAGAGTTGTCTTTCTGAATCCTTCACTGTCCTGACCGTTCAAAAGATGGAGCGTATACGTTCTTGTCAATCCGTCGATCGTCGTTACCTCTACGGCAAGGGTGTTCACCCCTTCGTTCATATTCAGCGCATTGCCGATCGAAGGAAGCGACGGGAAAACAGCGGTATTGGAATACTTCACAAACGCGGCATACCCCTCGACCGAAGTGCACTCCATGCCGACAGCAGTAAACGAATCTCCGACGATTGAGTAATCGAAATTGTCCATGGTAAATTCCGGATAGATGGGAAGTTCGGTTCCCTTTTCATCCGTAAACTTCAGTTCGGTCAGGAATGCGTTCAGCGGCAGGAAGGTGATGGACGATTTTGTCATCTCGATCTGATTTCCGCTAATATCCACGCAGTTTACGATCTTTTCTTTCTCATCGTCGGAAACAGAGCCGGTCGGACGAGGCGTCGGGACGATTCCTTCGTCGTCCAGAACAGCCAGGTATCCGGTTTCTTCGTAATAACCGACGTCTCTGGACTGCACCATGAAATAGGAGACCTCGGCCACGGACGGAGGCGCCGCTTCACTTCTTTTGACACGGACGAAAAACGCATTTCCCGGAGTGCCGTCATTCTCTTGAGATGCGACAGCATCCTGATCCTGGATCTTGGCACGAAGGACTTCGTAATCTACATCATGCAGATCGTTTGTGCCGATCAGTTCCCCGTATCTGTTGTAGATTGAGGCGGAAACATCGGAAGAGATCGACAGGAGATTAATGTATGCATTCTTATCTTTTGCATCCAGACAGTACCAGCTTTCCGCATCTCCTTGGGCGATCGAGGAAGATACGACCGTATCGTTTTCGATCGTCTGGAAATCCGGAATAATGACACGGCCGCCGGTGACGACCTGACCACGTCCGTCGGATGTACGAAGCAATATCACGACGTCGCGCTCACCGGGTCTTTCGCCTTTGGTGTCCCACTCCATCGTAAACTGCACCTTTCCGGAAACCTGCGGCACATAGACCTCGCCCGGGCAAATCGTATTGTCGACGAAGAAATCCGTTCGCATTTCCTGCCCGTCAACGGTCATCTCACCTTCGATACGGCGCACGCCAAAAGCATATCCTTCTTCATTTTCGAGAGAACTCAGCATCTCGATGTTACCGCATCTGGTGCCGACGGGGTCCGAAAAGCCGTTCAGAGGTGCAAACGAAGGATCGACATCGCTTAAGATCTTTTCGATTGCATATCTTCTGGATCCGCCTTCAAGAAGTGCCTCGATCTCCGTAATGTCGTATGCGTCGTTATATGCGACGCAGGCAAGGTCGGAGGCAAACTCGTGATCGTCTTTTCCGGAAAGAAGGTACGGATGTGCCGTGAACTGGTTTTCGACATAGTCACTGACACTAAGATGTCCTTGCTCGATCTCGTTTTCCCAGACCAAAAGCGAATCCTGTGTCCCCGTCAGAACGGCAGTTCTGTACATCGTATCCTTGGCATCCCGGGAAAGAGGGACTTGCCTATTCAGACTGATCATCGTCCCGCAGACAAGCACCATAAAGAACAGCCCGATCACACCTGAAGCGATCGCGAGCACTATATATACTTTCCGAAGTTTATCTCCCATCTCTTTTTTCTGTCCTTACTTGCTGATCTCGTCCAATGTCATACCGTAAGGGGGAACAAAATGAGCCAGGTAGTACTCAGCTTCTTCACATTGCAATGCATGGATCGAACTTTCGATCGATTCTTTTGCCGAGTGGAACTCGTCGTTGGCGGCTTTTTCTTCCATAAGGCACTTCAGAAAAGCACTGATCCTGTCCGCTACCTTGACCAGGCGGTGGACCTCTTTTCTCTTTTCATCGGAAAGATCCGGTGTCAGAAGATCCGTAAAATCGTCCTTCATCGGGTCGGGAAGAAGTTCCAGAAGGTTTCTTGCAGCCTGAGCCTCGACCTCTTTATACGCAGACTTCAGTTCGTCGTTTTTATACTTGATCGGGGTCGGCATGTCGCCGGTGATGATTTCCGTGACATCGTGATAGAGGGCTTCTGCCATCGTCAAAAACGGATCGACCGGATCTTTTTTCAGTATGTTGTTGTGGATGAGTGCCAGACTATGTGCGATGACCGCAACATCAAAACTGTGCTCCTTAAGGTTTTCCTGACGCGTGTTCCTCATCAGGCCCCATCTCTGGATGTACTGCATACGATCAAGCATGGCATAGAAATTATACAGGTCTTCTTTATTTTCCATTTTTTCTCCTTAATCAGATCCAGTAGATATCCTCATAACTGGTCGTTGCATACGAGTCAGTCATTCCGGCGATATAATCCACTACGATCTGTACGTCACTTGCACTCTTGTCCGGGTACTCTTCCAAAAACTTCATGAGGTTTCTGTACGCCGGGTTGGTCGATCTTCCCGTCTTTTCCGGATCCGTCATTGCGCCCATCAGCGCCTCAAACAGACCTTCCAGGAGATTCTTGACCGTATTTTCGTATCTCTTGATCTTCTCAGAACGGTATATGCGTGCTACATTCTCCTCGAGAAGTTCTTTCATGGCCATACCCGCCTCGTCGGAAAGACGGATCTCGTCTTTATCCAGACTGTTATGGATCAGGTCGCTCACCAGGGTATTGATGATCTGGGAGTTGTTCGATCCCAGACGTGACTTGATCGCCGGCGGTATATCCTCGAATTCCATGATGCCGGCCACACAGGCATCTTCGATATCTCTTCCGATATAGGCGATCTTATCGGAGATCCTTACCACACAGCCTTCCAGCGTGGCAGGAAGAGAATGCAACGCTTTGTTCGGGATCATAAGGTCTTCGGTCGATTTCTCCCTGAAGGGAGTCAGTTTATACTCGCTGTAGGTCTCACCGCAGTGGGAGACGATACCGTCACGGACTTCAAAAGAAAGATTCAGGCCGCCGGGGTTCTTGTTCGGGCGCTGTTCCAGAACATCAATGACACGAAGGCTCTGGTATTCATGATTAAAAAACATGTTCGGATCGTACTTTTTCGCGCAGGCCTCTAGCACTTTCTCTCCCGTATGGCCAAACGGCGCATGTCCGAGATCATGTCCGAGCGCGATCGCCTCGACCAAATCGAGATTCAGGTTCAGGGCACGTGCGATCGTCGTCGCAATATACTTGACGTAGATGACATGCTCGATACGGGAACAGATGTGGTCATTCTTTGCGTTGAAGAATACCTGCGTCTTATGACGAAGTCTTCTAAATGCCTGGCAGTAAATGATACGACCCGTATCTCTTTCAAAAGGAGATCTTACCGGACAGGGCTGCTCGTCGTACCTGCGGCCGCGGCTGTCCTTGGTCCGGAAGGCATATGGGGACAGGTTCTTCTCACGCTCGTTGCGAAGAATCGTCAGGAGTTCTCTGTCGCGGGGACTGTTAATCCCCGTACTCTTCTCCTGAAGATGGGAAAACTCCGACGGAAACCGGTCAAACAACGATTGTTCGTGATTCTCCATAAGCACTTTCTCCTTTTCTGTAAGTATATCACGAAATGCTTACATCTTCCGTGACATCCCCCCGGGTCATCCTTTCTTAAGGCCCGACTTATTCAGAAGCATATTCTTCTTCATTCCGTCGAAATCGACGCAGACCAGGGCGTCTCCGGCCACGGGCTCGCACGATACGACGACACCTTCACCGAATCTCGGATGTACCACCTGCATACCTTTCCTGATCGTTTCCGGAGTAAAATCCGATGCTCGTACCGGCTGCGGCTTGTTGGCCTGATATGTCGGAACATATGCCGGTTTCTCATTTTGCGGTTCGCGGGCGTATCTCGGGTTGACCGCTTCCTTCGGCTGTTCTTTCCTCTTATTGGCGATCGCACGCATATACTGCGGCGGGATCTCCTTGATAAATCTGGACGGGGACAGATTCTGTGTCTGACCGAAAAGCATGCGGCTTCTTGCCGAGATGACTGTCAGTTTCCTCTTGGCTCTCGTAAGCGCGACATACATCAGGCGCCGTTCTTCCTCGACGTCACCATCATTGACGGAACGCGAACTCGGAAAAATCGTCTCATCGACACCGACGACATATACGGCACCGAATTCAAGGCCCTTGGCACTGTGGATCGACATAAGGCGGACGTAGTCTTCACTGTCATCGGCGTTGTCCCCCTCGGAATACAAAGCCGCATTCTGCAGATACGCGCCCAGTATTCCCGTAAGATCCAGACCGAAATCCGGCTCGTTTTCCAGATACGGATCCTGTGCCTTTTCCTCTTCCGAATTCGAAAGCAGTGCCGTCTCCACTTCTTTTTTGCGTCTCGCCTCAAACTCAACGGCTTCGGAAAGGAGTTCCTTCAGGTTCTCGACACGGTCGACCATCTCGTCTTTTTTCTCGCGCTGCTCGATGATCTCATTGACCAGTCCCGACTTATCCTGCACATACTCGATAAACTCGGAAAAAGATGCTTCGTTATCGGCAAGGACTCTTCTTAAGTTCTCGATCAGAAGATAGAACTCGAAGAGTTTTTCCGAAGAGCGTCCGAGTTCGGGGAACATGGAGCTTCTTTCGCAGACGGTAAGCGCCGGGATGCCTTCTCTTTCAGAGATCGTCAGGACCTTGGCGACCGTCGTGTCACCGATGCCTCTCTTCGGCACATTGATGATCCTCTCCCACGCATAGTTATCCGCATCGGAATAGATCAGCCGCAGATAAGCAAGTACATCCTTGATCTCTTTTCTGTCATAGAACCGCATACCGCCGTAGACGAACCGCATACCGCCGTAGACTCTATACGGGATGCCCTTTTCGCGGAGCGCAGACTCGATCGTACGCGAAAGCGCATTCATCCGGTAAAGGATCGCCACATCGCTATAAGGATACGCCCCGCTCTCGGCATCTCTCTTAATGCTCTCGGCACAGTAGTATGCCTCGATACCGTGGTGATCCGCAAGAAGAAACGTGATCGGATCGCCGTCATCTCCCGAAGTACGAAGCACCTTCATCTTCCTCTTTTTGTTATGCGCGATAACGCCGTTGGCTGCGTTCAGGATCGTCGCCGTCGAACGGTAATTCTCTTCGAGCTTGATGACTTTCGCATCCTTGAAATCCTTCTCGAAATCCAGAATGTTCCGAAGGTCGGCACCGCGGAAGGAATAGATCGACTGGTCATCGTCGCCGACAACGCAGAGATTCCTGTAGCGCTTTGCCAGAAGCTGGATCAATATGTACTGGCAGTGGTTCGTGTCCTGATACTCATCGACGAGGATATAGCGAAACTTCTCCTGATACATCGTCAGCACATCCGGGTGCTCCTTAAAAAGGCGCACGGTGTTGAACAGGATGTCATCAAAGTCCATGGCGTTATTGGCAAGAAGTCTGTCGTTATAACGGCGGTAGATCCTCGCAATCGTGCCCAGACGCATATCGCCTCCGGCAATGGCGGCAAACTCATCCGGCGACTGCATGTCGTTTTTCGCCTTGCTGATGATGGTCTGCACCAGTCTCGGCGCGAAAAGCTTATCGTTCAGTTCCATCTCCTTGACGCACTCCTTGATGACCTTCAGCTGGTCATCTGAATCCAGGATCGAATACGTCGGCGTATAATCCAAAAGTTCCGCATGGCGGCGCAATATACGGGCGAACATGGAGTGGAAGGTGCCGACCCACATGTTTCTCGAGGTATCCCCGATCAGGGTATTTATACGCTCCCGCATCTCATTTGCAGCCTTGTTGGTGAACGTGATGGCGAGTATATTCGACGGCCAGATCCCCCTGACACGGATCAGATACGCGATACGGTATGTGATCACGCGCGTTTTTCCCGAGCCGGCGCCGGCCAGGATCAGAAGAGGACCCTCGTCGTGCAGGACCGCCTCCCGTTGTTCATCATTCAGTTTTTCAAGCAGGTCGTCCATCCATTCCTCCTGGTTCCTTTGCGAAAAGCAAAGGGGGATCTTTCTTTCAGAGTGTCATTATACTGTATCTGCTGTCCCTTTACCAGGACAGCAAACAGGCGTGGTAAACTACTTGGCATCCTTCTTGGAAGAAGGCGCATCGGAAGTGCTTTTGACGGAGTTTACGGCGGTCGAGAGTTTCTCGGAAATATTATCGGTCAGATCACTGATGTGATCCTTCGTCGTCTCGTAGGTCTCTTTAAGAAAACGGTAAAACGGTTTGTCCATCCACATTCTGAAAATAAATCCCGCATGGATCAGGCGGCTCTCCTTATACTGGCCGATACGCTCCTTGAGCTCTTCGTAATGCAGTACGATCTGCTGTTGCTTGGCAAATTTCTTGATCGCCAGAATGATCTGCGTCGAGTGGCACATATCCATGATGAGGATACCGTAGAAAAGGCCGATGAAGAACGAAAACGCCAGATTTCTCGACAGCCACTCAAGCGATCTCAGGATACGCGGATGGATCAGGAAATAATAAACCGCACCGAGGACCGACCACAGGAAAGAATAAAGAGGACAGATCACGCCCTGGACATTTCCCCAGCGGTTCGTGTAGTCCCAAAGGCGCATCTTAAAATACTTCAGGCAGATGATACCCGCGATGTACTCGACAATGGTCATGCCGAGCATCATCAGAAAAAACAGGAAGATCTTTTCGAGGACCTCATTTCCGAAATCGAAACACGTCTCCAGAGACGCGATCAGGTAAAGAAGCACCAGTCCGAAGCCGTAGATCGGAAGGTACGGGCCCGCCAAAAAGCCCGGGTTAACCCATTTGTGCTGTGAAACGAAACGCCGGTAGAACAGCTCGAGGACCCATCCCGTCAAGCTTCCCACAAAGAACAGAAATGCAAGTAAAAGAATAAACGACATCTTCCCACCTACCTTAAAATGAGTTCCATCAGCAGGTTTTCTCTAGCAAAGACCGCTATGCGCGAATCCTCTACATTTCGGAAGAAATCATAGAGAGCCACACTGGTATCCAGCGTGGCATAATTTCTCATCATGGCGCTGTATGTCGCCGCGAAAAGATCGTCATCGCCCTTGATCACCGCCAGATAAAGAACGAGCGGATAGGCCTCGGAGGCTTCCGTTGTTGAAGGCGCCCCGGACATCATATCGTACGAAGTATAGAGGAATCCGTTGTTATAGATCTCCTGTGACAGCCACGCATATCCATCCTCATCCATCTGCCCGATCTCGGCAAGATGCACCATCGCGTAAAGGGACGGGACCAGTTCGACATCGCCGGCACTTCCCGTATAGTAGGTGTATCCGTTTTCTTCCGAATACATCCAAGCATAAAGCGGAAGCTCCTTCGAGATCTTTCCTTCTTTGACGATACGGATCATGTCATCGTATTTTTCCTTATGCTCCGGAAAAAGCACCGTGGCGCGGCGCAAGGCATCCAGATCCATCGCGCCGATCTCCACGCCCGAGATATCGACCAGAATGTTGCCTTCCGTCTCCGGCTCGGCTTCCGTATCTTCCGGAACGAGCGTTTTCTCCGTTACCGGGATCGGAGTCGGTTTTGCGGCACGGTCCGCCGCACGATAGGAAGGCTTTGCGCCCGAATCAAAGATCAGTTTTGCCAGATACTCGATTCGTTCCAGGAGTCTCACGTCTCCCCATTTATCGTAATAATCCAAAAGCGCCCGCAGATATCTCGTAGTCGCTTCCATGGACACCGGCGGGTCCGAAAGAAGAAGATTCGCCTGATCTTCGTAAAGTTTGCTCTTTTGCACCTGCGGTCTTTGGTCTTCGGGAATAAGCTCATCAGCTCTTTGAAACTTCAGAAGCAATCCGCTTTCATCTGTGAGGGAAGAGTCGATCGCATCGATCATGGTCTTTGCCGCACTTCGTTTTCCTTCCCGCACATACGATTCCAAAAGAAGAATTTGATCAAATGTATCTACATAGGCCGACTGCATTTCCGGGACGCTTCTCGTCGTTCCCGGGAGTATGTACCAGGTAAGCACCCAGGGCTCCATTTTGGGATCTTCGGAAAGGATCTTCGTAACTCGCGAAAACATATATCCCTTATGCAGGTCGCTTTCGGAAACGATCCGGTTCATTTCGTCCGTCATTGTAAAAGAATTCCCGGCAGTATCTTCTTTTTTCGAAAACACTTCATTGTCCAGAAGCAGTTTGACCCCGAAACCGGCCGCGATTGCTAAAACTACGGCGATCACGGAGATCATTGCGATCTTCTTGACTTTTTTATTGGAATATTTGACCGAGGTCAAAGCCGGCATATCGTTTCTGCTCCTTTCCGAAAAGGCTGAATTGAGATATTATTTATTGTACCACTTGTTTGGAGGAAAGACATGAGGATCGCGGGAATCATCGCCGAATACAATCCCCTGCATAACGGGCATCTTCGTCTGTTCCAAAAGGTCCGGGAGGAGCTTTCTGAACAGACTCCCATCGTCGTGATCATGAGCGGCGCTTTTGTCCAGCGCGGGATCCCTTCGTTGACTGACCGGAGCAGCCGCGTCTGCGCCCTTCTTTGCACCGGCGCGGATCTGGTTTTCGAACTCCCGTTTACTTTCGCGACCGGTTCCGCTGACCGTTTCGCGCATGGCGGAGTGCAGTCACTTCTTCAAAGCGGTGTCATTACCGATCTTTATTTCGGTGCCGAGCATCCGGCTCTTTCCGATCTTTCCGTAATCGCCGAAAAGGACTTCGAATCCGATCCCGTATTTTCTGAAATGCTGGAGCAACTGCAAAAAGACGGTCTTCCATATGCCGCCGCCTGGCAGGAGGCAGCCGGTGCCGTGATAAAAGAACTTCCGAATGGAAGTTTTCCGCTTTCAGAAGAAATCTTCGGGAACATCATCAGAAAACCGAATAACATCCTCGCGATTTCCTATCTTCGCGAACTGCACCGCGCGGGCTCTTCCATAGTCCCGCACTTGGTCTGCCGGGAAGGTTCTTTTCACGAAGAAGAACTTTCCGATGAAGAGAATCCGAGCGCCACGGCGATCCGAAAGGTCGTTTCCGAGAACTATAAAAACCTCACAAAGGGCGATTTTATCCGCTCCCTCGGAGATCTTCTCCCTTATGTTCCGAAAGAAATGCTCGCCGAGATGCTGCATTTTTGGAACGGCAATACGATCCCCATGGGCGAAAAGGATCTGCTTTCCCACTGTCTTCCGGTCCTTCGTTCCATGTCTTCCGAGCATCTTTCTTTGGTTGCGCATATGGGGCCGCAGCTTGCCGGGCACCTGAAGTCCGCCGTTCGTTCGATGCATTTTGATGCCGATAAAGATATTGCCGAAACTTTCCGAAAAGTCGCCGAGACCCGTTGCTTTTCGTATACTCGAATTCTTCGCGCGATGGCCTCTCTTTCCGTCGGCCAGACGAAGGATGACCTTGCGAATCTTTCTGATCCGAAGTATCTCCGTCTTCTCGGTTTTTCCGAAAAGGGCAGAGGTGTTCTAAAGTCCATGAGAGAGGCTTCTTCTCTTCCGATCCTGTCGCGTGCATCCGATGCCTTTCACTATACAAAAGATCCCGCGTTTGCCCGCATGGATGAACTCGACCGCCTAAGTCACGATCTATGGACGACGCTCGCACGCGGAACTTTCGAAGAAGATTTCAAACGCGAAGTCATCCAGTATAAGCGGAACAAGCTCTACCGCTGATTCGTTTTTTCTTCGGCAAAAGAGGCCTGTCTCAGATACGAGGCTGCCTCTTTCTTTACGCAACGCGCTTTCCAAGTCATCAAAAACGGGGCCGTATCATATATGATACAGCCCCGTTTTTCTACACTTTTTATGACCTTTCTAGATCTCTTTCTCCTTCTTGGAGCGTCTTCTCAGGATCAGAAGAGCTGCAGCTGCAACAATAATGAACAGGAACGCCAGTACAGGAGAGCTGCTGTTTCCGGTATCACCTGTCTTAACGACTGTTTTTCCGCCCGGTCTTGTCGCCGAGGATACGACCTCGAATTCGACCGTGATCGTCGATCCGTCAGTGTAGGTGATCTTCATTCTGTGAACACCCAGTGTCAGCCCGTCAATCGTCTCCGGCTTCAGTTCGATCGAACCATCCGGCTTCTTTTCGAAGTCTTCCGGCGTGATCGGCTTATCGTCGATCGTGATACTTTCAATCTCCTTTGTCGGAGTCGGAGTTGTCGTATTCTCAGACGGCTGATCCGAAGTCTCGGTTCCCGTCGAAGACTCAGAACTTGCATCCTGCGTCGTCTTCGATCCGGTCGGAGCCGGTGTTGTCGGAGCAGGAGTGGTCGCGGCCGGTGTTGTCTCAGCCGGTGTCGTCTGCTGTTTAGTGTAGTTGTTCGTGATCGTTACACTTTTCTGTGTCGCATCAGTAAGCGTTATCGTCACATCGTTATTGAGGATAGAAAGATCGTATCCGCTGATCTGCGCATCCGCTTCATCCTCGGTGAACTTGTAGTCACCCAGAGTAAGGTCATTGAGCTCGAAGGAAGAAGCACCGACGATCTCTACCGGGATTATTGAGCCGTCCGGACATGTCACCGTAAAGTGGTATGTCTTTGTCTCTGCACTTGTCGGAGCATCAGAACCGAGAGCTTTCTCGAGCTTCAGGCTGCCCTTGACCGGGGCCGGAGCCGTATACGTATTGGTAAACGTCGTCACACCGGCATTTACGGTAGTATCCGAAAGTGCATAGCCTGTCGGCATTGTACCCTCGCTCCATGTGTATGTGATCACATTGCCGCTTGCATCATACATCGAAAGATCAATGGATGTAGCTTTCCATCCGTTTGCGGCATTCAGAGTTGCCTGATCGACTACCTGCGTTCCGTCGGAAAGCGTTACGATGAGTTCTGTCGGACGAGCACCTGCGGCATCGTTGTTATCATCCCATATCTTTTCAACACTCACGGATGTCTTTACCGTCGACAGATCGAACTTGTTGGTAAATGTCGTCGTATTGCCGCTGACCACGCAGGATTCCTTTGTGTATCCGTCCGGCATGGTTCCTTCCGACCAGGAATAAGCAATCTCGACGCCATTTGCATATACCGGAACACTGACACTTGCCGTCCAGTTGTTTGCATCATTCAGCGTTACAGTTCCGCCGGAGCTGAGCGTCATGACTAGTTCTGTCGGGCGGACGCCGGCAACATTGTTTGCATCATCCCAGATTTTTTCAACCGTCAGGATCTTTGTTTCCGAAACATGCTTATTTGTAATCGTAGTCACCGTTCCGGATACCGATTCACTTGCGGAATAACCGGTAACGGCATCTTCTTCCCATGAGTAGGTATACGCATTTCCGGAAGCATCCAGTTTATCGAGAGTCTCTACCTTGTACTCCCAGTTGTTCGCATCATTCAGCAGAATATCACTGCCGATCGCCGTGCCGTTTCTGAGAAGACGGACAGTAACTTCTGTCGGACGCTTGCCGTCCTGGTTATCATTGTCATCCCATACCTTCTTGACCGTCGCCTCGGTCTTCTCGGAAGAAATGTCGAATGTATTAGTGACCGTGGTCGTAGTTCCGGATACAGAATACGATTCCTCATAGTTCGCCGGGACCTGTTCCTTCCACTCGTAAGTAATCTGAACGCCGTTCTCATATACCGGCAGATTAGAGATGGAATCTGTCCAGTTGTTCGAATCATCCAGTGTGACAGATCCGACCTTCGTTGTTCCTGCATAGAGGTCAACGACAACCGAACTCGGCTGTGCCGAACTGTTACCTGTATTGACCCAGGTCTTCGTAACAGTCAGCTCCGTTGTTTCCGCGGCATGCGTGTTTGTGATCGTTGTCGCAGTTCCGGTCGTTGTATTATCAGCCAGAGTATATCCTGTCGGTACCGAAACCTCTTCCCAAGTGTACACATACGCATTGCCGTCTGTGTCATACTTCGGAAGACCCGTCTCTTCATATGTCCAGCCGGATGCCTCTTCAAGAGTTACAGAAGAGCCGTACGCTGTACCGTTCTGCAGGAGCTGTACTTCCACAGTTGCCGGGCGCTTTTGCCGTCCTGGTTATTAGAGTCATCCCAGATCTTTGTGACTTTCGCCGTCGTTCTTTCGACAGAGTGGTCATAGGTGTTCTTGATCATAGTAGAAGCTGTTCCGTTTCCTGTATATGTATCCAGATAGTTTGCCGGAACCTGCTCCTTCCACACGTAATTGATCTTTACTCCATTCTCATATACCGGCAGATCATCGATGGATTCTGTCCAGTTGTTCGAATCATCCAGCGTAACGGTTCCGATCATTGTCGTGCCTCTATAAAGGTCAACGACAACAGATGTCGGCTGAGCGGAACTGCTACCTGTATTATCCCAGGTCTTCGTAACAGACAAGGATGTCGTTTCTGTTGTATATGCATTCTTAAGTGTTGTCTCAGTTCCGACAGTATTGTTTTCAGTCAGCGTGTAATCTGTTACGGGTGATTCTTCCCAAGTGTACACATACGCATTGCCGTCTGTGTCATACTTCGGAAGATCCGGCTCT
>CAJOLL010000076.1 GCA_905235455.1 uncultured Clostridia bacterium
GCGCTTTTCGGCGGGAATTCCGAGATGGAGTTTGAAGAACTTGATTCGATCGACTGGGCGTCGGATAGTTACGGCGATCCGGCCGAGAGTTCCGAGTCGGGTTACTTTGACGATCCCGGGCAGTTTTAAGAACGGGAGTTTTTAAGTGAAAGACCTGATCCTGTTGGTCGAAGAATATATTGAGGAGAACCGGCTGCTTTCGGCAGGACCTCTGGTGGCCGGTGTATCCGGGGGCGCCGATTCGATGGCGCTTCTGTTCGTTTTAAAGGACATCTGTGACCGAAAATACCCGGATATCCGTCTTTTCTGTGCGCATGTCAATCACGGCATCCGAAAAGAAGCGGATCTCGACGAAAAGACCGTTTCGGACTTTTGCGCGAAGCTGGGAGTGCCGTTTCACGCCGCGCATATCGATATTCCGGCGGTCGCGAAAGAAGAGGGCCTGAGTCTTGAGACGGCAGGCAGGATCCAAAGATATGCGTTTTTTAACGAGATTGCAGGTGAGAACGGGACCATCGCGGTGGCGCATCACATGGAAGATCAGGCGGAAAGTATCGCTATGCACATCTTCCGCGGGGCCGGAATGGAAGGACTATGTGGCATCCGTCCGAAAAACGGCAATGTCATCCACCCGTTTTTGTGCCTCCGCAAGGAAGATATCCTTTCGTTCTGCAAAGCCCGGAATATCAGCTTTTGTAACGATGTTACAAACGAAGATACCGCCTATGACAGAAACTTTTTCCGCCACGAGATCTTCCCGAAGATCGAAAATGGCATCGGCAGAGATCCGGTCTCTGCTTTGGTGGGGCTCGCGGAACGAGTCTTGGAAGAAAACGATTATCTCGACACTCTTTCTGAAAAGGTGTTGGATGAGGCCGTCGGTGCAGATCTGAGCATCCCTTTGGAGACTCTCGCCGATATGCCGCGTGCACTTCGAATAAGAGTCCTCAGGCTCTTGGCGATTCGGACTTTCGGCGATGTCGTCGACATCGAATCGGTCCACTGGGAAGCGGTATCGGATCTTTCTGAAAAGGCCGAAGGTTCCGCATCGACTGACCTTCCAGGCGAAAGGGTTGCCGTCCGTGAAAACAAAAGGATCCGCTTTTGCAGGACAGATGCTTTTGCCAAGGAAAAAGGAGGATATGTGAAGGGAGCCGGAATCGTGGTCCCCAAGGGGCAGGAGTATCGGGAGATTGCCCTCTCTGCGCTCCCTATCGGGGAAAAGGTAAATTTTTGTCAAAGTTTTGTATCAATGCGACTCCGCTTTCTTGAGAATGAGGGGGACATAGTATATAATAATCAAACGTGGTTTTTCCCGTCCTCGGTGCTCCCTGATGCTGTGATCAGGACCCGCCGGCAGGGGGATACCATTCGCCGGGCAGGAAGCTCTTGCACCAAGGAATTGCGCCGATTCATGAACGAAGTGCAGATCCCGCAGAGGTTTCGTGACCGGGTGCTCCTGATAGGAAGGGGCAAAGAGACCTTGTGGCTGCCGGGGGTGGCACACGCCGTAGGATTTACGGATGCTTTTTCCGCGGAAAAGTACAGGGCCGAGAAGGAAAAAGAAACAAACGGCAGGGAAGATGTCCTGTGCGTGTTGGAATTTTTCGACGAGACGACATGAATGGGAGGACCGGAAGATGGAAAAGATTACCGAAGTAATGATTACGCGTGAGAAAATTGCTGAAGCAGTCGACCGGTTGGGTAAACAGATCTCGAAGGATTACGAAGGGAAAGATCTCGTCGTGGTCGGCATTTTGAAGGGCGCGTCCGTGTTCCTTGCCGACCTGATCCGAAGAATCGATGTGCCGATGATCCTCGACTTCATGCAGGTCTCAAGTTATTACAACGGTACGAAGTCAACCGGGAACGTCCAGATCCGTAAGGACGTGGACAACGACATTCGCAATAAGGATGTTCTGATCGTGGAAGACATTATCGATTCCGGCGTCACGATGCAGTGCCTGATCCGTGAACTCAGTGCAAGAGAGCCGAAGAGCATCAGAGTCGTGGCCGCGTTTGACAAGCCGTCTCGCCGTAAGGTGGATTACTCGGCAGACTACATCGGCATTGAGGTGCCGGATGAGTTTATCGTCGGGTACGGACTGGATTATGCCGGAAAGTACAGAAATCTCCCGGATGTTTGC
Organism: uncultured Clostridia bacterium; assembly: GCA_905235455.1. Taxonomy (GTDB): domain Bacteria; phylum Bacillota; class Clostridia; order Saccharofermentanales; family Saccharofermentanaceae; genus Scatonaster. The sequence goes on from CAJOLL010000076.1 coordinate 2,148, forward strand.
GTACTCGAACTTGATGGAGGTGACAAATGAGTCAAACAGACAAAAGACCGAAAAAGTCATTTAGCGGATTGCCGTTCTACCTGGTTCTGATCGTGATCCTGGTAGTGGCGTGCATGATGTTCTTAAACGACAGTTCCGGAAAGAGCACATCGCTTTCTGAAGCGCTGAATATGATCGAGGATAGGAGCATCAAGAAAGAAGATGTTGTCTTAAACGGCAATACGCTTTCTTTCAAGTACGTGGATCCCGAGACCGGAAAGAAGAAGGAAGTCAGCAAGAAGGTTCCTTATGAATCCGAAGATCACGTCCTGACGATCCTCATTGAAGCCGAGAATGACGGTTCGATCGAGGGCTTTGAGTATAAGCAACCGACTGATGTTTCCGCCATTATGTCGGGCGTCATGATCTTCCTGATGATCGGCGCGATGGTATTCTTCATCTGGGTCAATTTCAGCAGAAACGCAGGCGAGGGCAGATCTGCCATGAACTTCGGAAGAAGCAAGGCGAAGCTTTTTGATCCGTCCAAGAACAAGGTCAACTTCTCTGATGTTGCCGGTGCGGACGAAGAAAAAGAAGAACTTGCGGAGGTCGTCGACTTCCTTAAAAATCCGAAGAAGTATTCCGCACTCGGAGCAAAGATCCCGAAGGGTATCCTCCTTCACGGTGCTCCGGGTACAGGTAAGACTTTGCTGGCTAAGGCCGTTGCCGGTGAGGCGGGCGTTCCGTTCTTCAGCATCTCCGGTTCCGACTTCGTCGAGATGTTTGTCGGTGTCGGTGCCAGCCGTGTAAGAGACCTTTTCGACAGCGCGAAGAAGAATTCTCCGTGCATCATCTTCATCGATGAGATCGATGCCGTAGGCCGTCACCGTGGTGCCGGTATGGGCGGCGGTCACGATGAGCGCGAGCAGACCTTGAACCAGTTGCTCGTCGAGATGGACGGTTTCGGCCCGAACGAGGGCGTTATCGTTATCGCGGCAACCAACCGTGTCGATATTCTTGACCCGGCGCTTCTGCGTCCGGGACGTTTCGACCGTCGTGTCGCTGTTGCGCGTCCTGATATCAAGGGCCGTGCAGAGATACTGAAAGTACACGCGAAGAATAAGCCTTTGGAGGACGATGTCGATCTGAAAGAGATCGCGAAGATCACCCCCGGTTACACAGGTGCGGATCTTGCCAACCTTCTTAACGAGGCAGCGCTCCTGGCAGCCCGCCGTAATGCGAAGAAGATCAGTAAGAAAGATGTTTCTGAGGCTGTCTTTAAGGTCATGGTAGGACCGGAGAAGAAGAGCCGCGTGATCACCGACAAGGAAAAGCGCCTGACTGCTTTCCACGAGGCCGGTCACGCTATCGTTCTCCGTACTGTTTCCGAGACCGATCACGTCGAGAGAGTTTCCATTATTCCTGCCGGCGGAGCAGGCGGTTATACTGCCCACAAGCCGGATGAGGACATTTACTATACAACGAAGAAGCAGCTTGTCGATTCCATCATGATCTCTTTGGGAGGACGTGCCGCAGAGCAGATCATCCTGGGCGAGATCAGCACGGGTGCTTCTTCCGACCTGCAGCACTGCAATGGTGTTGCCCGTGAAATGATCACCCGCTACGGTATGTCCGATAAGTTCCCGAACGTGATCTTCGACGATGACGATGAGGTATTCATCGGTAAGAGCTACGGCCATACACGTACTTACAGTGAACAGTCCGCTGCCATGATCGACGCCGAGATCGCACGAATCATCGATAAGGCGTATAAGGATGTTCTCGATATTCTTAATGAAAAGATGGCGATCCTGAACGCTGTTGCCCAGAGACTTCTCGAAAAAGAGAAGATCGAAGGTCCGGAGTTCGAAGAAATCTACGTTTCCGGCGGCGCCAGCGCTACTGTTGCTGTTGCTGCTGAGGCTTCCGATGCTTCTGCTTTCGAGGCTTCTGATGCTGCTGAGGCTTCCGATGCTTCTGATGCTGCTGAGGCGGAGGATGAGAAGAAGGACTGAGTTATTCTCTTGTTTCTTCTTGTAAAATCAAATTTCACATCGGGGCTGTCTCATGAGGCAGCCCCGATGTTTGTTTAATCGGATCGCGGTGATGCTGCCGTCACCGGTGTTGGTCGGCGGCTCTGAATTCATTGATAGTGGTGGATACAGTAAAGATCAGACTTCTTCAGTCGGAGTGATATCGGCCACCTGCTGGGAAAGCTGCTCGATGGCTTCTTTGTACTTCGCGAGGACCTGGGAAGAGATTACTTCACGGAACTCGGAGTTGATCGGGTGAACGATGTCCTTAAATTCGCCTTCGGGAGTTCTTCTGCTGGGCATAGCAACAAAAATACCCTTGTGGCCTTCAACAACTTTGACATCGTGGATGACGAAGGAGTTGTCAAATGTAATGGAAACGATGGCTTTCATTTTGCTGTTCAAAGAAAGTTTGCGAATCATGATATCAGTTATTTCCATACATACCTCCCGGCCCTTCCTTGGACCTTTATACCCGTCAATCTGTAGGATAACACATTTTTTAAGGATAATCATCAAATTAGGCACAAAAAGGGTATAATAGTAAGGCAAAAGCGTCAGGCTTTCGGCACGGGTATCTATATTTTTTTAGAAATACCCATATCACATGACAATGGGAGATTTTTGGAGACAGTCAGTATGAGTGAGGGAATGAAGGACTTGCCGTCCGGCAAGAGAGTATTTTTCGTAGGTATCGGCGGAATCAGCATGAGCGGACTTGCTCGCATTGCCGTAAACTACGGCCTGATCGTAGGCGGATCGGATATGCATCCGTCCGAGCGGACCGAAGAATTAAAGGAAGTCGGCATCACCGTTTATGGCGGCCACAGCGCAGACAATATCAAAGAGTTTGCGCCGGACATCGTCGTCCATACCGCGGCGATCCTTCCGGGGAATTCGGAGCTCGCTTATGCCCGTGAAAAAGGACTTATCGTGATGGAACGTTCGGTGTTTCTGGGACTGATCACGAGAAACTTCAATAACGTCATCAACATCTCCGGCACGCACGGAAAGACCACGACTACATCGATGGTTTCGCTGATCCTTCTGGCCGGCGGCGCGAACCCGACCGTGCACCTCGGCGCTGAGCTCGATGCATTCGGCGGAAGCGTGTATCTCGGTTCGAAGGACCAGCTCCTCGTTTCCGAAGCATGTGAATATCACAGATCTTTCCTGGAGTTTTATTCCACGATCGCAGCGATCACGAATATCGATTACGACCACGTCGACTGCTATTCCTGCATCGACGAAGTCATCGATGTTTTCACGCAGTTTACCGAGAAGCTTTCTCCGGAGGGAACGCTTGTTATCCCGGCCGGCGATAAGAACGTGCAGGAGTGCGTCAGAAGGATCCCGGGCGTGCGCGCCAAACTCGGCATGGAGGAGCCGCGCATCTTGACGACGGGCCTGGAAGGGGAGGGAATGGATTTCTTTAAAAGAGAACCGGATTTCTGCGCCGTCAATATCGAATACACCGACGGCAAAGCGGGCTTTGACGTCCTGTTCAAGGGCCGTCCGTACACGCACATCCAGCTGGCGATCCCGGGCACACATAATGTCTATAATGCCCTGACGGCAATTGCCTGTGCATCTCTGGCCGGAGGTACCGGCGAGGCCGCGCGAAAAGCACTGTCCGAGTTTACCGGAGCCGAGGGCCGTTTTACCATCAAGGGCTATTTCATGGGCGCGATGGTCGTTACCGACTACGCCCATCACCCGAGCGCCGCAAGAGCCACTCTCGACGCGGCTTCACATGTGCCGCACAATAAGACCTGGGTGGTTTTCCAACCGCTCACATACTCACGTACCAAAGTGCTTTTCGAGGATTATGTGACGTCGCTGCTTCCTTGCGAGAACGTATTCTTCGACGAGATCTTTTCGGACCGCGAGGTCAATCCGGGCGACATTTCCTCGAAGGACATCGCCGATGAGATCAACAGGAGAGGCGGTCATGCGATCTTCTTTCATTCCAAAGACGAGATCGTCGACAAGCTTTCCGAAGTCGTAAGTAAAGACGACATGATCCTGATCTTAGGACCTGAGGACATCCGCGCGCTGGGCGACCGTCTCGTGGAGATCAATTGACGGGAGAGAGGAATGAAGAAGATCCGTCTTATTCGTCTGATATGCGTCATCGTTCTTGCCGTGATCCTCATCGTCGCGTCGCTTTTTATTCTGATCCCCAGACGCAATGACAGCTCTAGCGGGCGCGCCGCGCTCTGCTTCGTCCACGAGGACATCATGTTTCCGCAGATGGACTACAGCCAGATGTTTTCGCAGCTGGACATCGCGTCGTATTACGTGATCGATGACTCCTGCTCCAAAGAACAGATGCAAAAGAAGATCGATAAGATCTCCGCGCCAAACGGACTGATCCTTTTCTGTGAAGGCGACTACACGCTTTCGGGACTTCAGGTCGCGTCTGAAAATTCAGCGATCACCGACCTGCTTTTAGTGTCTCCCGAGCTTGACAGTGATGCGGATCTGGGATCTATCGGGACGACGTCGCCGGGCTGCCGAGTGGCGATCTTTTCCGAATCCGGAAAGACCGCGGACAATCTTTATGAGCGGATCTCCGGCGAGGACACGAAGTTTACTTCCGGTACCAAGACCGAAAGCGGAGCGCCGGAGCTGTATCTTTCTTCCGATGCGAACCGTTACTACGCCAAAACGGGCTACTGCAAGGATCCGAAGATCGCCTCGGTCATGGTCCTTAACAACCCGCAGATGCAGACATATATGTCCAACTATATCAAGAACCATGTCCTGCTCCAAAAGGGTGTTTCCCATGCGCCGCTTCTGACCTGGTCGATGAAGATGATCCTGACGATCTTTTCCGTCGTCGCGTTTTTCGTTTATGCGGCGACGCTTCCGCCGAATAAAAAGCTCGCGCCGGCAAATGCCGGGGACCGCAGGGAAGAGGGAAGCGCAGGCGGCGGAACGGCACCCGGGGCGAAGGACCCGGCCGGCGCGACCCCTGAACTTGCAAGAAACCGCTCCGGTAAACTCCGCGGGCGTTCGATCGCGGAAAAGTACAGAAGCGCACTTAACCACCTTCTCGCACTGCAGGGAATTCTGGGAGTGCTTTTCGCGCTGGTAACCATGTTCTTCGTGATAAGAAAGCAGTCGGCCTATCAGGTGGTCCTGCTTCTTTGGGTATGCGTGACGTACTTAAGCTCCGCTTTTTTCCTGATGCCGTTTCTTAAAAAGGTCAAGAACAGAAAGGTCAGGTCGAACCGCTCGATGTGGCCGATCCATGTGGCTTTCACGTTCTTTCTCGGCGCGGTGGTCTTCATGCTGACACTCCTTTGGAAAGGCGCCGGATTCTTACACTTTAGTATTTTTCTCCTGGTCGAGTTCGTGCTTTCAATCCTGGTATTTGTTTCAATCACTATGCTGCAGCTTACCGACAATTTCTTCGGACGGATCCAGGGCAGCTCGCAGAGCGTACTCGATTCCGTGAAATTTTTGGTAATTCGGCTCGTTCCCATGGTGATAGTTTTCGTTTTCTCGATTATAATGAATAGGGAACTGTTTGCGATCAAGGTACTTCTCCTGGCAATGACACTTCTTCTTGCGTCATACCTGAGAAGAGTCGTGAAAAGGGGAGCTTTGGGAGAGACCTTATCCGTGGCACTGTTCTCTTGCCTTTACTGGATGATGTTTTGACCGAGGAGGATAGAGGCCTATGTCATCTACGATTAAAGATGTTGCCAAAATGGCAGGTGTTTCGATCTCGACTGTCTCGAAGTTCATTAATGGGGGAAATGTGCTTGAAGAAAACCGTCAGCAGATCGAGAATGCGATCGCTGCTTTGAATTATCAGGTAAATACCGTGGCGCGCGGCATGAAGACGAGAAAGACCATGTCTGTCGGCGTTCTCATCCCGAGCCTTTCCGACTACTACGGCGTTTCGATCCTTTCTTTTATCGACCAGGAGCTGTATGCCAACGGCTACAGTATGATCATCTGCGACTATAACCAGGGCGATCCGACCGGGGCTTCCGATAAGATCAATTTCCTTATCAATAAGCAGATCGACGGCATCATCATGCAGCCGATGAACGTCAGCCAGGAGGACATTGACCGTGCGACAAAAGCAGACGTCCCGATCGTTTTCATTGATATGGAATACCCGAAGGTTTCCTGTGATTCCGTCACCATCGATAATGTCGACATCGCTTACCGCATCACGAAGCATCTGATCGATAACGGCCATAAGCGCATCGGTTTCATCGGCGGCACGCAGGGCTTCAATACGACTGACGACCGTGTGGCCGGCTATCGAAAAGCACATGATGAGGCGGGCATTTCCATCGATTCCGAGCTTATTTATCTCGAGAACGTTTCGGAGGAAAGCGGATACACGGCCATGGTTCGTTTTATGCAGAAAAAGAACCGCCCGACGGCGGTTTTCGCGAGCGGAAATGACCTTACCTGCGGCGCCGTCATGTACATCAACGAAAAGAAGATCGTGATCCCCGATGAACTGTCGTTCGTCGGATTTGAGAACCAGCAGATCGCGCGCGTATATAACCCGACTTTGACGATCGGTATCCAGCCGATCCGAAAG
>CAJOLL010000077.1 GCA_905235455.1 uncultured Clostridia bacterium
GCAGCGGTCGCGATTGCCTTCGGCATCACTTTTTCTGTTTTTGGGATCAGCAGCATCTGGATGTTCGCATTTGCGGGCGCGATGCTCACGATGCTTCTGGTTTTTCGTGTGGCCAGGATCGCGACTTCGCGGTCGGTCACGGGAATCCTTCTGGCGGGTATCGCCTGTTCGTCGATGCTGACGGCGGCGATCACGCTTTTGATGATGAAAAAAAGAGACCGCCTCGAGCGCATTTATCTGTGGATGCTCGGAAGCTTTTCTTCCGCATCCTGGATCAAAGTCGGCTTTATGGCGATCGTTCTGGTGGGGGCCATCCTTTGCTTTATGATCCTCGGAAGAGATCTGGATCTTCTGAGCTTTGGTGACCACGAAGCGCAGAGCATGGGCGTCTCGGTAAAAAGGACCAGGACAATCGCGGTGGTGTCGACCTCTCTTTTGGTCGCCGCAAGTGTCTCGGTCAGCGGCATCATCGGATTTGTCAGCCTGATCATCCCGCATATCATTAGGCTTCTCGTCGGCCCCCAAAACAGAAGGCTCATCCCGCTGTCACTTTTGGGCGGCGCGATCTTCATGATCCTTTGCGACCTGATCAGCAGAACGGCGGCAGCTCCTGCGGAGATCGCCGTAGGTGCGATCACTCAGGTGACGGGAGCACCGTTTTTCCTCTACCTTCTTTGGAAAGAAAGACGAAGGGAGGAACGTGACTGATGAATGAAAAATCTTCCCTCATCTCGAAAAGCACCGGTTCCGATATCGAAGTGAAAAAGCTTTCGTATCAGCCCGGCACGGCAAAAAAACCGATACTCCAAGATATTTCCTGCAAATTTACCGAAGGCCATATGACGGCACTTCTCGGACCGAACGGGTCCGGAAAGACGACGCTTCTGCGGCATATCCTCGCCCAGATCAAATGCCCGGAAGATGTGGTGCTGATCGACGGAAAAGATACAAACGGTTTTGCACCGAAAGAGCGGAGCCGCAAGATCGCATGGGTTCCGCAGAATAGTTCCGGTGACAGTGCTTTTCGCGTAGAAGAAGTCGTGCTGATGGCCAGATACCCGTATAAAGGGACCTGGGATGACGATTCCGAGGAGGACCGCAAGATCGCCGAAGACGCGATGCGGGCGGTAGGCGTCCTGGAGCATAAGAATAGAAACTTTCCTTCGCTTTCCGGCGGCGAGCGCCAGAGGACGCTGATCGCCAGGGCGCTTGCTCAGACGACACCATGGATCCTTCTGGACGAGCCGACGTCGAATCTGGATATCAAGCACCAGATCGGCATTCTGCAGCTGCTTCATGAAAGAGTGGAAGACGGTAACCTCAGTGTGGTCGTCGTCATGCACGACTTTAATATGGTCGAGCGATTCTGTGACAGAGCGATCCTTCTTAAGGACGGAAAGGTCGTGAGTATGGGAAAGACATGCGATGTGATGACGTCTGAGCAGATATCTTCCGTGTACGAGACCGACTTTGATATAATTGAAAAAGACGGAAGACGGTTTTTCTTCCCGAAAGACGCCAAGTGAGGAACGAGAATGGAACTGATCACCAAAGCAGATCGCTTTGACGAATATTTAGAAGTCAGCGAATACATCAATCATAACCACATCAAGGTCGCCTATCTTTCGAACTATTTCATGGAGACGATCATGAAGGATCTTTCCGAAGGAAAAGCGATGGACTTTATGGATCCCGAGATGGAGTTCGCTTCACGAGCTTTCCGCTTCGTAAGAGATGAGATCTCCCATAGTAACGATGCCGGGCGAAAAGAACTGTGCCTGCGCGCTTCCGATGTCCTCGACAAAAGGACCGGTCTGTGTTTTGGAAAATCGCACCTTCTGTGTGCGCTCCTTCGTGCGGCGGGGATTCCGTCGGGCCTTTGCTATCAGTACTTGCGACTGGACGAAAATGATGAAGAATCGCCGCTTATCCTCCATGGTCTTACTGCCGTCTATTTCGAATCTCTCAAAAAATGGATCCGCGTGGATGCGCGCGGAAATAAGCCGGGGGTGCAGGCGGAGTTTTCCGTCGAAGAAGAAAAACTCGCGTTCCCGGTACGTCCGGGTCTCGGCGAAACGGATCTTCCGTTTATCTTCCCGCGCCCGGATATCGGCGTGATCGGGAAACTCCTTCTTTCTAAAACCGCGCAGGAAGCCATGGCAAATCTGCCTGACCGTATCGCGGGGAAATGCTGATAAGGAAAATCGATAACCAAAGAGCATTGCTTTTCTCGTAAACACTTGACGCAAGGGCTTGTTTGGTGTTATCATTTCATACGCTGATTAGAAAAACGGCGCCATAGCCAAGTGGTAAGGCAGAGGTCTGCAAAACCTTTATCCCCGGTTCAAATCCGGGTGGTGCCTCCAAATGAAAAAGGAGTTGTCAAACGACAACTCCTTTTTGTTTCTCTGTATTGCAGTGCGGCCGGAAAACGGGACAACTCGAAGAATCAGGCGCACACTTCGAAATCGAAACAGCTTCTGATCTTGGTGTGCGGACGGACTTTGCCCGTGGCGACCGCGACATGGTCCGGATGTACGGCATAGCCCTTCAGAGCTTCCTCGGAAACGAAGGTGGAATCGAGCATAAGGTCGCCGTTCGAGCTCTCGAGCCCGTCGGTATAGACTTTAATATCGACCAGCCCGTCGATCCTGCCAGCTAGGCCTTCCAGCCCTGCCTTGATCTCGGCTTTGATCGCTGTCTTTTCTTCGTTGGAATATTCGTCGTTTAATGTCCAGATAATGATGTGCTTGACCATAGTTCTTTTCTCCTAGTTAATGAAATTCGTCCAAAGGTGTTCTTCCTGCTCCGGAAGACCGTACTTTTCTTTTCCGAGCTCGATGCTTCGCATCAGAAATACCATGTTGTCGGCAAGTGTCCTCATGGTCTGAAGACCTTCGAGATCTTTCTGTGCCTGTCCCGGAGCTCCGCCGTGCGCGCTGTTCCAGTACTGGCTGCTGGCTACCGGCATGCCACTGATCGTGAAGTATTTGTTGAGCTCGTCGAAGGTGGCCGAACAGCCGCCTCGTCTTGCTACGACAACACTTGCACCGACCTTCATGCGTTTGTCGAAATGCGAACTGAAAAAAAGTCTGTCGAGACACGCGATCAGAGTCGCGTTTGCAGAGGCATAGTATACCGGACTTGCAACGACCAGCGCGTCTGCCTTTTCAAACTTTTCTGCGATCTCGTTGACACCGTCATCGAAGACACACTTGCCTGTTTGTGAGCAGGAACGGCAGGCGATGCACCCGCGGATATTCTGTTTTCCGATGGAAACGACTTCGGCTTCGATGCCTTCTTTTTCAAAGACTTTCACCATTTCCGAAAGAGCGAGCGCAGTATTGCCGTTCGTCGTCGGACTTCCGTTAAGTAGTAAAACTTTCATGGGGGAGCCTCCTTCTAAATAAAGATATGTACATGCATTATAGCATAGCAAAGACGAACGTATTCGACGAGGACAGCTGTAAAAAACAATTTTAGAACTTTTGCATTCACAAAATGTTAACTCTTCCTTTTCAAAAGAGATGAAATGGATTCAAACGCAGAAATGGCAGGCGTTTGCGCGCTGTTATACTACGCATAACAGATTATAAGAGGCTTTTACAGCCTCTTATAACATATATTGGATTATCGACGTGATACTGGAAGGTTGCGATCGAAGGAGGTGGAGAATATGAAGATTTGTAATTTTTGTGGTTGTGAAAATGATGATTCTACCTGGGTTTGCACAAATTGTTCAGGTAATGCATTTTCGTTCAGATGTAATAAGTGCGGCGCTGCATTTAAAGATTCTGCATTCTGCCCGAATTGTGGAACTAAGGCAGGCGAAAAAGGAAAGAATTGTCCTCGATGCGGAGCCACATACTTCTCGGCAGCGTGCCCTGATTGCGGATATTCCCCCGCTAACGAGCGCTTGGAACGCCAGTATCAACAGCAGTCCTCGGGACAACCGACTGTAGTGCATAACCACTATCAAGCGGCGCCGATGCCCGGACAAACTGTCCAGCAGGTTGTTGTAAGAGGCGGAAAAGAATGCAGAAAAACAACAGCGTTGTTGCTGTGTGTTTGCTTAGGTTATTTGGGAGCACACAAATTCTATGAAGGAAAAGCCGGAACCGGTCTGATTTATCTCTGTACTCTCGGATTGTTCGGAATCGGATGGCTCATCGATATTCTGGTATTGTGTACTAAGCCGAGTACTTACTATGTCTGACTCATATGATCAGAACAAATCGTTCGATTATAGTGCTGTGCATATGCTTACCGCTGATTTTGGGGGTAAGCATATATCTCATCTTGAGTCCTGACTCTTATCCTGCTATATGGGGATGGAAGGTGATCGGGGTATCAAATCCATTTGGGAATATAGATATCCAAAAACTTCCGTTTTCTATGTATGGAATCACTTTCTGACTTTAGTGACAGAGAATCAACTCGAACTCCCCTTGGAAAGGAACAGGCTGTGCAGCAGAGGGCTGCACAGCCTGTTCAAGGGGATATGTTTTTGGGCGTTTGAAGGAGGTATGGGTTCCTTTCGTTATTATTATCGCGCGCTGACCTTAAATGAAACTTAAAGCTGCAGGAAAAGATGATATAATGCAGTAGTAAGATTTCGCGGAGGTGCAAGATGGAGCGCACGACACAACTGTTTACCGAGTTTAATGAAAGAATTTCGAAGGTCTGCGAGGAGTTTGCCGATAAGGTATCGTCGCGCGGGGGCCCGACGGAAGCGGAGATGTCGGAGCACTTCAAGGAATTCCGTTCCTATATTGAAACAAACACGGAACCATTCTGGAAAGAAGAGAAAGAGTATCTCGACGGAAAGACCGGCGAGCAGTTCATTTCCGAGATGGATCTGGAGCAGGCGCTTGCTGCTTTTTCCGAATCTGCTAAGATCATCGACGATGAGGCGACACCGTCTCCGCTGGTTGAGCGTCTGAAGACGTTTGGCGAACCTGCTTGCGAGCGTCTTTTGAAGATGGTCTTGAAAACTCCCTGGGAGCCTTCCGAAGGGGAAGACGAGAACGAGTTCTTCGTGAAATTCCAACCATGCGTAGCGGCGATCCGCTTCTTCGGTGCTGCCGGATATGAACCGGCGATGGAGCCCGTGCTTACGCAGTTCTGCAGTTTTTCAAGCACACAGGAATATATCGCGGACTCAGTAAAAGTCATGATGCTGGGTCTCGGATCTAAGGGAGTCCCGATTCTCATCGACTTCCTTTTGAACCGCTCGGATGAAAATATCACCGGACCTTATGAAGATATGCTGATTATCCTGACGCATGTCGGCATCAAGCAGCCGGACAATGAGATCTATCAGGCAATGCGCGCGGCCTTCCGCCGTATGAAGAATAAAGTCATTGCCGTCATCTGTATCGGCGACTACGGCGATCCCAGAGGTATAGCACTCCTCAAGGGCTATCTCGACAGAAATACCCACACGATCGACCGTGAAACCTTCTACGAAGCACTTTCCGCGATCCGCCGTCTGGGCGGCGAGATCAACGACATCCAGGATCCGTTCCACGATTTCACGAACAAGGTCCCGAAGAAGAAGGACGAGAAGAAGTAATATGGAATTTCGGCCGTGCATCGATATCCATAACGGCAAGGTCAAACAGATCGTCGGCGGGACCTTAAATGATTCCGGCGCGAAGGAGAACTTCGTGTCTGAGCGCGGCGCGGGATTTTTTGCGGAATACTATAAGGACCTCGGAATCAAAGGCGGGCACATCATCATGCTCAACAAAGCCGGCACTCCCGAATACGAGGCCAGCCGAAAGGCTGCGGTCGAGGCGCTCCGTGCTTACCCCGGAGGACTTCAGGTCGGAGGCGGCATCACCGCGGAAAACGCAGGTGCTTTTATAGAGGAAGGCGCCGGCCACGTTATCGTTACTTCCTATGTTTTTTCAGACGGGAAGATCAACTGCGAGAACCTCGAAAAACTCGTTTCTGCCGTTGGAAAAGAACATATCGTGCTCGACTTGAGCTGTCGAAAAAAAGACGGCGAATACTATATCGTGACGGACCGCTGGCAGAAATTCACAAAAACCAAGCTGACCGCTTCTCTTCTTAAGAAGCTCGAAAAGCACTGCGCGGAATACCTGGTGCACGCCGTTGACGTCGAGGGCAAGGCCGCGGGCCCGGATCGTGATATCTTCGACATCTTTGCCGCATACGAAGGCCTTCCGGTCACTTATGCGGGAGGCATCCACACGTATAAAGATATCTCTGAGATCAAGGAAGTATCGGGCGGACGCGTGAATGTCACGGTCGGTTCCGCACTGGACCTTTTCGGAGGGAATCTCTCCTGTGAGAAGATCCTTAAGATCACGAAAGACAACTGATCCCGCGGATTAATAAAATACGTAAACCCCGGTGAGAAGGGAAGAAAGAGATCTGAAGACTTTCCGGATCTGCATAGTAAGGTAACAAAAAAGCTCCGATGATTTCGGAGCTTTTTCAGTGGAGCGGGATACGAGATTCGAACTCGCGACTTTCACCTTGGCAAGGTGACACTCTACCACTGAGTTAATCCCGCGTTTGAGGTCAACGTGAATATTATATGCGCGGTCCGTGGTTATGTCAACACCTTTTTTCAATTCCGTGGAAAGCCTTGAAACCCAGTCCCCGCGCTTCGTGCTTGCCCAATTATCAAGAAACTCGTATTGACAATAAAGTAGATAAGGAATATATTTTGATTGTAAAATAGTTTGAAAGGCAAAGTATTTTTATGAGCAGTACAAATTCATCCGCTGAACTTGCAAATGGTTTCGGCCGGGTGATTGGCATCGGCAGTTATCTGCCCGAAAAAATTATGACGAACGACGATCTGAGCAAGATCGTCGAGACCAACGATGAATGGATCACCGAGCGCACCGGTATCAAGGAGCGCCACATCTCGGATCCCGAAAAGGATACATCCGAGAGCATGGCCGTTGAGGCGGCCAAAAGAGCTGTCGCGGATGCCGGCATCGATCCGAAGGAGATCGGACTTATCGTTGTTGCTTCCACTACGCCGAACGTGCTTTTCCCGGTCCTTTCCGCAAGCGTACAGGCGGCCGTAGACGCAGACAATGCCATGTGCTTTGATATGAACGCGGCCTGCCCCGGGTTCCTGACGGCATTTGTTACGGCGCAGAACTATATCCGTTCCGGCATGGTCAAGACCGCGCTGGTCATTGGAACAGAAAACCTTACTAACTACGTGGATTTCACTGATCGCGGGACCTGCATCCTCTTCGGAGACGGTTCCGGCGCCTGCGTGATCACCTCAGACAGATCTCTTCAGTATGAAGCCGTTATGCGTGCTGCCGGAAAACGCGGCGAATGCATGCATTGCGAATCCTATATGCAGAAAGGCAAAGAAAAAACACCGGAGTTCCTTAAGTCCAACTATATTCAGATGGACGGACAGACAGTGTTTAAATTTGCCGTAACCGAAGTACCGAAGGTCATCGAGGATCTTCTTTCGAAGACCGGCACAAACCCGGATGATATCGACTATTTCATTCTCCATCAGGCCAACCGCCGCATCATCGAATCCGTGGCGAAACGCTTGAAGCAGCCGATCGAAAAGTTCCCGATGAACATTGAAAATACCGGTAACACTTCGTCCGCAAGTATCCCGATCCTCTTCGACGAGATGAAGAAGCAGGGCCTGATCGGCGAAGGCAAAAAGAAGATCGTCATGTCCAGTTTCGGCGCAGGCCTTTTGTGGGGCGCCGTCCAGACAGAAATTTAAAGGAGGCATGAATCATGAAAACAAGACTCACTGAACTTCTGAATATCGAGTATCCGATCATCCAGGGAGGTATGGCCTGGGTCGCTGATTTCCATCTGGCGGCAGCGGTCAGTAATGCCGGAGGCTTAGGCATTATCGGTTCCGGCGGAGCGGACGCGGAATGGGTAAGAAACCAGGTAAAGTCCTGCAGAGAACTCACGGATAAGCCGTTCGGCGTAAACGTTATGCTCATGAACCCGCATGCTCCGGAGATCGCAGATGTTCTCGCAGAAGAGAAAGTGGCTGTCATCACCACAGGAGCAGGTTCCCCGGAAAGATATTTAAAGAAGTGGCAGGAAGCCGGCATCAAGATCATCCCGGTCGTCGCTTCGGTAGGGCTTGCCAAGAGAATGGAAAAGCTCGGCGTGGACGCAGTCGTCGCAGAAGGAACGGAGTCCGGCGGACACATCGGTTCGACGACCACGATGTCGCTTTTGCCTCAGGTAGTGGATGCGGTAAAGGTTCCGGTGGTAGGAGCAGGCGGAATAGCAGACGGCAGGGGAATGGCAGCGGCCTTTATGCTCGGAGCGGAGGCAGTGCAGATGGGTACCCGTTTCGTGGCTTCCGAGGAGGCGATAGCTCACGATAACTACAAGCAAAAGATCGTGAAGGCCAGCGATATAGATTCCGTGGTTACGGGAAATACCACAGGACATCCGATCAGAACCTTAAGGAACAAGATGACTAAAAAATATCTCCAGCTCGAAGGAGAGGGAGCTTCCTTTGAGGAGCTTGAACAGCTCACCCTCGGCGGCTTAAGGAGCGCTGTCGTAGACGGCGACGTGATGAACGGCTCGGTTATGGCAGGACAGATCTCCGGAATGATAAAGGATGTAAAGAGCTGCGAGGCCATCTTAAGGGACGTCACGGAAGAGGCAGAGAGACTGTTAAACGGCGGTTGGAAAAAATAAGGAGCTTTAAT
>CAJOLL010000078.1 GCA_905235455.1 uncultured Clostridia bacterium
GTGAATAAAGCGAGATGTGCGGGATCTCTTTTTGGAGGAAGAAAGAAAGCGTATCTTTGACGCTTTTCATCGTCTGTCCCGGAATGCCGATCATCATGTCGCAGGAGATGTTCCTAAAGCCCGCGGCCTTAGCGTCTGTGACCGCCTTTTGTGCCGCTATGGCGTCATGGATCCTGCCGAGAGTCGAAAGGACAGAATCATCGAGGCTCTGGATGCCGATGGACAGGCGGTTGACGCCCGCCTTACGAAATTCGGCGAGTTTTTCTTCATCGACCGTTCCGGGATTTGCTTCAAGCGTAATCTCGCATCCTTCAGAAATGCCGTAAGCCTCTGAAAGGGCATCGAGGATCCTTTCCACCTGCGAAGGCGAAAGCAGCGACGGTGTCCCGCCTCCGAAATAGATCGTCCGAAGCGGACTTACTGCCCTCTCTTTATCCGACTTTTCGTCCGATTCGGAAGTTTCACCACCAAGATCCCTGCCGCCGGCATCTTCTTTCGTTCCCGCAAAAAACCACTTCTTTGCCAAAAGGACTTCCTTACAAACTGCATCGACATAATTCTCCATCCGGTCCGGGCAAGAGGGGAAAGACAAAAAATCGCAGTACGCGCATTTCCTTACACAAAAAGGAATATGGATATATGCAGAAGAAACAGGCGAATTTCCCGCCGTTACCGCAGAAAAATCAGCCATTCAGCACCTTCTTCACTGCACCGGTCAGTGCGAGTTCGAACTTCTTAAAGCTCGGGGAAACATTGTTTCCGGGAAGCATGTATTTCGATATCTTCTCTGCCCAGGTCGCCTTGTACTGGCCGATCGCGGGATAACCGACCTTCTTGATGCGGTGGGACTGCTCACACAAAAGCACATCGCAAAGCACTTCCCAGGTGCCGCAGATGCTGTCCTGTTCGTATTCGGATAGTCTTTGAAGGTCTGCTTCCGGATATGCCAGCAGAATCGCGTTTTTGTCCGCCAGAATCCAGCTCTCCATCTCTTCGACGGAGATTGCGATGACCGTGGAAAGATCTCGCGCATAACGGCGGCAGGTATCCTTGAGCTTACTCATAAGTTCTTCCGGATCGTGCTCATCGGAATCGATACAGACGATGACGATGATGTCCGTTCCTGCATAGACTTTGTCGTACGCGCGCAGTTTCGCGGGCAGAAGCTCCAGAAGGCCGGCCGCCATAGGCTCCGGCTTTTCATCCGGATGATCCGGCCAGTACCCGCATCCGCGATGAGGGCGCAGATATGACTCAAAATCCTGCGTATATTGTTTTAGGATACAGTTCGTCAGATGCTGCAGAACAACGCCGCCCGATCTGTCCTCACTTAGGATCTCTACTCGCATCGAAGAAGTCTTTCCTTTCGGTCGCCTTAGTTGTCAAAATGTCCCGCATACCAGATCGCGCCCATGCCGACACCCTGATCGTACAGCTCCTGCACGATCGGGATCGAACCTGCACAGCGGATCTCGATCTCGTCATCCCAGTTTTTTTCGCCACGCGAGAATACCCAGATCTCTGACGGCGAAAGATTCTCGAGAATATACGGATTGTGTGTCGTGAAGAATATCTGGCATCCCGGGAAACGCATCGAATAGTTACGCATCTCCGAAGCCAGAATATCGAGCATATCGTGATACAGCCCCTCGTCCGGAGACTCCATCAGGATCAAAGGCTTAGGAGACGGATCGGAAAGCAGAAGAAGAAACAGTGCCAGCATATCCGGCTTCTGAAAATGCTTCAGGACCGCCTTCTCATCCTTGTCTCGAAGCCCCGGAATCGCATCCATGAGCTTACTTATGATCGCTTTGTATTCGCCCGGTTTTTCCTGACGAAGATAAGCAAGGACATTCTTGGCATTGGAGCCCTGATTATTGAGGTGTTTATGGCCGCCCGGGGCCATATCTTCGGGGATCTGATACGTCTGGTCTTTTTGGAATCCGACGAAGTACCACCGCAATATCTCGCGGTATGTCCTGTTCGTGAAATAGAACTGCTTCATGGAGCCGTAGGCGTGAAGCGCACTCGTCATCGAGTCGTTCATTTCGCCTTCCGTTTTCTCTCCCTTAAAGAGCACGAAGCCCTTGCCTTGCTTAAACGAAAGTATGTCCTTCGCCTCGTCCATTCCTTCGCGCCAAAGCGTGAGTTTTTCCTCTTCAAAATGCGGCTTGCCATGGACATTCGCATCGATCACGAGACGATACTCGAGATACGTCGTGTCCTTTTCCTGCGGGTCATAAAACTTAAAGCAGAGAGTGGCAGTCATAGGTTTCTCTCTGTCGCCGAGAAGATTTGTAAATCCGTTCCTTCCGGATTCCGTCGCCGCCGCCGCAGGACCCTTAACGATCGATCCCTGGACGAACGAAAGGAATGAGAAAAACATCGTCTTTCCGGAGTGATTTCTGCCGATCAACGCCTCAATCCCGTTCAGAGGATGAGCGATCTCAATTCCCGCCTGTAAAGCAAGAGATGACTGCCCGGGATCCTTCCGGATGTCGTCCAGAAGTGCACCAATACAGTCATCTTTGAATAAACCGAAGTTTTGAATATGAATACCAAGTAACACGTTCTTCACCGCCTGTTCTCATACCAAGGCCTCCCCCATACCTTTCGAAAAGCACTTTCCGTAAAAGCCGGGACTATGTTACTCTTATTTTAACTCTTTCTTGTCCTTTTGAACACGTACGAGAATGTCCGTCAGTTCGTTCTCGAGTTCAGTCAGTCTCTTTCTTGCATAATCGATCGAGCGTGCGTAGATCTCTTCGGACTGCTGGTTCGCTTCCGTTAAGATCCTCTCGCTCTGCTCTTTGGCAAGGAGGGTGACCTGATGCTCATCGACCATGATCGCCTGACGCTGCTCAGACTGACGGAGAATGCTCTCCGCTTTCTGGCGCGCAGAAGCAACGACCTGATGCTGGTGGTCGGCGATCCACTTTGCCTGCTGGACTTCCGACGGGAAGCTGGCTCTGATCTGCTTGATCCAATAAAGAACGTCGGCACGGTCTACGACGCAGTTGTCGGAAAACGGCACGCCCTTGGCCTGTTCGATCGTTGCCTGCAGCTGATCGAGAAGTTCGTATAGATCTTTATCTGTTGTTCTCACATTTCCATCCGGCATATGAAAAACCTCCTAAACGCTGTTCGCGTATATTACTCTTCCGCTCGCTTTTCGAGCAGTTTTTTATGTACCATCTCTTCGATCTGCGGCACGCACATTCTACTGATGTCGCCACCGTAATAAGCAACTTCTTTAATAATGGACGAACTGGTAAATGCCAAGTCGGCGCGGCACGGCAGGAAGATGACCTGGTAGTCCGGGAACATCAATGTATTCGCCGCATTCATCTCTGCCTCGTAACGGAAATCCGACTCACTCCGAAGGCCTCTTACGACAGCGGAAGCACCGAGCTCACGATACAGATCGACGAGCAGGGACTCTCTCGAGATGACCTCGATATTCGGAACATCCTGAAGACAGATCTTTGCCATCTCTACACGCTCTTCATCGGTGAATAATGAATTCTTTGCGCGGTTAAACATGACAGCGACGACGAGCTTATCGCAAAGGCGGGAAGCTCTTTTTGCGATGTCGATGTGACCCAGGGAAAACGGGTCGAAACTACCGGGAAAAATAAACGTTTTCAAATCGGTTTCTCCTTGTTGCGCATACCTTGCTTATTCTACAAAGAATGTTACCAAAGTTGACCCGTACTTACAACTCTTAATACATGTCATATTGGTTACAATTGTCGAAATTTCAGTATCTGCGTCGGATTCGACGATGAAGATCCCGCCCTCGTTTAAAAGGCCGTACTCCTTGATGAGTTCAGAGGCCGTTTTGGCAAAAGCACTTGCCATGGCATACGGCGGATCCATGAATATGATATCGAAAGACTCACTCTTTTTCCCGAGAAGTTTCATCGCCTCGGCAAAAGCCATCTTCATGGATCTGGCCTGCTCCTTAAGGCGCGTTTTTTCTAGATTTCTGGCGATGACCTGCTGGCTTTTACCCGCCTGATCGATGAGGACCGCGGACTGCGCGCCGCGGGACAATGCCTCGATCGCCATTTGCCCGGTGCCCGAGAATACATCGAGAAAAGCACTATCCGGCACTCTCATCTGAATGCTCGAAAAGATCGCCTCTTTAACCTTGTCAGTCGTCGGACGCGTCGCCTCTCCTTTCGGTGCCTCAAGCACCGTCCCTCTGCATTTTCCGGATACCACTCTCGGCATGATCTCGGATTCTCCTTTTACTTATTGCGAGTTTGTTTTCCTACTATACCACTACTTCGCCGTTTGGGGAAAGATTTCTATACTTTCAGGCAAAGCTGCCGCAAAAAGATTATAGGCTCGGCTTCTGCCAGGCCTCGCCGAAATGACTGTGGAAGGCCTCAAGCATGATCTTCGCCTCGGGCTTTTCCAGCTTCGGATCATCCGCGATCATCTTCTCGATCGCCTTTTCGATCGGATCGAGGCAGGCGCAGTCGCGGTAGAGGTTGGCCATCTTCAGCTGCGGGATACCATGCTGCTTCGTGCCAAAGAAATCACCGGTTCCGCGAAGGAGCATATCTTTTTCCGCCAGGCGGAAACCATCGGTGGTCTCGCACATCATGTCGATCCTTTCTTTTGAAACGCCCTCATACTTATCCGTCTGCAGGATACATGCGGACTGAAGGCTTCCGCGTCCGATACGGCCGCGCAGCTGATGCAGCGTTGAAAGGCCGAATCTTTCGGCATTTCTGACGACCATCAATGTCGCGTTCGGATTATCGACACCGACCTCGATAACGGTCGTCGAAACGAGCACATCGATCTTGCCTTCGCCGAATTCTTTCATGACCTTTTCTTTTTCCGCGGTCTTCATGCGGCCGTGCAAAAGCCCTACGTGCATGTCGGAAAGTTCACCGGAAGAAAGCGTCTCATAGTACTGTACCGCTGACTCGAGGTCGGACTTCATCCTCTGGGCAAGTGTGCCCTCTTCGTCCTCGTATGCATCTTCCTGCAGCTCTTCGATCATCGGACATACGACGTATACCTGATGGCCCTTTTGGACTTCCTGACGGATCGTCGCGATCACTCTGCCCTCTTCTTCAAATGAAGCGCGTATGGTCTTGATCGGCTGCCGTCCTTTCGGCATGCTCCTGATGACAGATACATCCATATCTCCGAAAAGCACAAGTCCCAAGGTCCTCGGGATCGGCGTTGCCGACATGACGAGGGTGTGGATGCCGTGGTCGGATCTCTCTTCCGTGGAAGATCTTTGCTTGACGCCGAAACGGTGCTGCTCGTCCGTGACCATTAGAGCCAGATTCGGGAAGATATTCTTTTCCGAAAGCACCGCGTGGGTACCGACCAGGATCTTGATCCGCCCGGACCGAAGGCCTTCCCGGATCTCTTCTTTTTTCTTTGCCGTCGTGCTTCCGAGCAAAAGCTCACAGCCGATGTCCGTGCCGTTCAAAAACTTCTGAAAGGTCTCATAGTGCTGCGAGGCAAGAACTGCGGTCGGCGCCATGAACACTGCCTGGTAACCGGCAATCGCGCACGCCGCCATACTTAAGAAAGCAACGACCGTTTTACCGGAACCTACATCGCCCTGAACGAGACGGTTCATGGGGCGGTCGGAGGAGATATCGGAAAGGATATCATGCGTGACCTTCGACTGGTCTTCCGTCAGAGTAAACGGCAGTCCTTTCACAATGGATGTAAACTTCTCCATATCCTCTTTCTTGCCGCGGATCGGGCAGGACGCGCGCATATCCTTCTGTTCGAGTTTATAGACAGACAGAGCGCCGCGAAGAAGGAACAGCTCTTCGAAAATGAGATACTTTCTTGCGATGTCGACTTCCTCCATCGTGTCGGGACGATGGATCTTTTCATAGGCATATCGGATCGCACAGAGTTTCTGTTCTTTTCTGAAAAAGAGCGGAAGCACTTCCGAAAGAAGCGGGAGAGCCCGGTCAAGCGCGACATTTACGATCGCCCGTATATGACCCTGTTTCAGCCCCGCGGTCAGCGGATACACAGGCCGGATCAGGGAATGCTTTTCTTCGTCTTTTTGTCTTTGGTCAAATACCGGGTTTACGACCTGGAAAGTAAAGCCGTCCCGCGTGATCTTTCCGTGGAAAAAGTACTCTTCGCCCGGAACCATTTTCTCCGCCAGATACGGCTGGTTGAACCACACCGCGCGGATGCTGCAGGTACCGTCGGAAAGCGTCGCGAAGATCGTGGTCTTGCCGCGGTTCCTGCTGATCTTCGGAGTATTTACGATCGTTGCGATAAAGGACTGTTCTTTATCATGCTCGAGCTTAAAGAGCGGCACGCATTCGGACCAGTCTTCGTATCTTCTCGGAAAGAACGTCAGAAGATCATACACGCAAAAAACGCCGAGTTTTTCGAGCTGTTTAGCGCGTCTTTCCCCGACCTTCGGAAGAAACCGTACAGGGGTATCCAGGCATATCTCAGCCATGCTTCACCTTCTTTTTCCCGGTCGGGCAAAGGTCAAAAAGGCCGCATTCACTGCACTTCGGTGACCTTGCATTACATACGGCTCTTCCGTGATCGACCATAAGGTGCCCAAATGGCGCCCATTCTTCTTGCGGAAGGATCTTCATCAGTTCTTTTTCAATCGTTAACGGATCTTTGCCGGAACTTAGACCCAGTCTTCCGGAAACGCGCATGCAGTGCGTATCGACAACGACGGCAGGAGTTCCGAACATCTCGGAAACGATTAAGTTTGCGACCTTTCTTCCGACGCCCGGGAAACGCATCAGTTCTTCCTGCGTCGTCGGGATTTTCCCGGAAAAATCATCGCGCATCATCCTCGCGATCTCATAAAGATAATGCGACTTGGCTCTCCAGAAGCCGCAGGGTTTGATGATCTCGCCGATCCTCTCCTCTCCGGCCGAAAGAAAGTCCATGTAGTCCGGGCACTTTTGAAAAAGCACCTTTGTCACTTCATTGACGCGGACATCCGTGCACTGGGCAGATAGAACGGCTCTTACCACCAGATGGAAAACATTATCGTCGATGTCGAGGGTACACTCGGTCTGCGGATAAAGTTCGTGCAGACGAAGAAGTATCGCCTCCGCGTTCTTTTTACTCATTTTCTCTCCTCAGACTTTTGGACTCTTGTCTTAATGGTGTAGACGAATTTTGCACCGCCGAATTCTTCGCTTTTTTCCGCCCAGATCTTCTCGCCGTGCGCGGTGATGATCTCGCGGCAGATAAACAGGCCGAGGCCGAATCCGCTCTCCGTTCTTGAAGGATCGACTTTATAGAAGCTCTCGAATACACGGTCGAGTTTGTCCTCGGGAATACCGCAGCCGGAGTCTTCGACGGTAACATAGACCTTCTCTTCGTCTGCGTGATAACTTGTGGATATGCCGATGATGCCGTCCTGCGGCGTAAACTTGATCGCATTTGTCAGGAGGTTACAAAACACTCGGTACTGCAGCTGCGATTCGCCGAATACCATCATCTGCTTGTTGTGATTCGTTCCAAGTTCGACATTGACGCTGATCATCTTATCGGAAATCAGATTCTCGACTTCCTGCACGCCATCGCGGATCATCTCGTTGATATCGAATTCTTCCATTTTGGACTCGTCGACCTGACTTAGCGAAGATGCCTCGGTCATTGAGTTGATCAGTTTCTGGATACGCTCGACCTGTGTCTGGATGATGTCCATGTACTTCGGATAGTTTTCCGGCGGGATCGTTCCGTCGGAGATCGCACTGAGGAAGCCTTTGATAGACGTCAGCGGGGTGCGCAGATCATGGGCGATACTCGAGATAAAGACTTTTCTGTCGGCCTCCTGGTGCTCGAGACGGTCGATCATGCTGTTAACGGTAGAAACCATGTTCGTGATCTCATCCGTAAGCATGTATTTCAATGCGGATTCTTTTCGAAGTTCAGGCACGTCGATACGAACGGAAAGATCGCCTTTCGTAACAGATGTTGCCGCGTCGGAAAGCGCACGCAACGGGCGGAGCAAAGATTTTGCCATCAGCATGAAGAACAATAGTGCCATGGCAAACGAGATCAGGATCGGAAGCAGAAGCGCATTGGAAAGACGCCAAAATGCTTCCTGTTCCACATTCAGCGTATTAAAAAGCACTATGTTAAGGTCTTTCTGTGCGGTCGGAACCGCGACGGAAACGGCTACGCTTCGGGAATTGGCAAAGATGCCGTTTGTAACGTCGGAAGTCCGTGCCTCTCTCTTATGCAGGAAAAGATCGAGAACTCTTTCGTTCGTAAGGAACACATAGTCATCGGTCTTCAAGATGTCGCCTCTCATGAAATCCGGAACGGATGTCGAGTATTCAATACGTCCGTCAGATCGAACGAACCATACAGAAACCTGCTCGGTCCTTGCAAACGAATTAATGAACGCCTGAACGGCCGATTCGGAAACAGAAGCGTCCGCCATCAGGGAATCATACGCGAGTGCAAGCGATTCCGCCTGAC
>CAJOLL010000079.1 GCA_905235455.1 uncultured Clostridia bacterium
CGACAAGATGTTTCCAGAGCGTCCCGTCGGCCATCATGCAGGTGTATAGGGCGCGGCGGTGCTCCTTCAAGTATTGTTTTCGCAATCGGCCATATTTGCCGATCTGATAGTCCTCTGCATCAGGAGGCAGAGAAAGATTCGGGAGAAGATAATCTCCCTCTTGGCGGTATGTACCGCCCATTTCTTCAAAAAATGATTTCATGAGAATGGCTCTCCTTTTCTGTGAAATACTGCTGTGCAGTTAGAGGACTGTGCCTGTTTACGCTCCTTTCCTATAACTGCAACGCAATTTACCACAAATGAGCCGCAGTCATATGTATTAGGTAGCAAAAACTACCCTTTACATATTAGCTCTTGATACTTTTTGATGTTTGAAAACCTAATATCTGATATAATTAATTAGATCGATTTGATGATCACTCTTTTGGAGGCATCGCAATGAAAAAGCTTATTTGTATATGTATGGTGTTTGCCGTCGTTCTCAGCTGCGGATGTAAAAAAAAGTCCAAGCGTAGCCAGTTTGATGACGATAAAACGATTGAAAGCATCGAAGATTTTGAAGGATATCTGGAGAAGACTCTGGATGCAAATAAGAAAAACCAGTCGAACTATGTCACGGAAGACTTCACCAATGGTTTTTATTCCACGGATTTCATCAATGACCAGATGACTTCGATCGGAACGAACAGTTTTCTGCTTTTGAACAAGACCCCGGAAGACCAGCTTTCTGATTATGTGAACTATGTCAAGGTCTTTACGGATTCTACCAACAAGGGAGAGACGCCGGACGGATCGAATCGTCTTCGTTCGACATACGATGTCCTGACATCTTCTTACAGTGTTTTCGAAGAAAAGGAGAATGCCGTCAATTACTTTAAGAAGCGCTGTAGCCAGATCGAAACTGCGATGAATTCCACGTCGGACGAACTGGAGCTGGCATATGAGCTCGCCGACAGTAACTACAGACCATGGTATGCAGAGCTCTATCAGGTATACAGCACTGACCATATCACGCTTGGGGATCTCGATGAGAGTATCTATTACTTCAACGAAAAGGACGACTACGGCTACATCCGTTTCAATGTCGATATCAGTACGCTGGAGATCCCGGATCTTGCCAAAGCCGATTCTTCCCGGCCGATCACGAGAAAGCTCTATAACGCAAGTGTCGTTATGGTACTTGACGAGAGTTCGATTATTACGGTCTGCAGCTATAGTCTTATTACTTCCGCCAACGATCCTTCGAAAGAATTTGCGAGAAACCCGATCGCAGATGACGATGATTTGATCGGACTTTGCGCCAATCTCGGTATTCCGAATCCTTACGAGACGGATCTCGATGATGATCTGCAGATCCGCTTCGGCGGGTATCTGCGTATCCAGAGCGAGCCCGCTTACGTCATCCACGGAAAGAAGACACGCCTTTCGAATCCGAACGATATCTGATTGAATAATTTGATGCGAATACAAAGGGTTATCTCAAAACACAGCGCGCCGAATGCGGATACGTTCCCCCTGTCAACAGTTGACAAACATGTTTTATGATAATTACCAAGGAAATATAAACAGCAGGAGTCATTTCCAGCGACCGATCGTCTTGAGTTCTTCTACTCTCTTTCTCTTCCTTATGTGTTCCAGGGCAAATATCAAAACTTTAATAATGGCGATTTCTGCCGCGCCAAAAAGCACCAGGATCTTCAGTTCATACGAGGAAAGGTCTGTGACCTTGTAGTAGTAGCGTGTGAACGGGATCAAAAGCGAGAACAGGAATCCGAAGAACATCAGCTGGATGACGATCGACCGGTAGGTGTTCAAAGGTCTGCTGATATGAACGAGCAGCATGAAAGCCGCGATCGCCATAAGGTACGTGGCGATCATGCCGATGCTGTCGATTGGGATGTTCTTCTTCTCGCCATACATGGAAAGAACGGCGATCGTGAAGAAGGCCGTAAATGAGGCAGGTCCGGCATTCGTGAGGATCTTGCGGAAGAACTCCTGTTTTTGCTTTCGGATATTCGGCTCAAGCGACAGAAGGAACGCCGGAACACCTGTATTGAACAGTGTAACGAGTGCGACCTGCGCCGGTTTGAGCGGATAGGTGAACGATGCCACGATCGCACAGATCGCAAGCAGCGCCGAGAAAATGTTCTTAAAGAGAAATACCGTCGAGGATCTGGTGATATTGTTGATGATCTGGCGGCCTCTGGAAACGATGTCTTTCATGCGCGAGAAGTCGGAGTCGAGAAGAACGACCTGCGCCGCCTGTCTGGCTGCATCGGAACCGTTACCCATGGCGATCGAGCAGTCGGCTTCCTTCATGGCGAGAATATCGTTGACACCGTCACCGGTCATGGCGACCTTCAGTCCGAGCTTCTTAAGGGCCAGCACGATGCTCTTTTTCTGCTCCGGTTTGACACGTCCGAAGACCGTGTAATTCTTCACGGCTTCTTCGATATCTTCATCGGTTTCCAACGTAGTGGCATCGACGTATCTGTCAGCGTTTCTTATTCCGACCTGCTGAGCGATCCTGCTTACCGTAATCGGGTTATCGCCGGAAATGACTTTGACGTCAACACCCTGTTCCTTAAAGTAGGCGAAGGTCTCTTCGGCATTTTTACGGATACCGTTCTTCAATACGATGAACATGATCGGAGCGATGTGTCCGTCCTTTTCGACTTCTGCAAATACCAGGACACGAAGGCCCTGATCTGCCTGTTCTTCGATCATATCACTGTTCTTACCGTACTCCTCTTCGGAAAGAAGGATGTCCGGAGCGCCGAGACGATAGGTCTTCTCAGGCTTCTCATTAAGGATGACTTCGGAATACTTCAGTTTGGAAGTAAACGGAGTGACCTGACAGTCGGTAAACACTTCTCCTTTATCGAAATACTCGACCAGGGCATTCATGGTGATATTTCCGTCGTCTACCGTGGCAATATAACGCGAGATGAGCTGTCTTTCGGAAAGCATGAACTTTTCCGGATCGTCCGCAGTCTTTCGTTTCCCGTCCGGGCCGATCGGAGCAAAGATATCGGTAACGTTCATATCATTGGATGTGATCGTACCTGTCTTATCGACACAAAGGACGTCAACACGCGCCAGCGTCTCGATACTTCTCATATCGTGAAGCAAGACCTGCTTCTGGGCCAGATACATCGCACCGAGAGCCAGGGCGACCGTCAGTAGGAGATAAAGTCCCTCAGGGATCATGCCGATGATCGCACCGACCATGGCAACGATGGATTCACTTACCGTTAAGTGATTGATCGTGACACCTTCCACATAAAGAGCAATACCGAGAGGAATGATCAAGATACCGGCGATTTTGATGATGAGCTCGATGTTCTTGACCATCTCGGATTTCTTATCCTTTATCTCGCGGGCCTTTGTCGTCAGCTGTGCCGCATAGCAGTCTTCACCGACCGCGGTAAGTTTCGCCTTACCTTTACCGGAAACGATGAAAGACCCGGACATCAGAGTACCGCCCTCGGTCTTTTCGATCTCGTCCGCTTCACCGGTCAGAAGAGATTCGTTTACATTCAATGTTCCTTCACAGAGTTCACCGTCCGCCGGGATCTGCTGACCGCCCTCTAAGAAGATGATGTCGCCTTTTTGAAGTTCGTCCATCGGGATCGTGACCTTTTCGCCGGATCTTTCCACGGTATAGGTCGCCTGGGCCAATACGCTCAACTGGTCAAGGACCTTTTTGGAACGCAACTGCTGGAAAATGCCGATTCCTGTGTTGGCGATGATGATCGGAAGAAATGACAGATCACGATAGGATCTTGCAATGACCAGAAGCACCACGATGACCGCAAACACCAGGTTAAAATAGGTAAATACGTTATGGAATATGATGGCTCCCACCGTATCGTTTCTTGCTGATAATACTCGTTTTTTCGTTTCCGATGCCATAAGTTGTCTTTTACCGGGCACCCTTTCTCCTAAGATGTCCGGCAATTGGATTCCTTTCTTTTATTCCCTCTTCGAAAGAATCTGACCAAAACCTATTGTACCATTTATACGGCATTTCTCAAGACAAAAGGGGGGCTACCTCATATTGGTGAACCTCAGAAGTTGAACAAAAACTTCTGGGGTTCACTTCAATTGAGACAGCCCCGGTCATAACCGAATCAAAAAGTTCAGCCGATAAGATATGCGCGGCAGGGAGCTCCGTCAGCGCCGCCGAGATTGATCGGAGCGGCACTTAAGAAATACCTGCCTTCCGGAACTTTTGAAAGCTCGATACCCTCCAGAAGGACGATCCCCTTTCCGAGAAGGATCAGATGGACCGGTGCCGGATTCTCCACGGGTCCGACGGTCTGGCTTTCGTTTCCTAAAAGAAGGATACCTGCTTCGGCAAAGACCTCTGCGGCTTCTTTGGTCACTACCGCCTCGCCTTTGATCAGGATACGCTTTGCGGCGCCTGCTTTTTCGTCGGCATCAAGAAGTGCTTTTGCATCATCGGCGGAAACATCTCCGTTTTTTATTCCGATATAGCAGTCACCGACAAAGGAGGAAAGATCGACCTGATCGATCGTTTTTCCGTCACCGATAAAGTGGAAAGGTGCATCGACATGCGTGCCGTTATGGGCGCACATGGAAAACTTCGTAAGATTGCAGACATCGCCGTTTTCCGTGGAGAGCACGCGCTCTCTGATCGGCTGCGGATCGCCGGGGAAGACCCGGCACGAGAACAGTTCCTGAGTAATATCGTAGATCATGGCATCGTCCCTTCAAACTTGGGAAGTGTTCTTGCTTTTTCGACGGCCTCTTCCAGTGTCATATCATAAAACTCACCTGCGGCGAAGTTTCTTCCGGATCTTTTATCGTCGACAAAAGCACCGACGACGACCCCCGGCAGCGAGCTCTCTGGAGAGTTGGGAGCAGCGCTGCCGCCGAGGTCGGTGCGGCACCATCCCGGGTCAGTCACGTTGATGCAAATATCGGTGCCGTCATATTTTCCCGCAAGATCACAGGTGACCTTGTCGAGTGCTGCTTTACTGGCCGAATATCCGGCCTGTTGTGGCTCATTTCGGATACCGCTCGTCGTGTTGACGATACGGCCGAAGCCGGTCTTTTCCATTTTCTTTAAAAAGTGATAAGTAATCATCATCGGAGCGATCGTGTTGATCAAAAAGCTCTTTTCATAATCTTCCGCGGGAGTATCCAGATATTCGTTTCTGTATGCGACCTGGATGCCGGCGTTATTCAAGACAATGTCCACGGTCACTCCGAGAGCATCGATCTCAGAAAGCATTTTTTCCACCTGGGAAAGATCCGATAACTCCGCGCCGACGGTAATCGCCTCGACGCCGCACTCACGGACTTTAGCGAGAATACCTTCGCAGTGTTCCTTCGTTCTTCCGTGAAGAATGAGATTACAGCCTTTTTTCGCCAGGAAAAGCGCCGCTCCGTATCCGATTCCTCTTGCTGCGCCGGTCACAAGAGCCCATCGTCCTTTAACATCTACCATAGTGCGATCCCTCCTCAACGAGACAAGAGTATCATTCGAATTTTTACCTTGCAATAAAAAAAGGGAATGCTGAACAATAAGTGCAACTATTCCCCAAAAAAATGATATTTTTATTTTGATATTCGAAGTACCGGAAACGTATCAGAATCCGAGATCTTCGTTGACCAGGATTACATGGATACGATCGGCATGACGAGAATATCTTGTAATCAGAAACTGACAGCAGATGGTGTCGGGAGATTTACAGTTCATGCAGGCACCGGTCTTCGCGCAAGGGGTAGAAAGACCGAAACGCCGGGCATTTACGGGAGCGGCGATATTCCTTGCGCGCTTCATGGCGGAATCGATATCGTTCGTGATCTTATTCATGCCGACGATAAACAGTACTTTTCTCGGACCCTGCGCGATCGCGGATACACGGTTCGCGTTTCCGTCGATATTAACGAGGATACCGTCATCGGTCATGGCATTGGCGGAAGAGAGGAAGAAATCCGCATCGTAGGCGGCAAGCATCGCCGCATGCTTATCCTCATAGTTATCTCGATCAATGAATTTGTAGTCTCCGTTTTTCAGCGCATCTACCAGGCCGATCTCATGCGCGCTCATCGCGCCGCCCATGGTTACCGAAGATCCCTTCGGAATGAGCTCAAGTGCTTTTGCCAGAGCCTCTTCTTTTGTCTCTGCAAAATAGCCTGTCATGTTTCTGGACTTAAGTCCTTCGATAATCTTCTTTGAAAGAAGCGTATTTCTCTGTTTTTCGATTTCGTGCATAGAACAACCTCCTCTTTCCTTGCAAAAAACTGCTTAGGATCCGTAAGTTAAAAAAAGATCGGTACGAAGACCGATCTTCTACCTATGACCCATTGTATCGGGTTTCGGTGTTTTTCTCTATAAAAACTTTGCGGAAAACTATGAAAGTTTTACGCAAGGACGCCGTGCCCTCCCCTTAAGTATTTATCGCATTCTCTTGCGGCACCTCTTCCTTCCGTAAGTGCCCAGACGACAAGAGACTGGCCTCTTCGCATATCGCCGGCGGCAAAAACGCCATCCACATTCGTCCTGAATTTACCGAACTCGGAAGCGACATTCGATCTTCCGTCACGGTCAAGTTTCAGCGCTGACGGGATTGTGTCTTCCGGGCCGAGGAAGCCCATCGCAAGGATGACGAGATCTGCGTCGATCGTCTTTCTCGTCGATTCTATCGGAATCGGGATCATGCGGCCGGACTTATCGTCCTTCTGCCAGGATACAGAAACGACCTGAAGTTTCTTGACGTTGCCTTTGCTGTCTCCGATGAACTTTTCTGTCGACATGAAATACTGTCTCGGATCTTCTCCGTAAACGGCCGCAACTTCTTCCTGGCCGTAGTCGGTCTTTTTGACGAACGGATATTCCGGCCACGGGTTATTCGCCGCACGCGTTTCCGGAAGCGGCCCCATGATCTCGAGCTGCGTGACGCTTTTTGCCCCCTGGCGAGTCGCGGTCGCAGAGCAGTCCGTACCGGTATCACCGCCTCCGATGATGACGACGTGCTTGCCCTTGGCGGAGATCGAAAGATCCGGCGCCGGCCCTTCTTTATCGAAGTGATCCTTCGCGAAAAGCGCCTGTGTATTTGTCCTTAAGTAGTCAACGGCGAAGTGGATGCCTTTTAATTCTCTTCCTTCGACGACGAGGTTTCTCGGCTTGGTCGCCCCGCAGCAAAGGACCACCGCGTCAAATGAACTCTTGATTTCTTCTACCGTAATGTCATGTCCGACTTCGATGCCGCATTTAAATTTCACGCCTTCTTCTTCCATGAGTTTTACACGGCGGAGGATGACCTGCTTATCAAGTTTCATGTTCGGGATACCATACATCAGAAGGCCGCCCGGACGGTCCGCTCTTTCGAAAACGGTGACACTGTGACCTGCGTGATTGAGCTGATCCGCACAGGAAAGGCCGGACGGGCCGGACCCGATAACAGCGACTTTTTTACCGGTTCTGCTCTTCGGCGGGTTCGGCTTCATTTGACCGTTTTTCCATGCGGTTTCGGAAAGGAACCATTCGTTATTCCTTACCGAAGTCGAAGCAAAATTATGTCCGCAGGTGCAGGCACCTTCGCACAGCGCCGGACAAACGCGGCCCGTAAACTCCGGAAAGCCGTTGGTCTTACGAAGTCTTCTGTAGGCATCTTCAAAATGCCCTTTATAAAGAAGATCGTTGAACTCCGGGATGAGATTACTGAGCGGGCATCCCGTAGCACCGCGTCCCAGGAACATACCGGTCTGGCAGAACGGCACACCGCAGTCCATGCAGCGGGCACCCTGGGTCTTCGCCGTTTCTTCACTTGTATACATCTGATGCACTTCGCGGTAATCACGGATGCGTTCTTTGACATCCCGATCCGGGCCGACAGTTCTTTCGTACTCCAGAAATCCGGTACTCTTACCCATTGTTCTTCCCTCCTTTTTTACCTGTTGCCAATTCAAAGGCCATAAGGACTGCTTCATCACCTTCGTAGCCGTCTGCCTTTACCTCGGAAAGTTTCTCGTTGAACTTCGCGTAATCGTACGGCAGTACCTTTACGAAACGGCCGATCAGATCTTCGAAATTCGTAAGGATATGTTCTGCATATGTGCTCTGTGTGTTCTTGACGTGCTCACTGATCCGGGATCTTACGAATTCGATCTCTTCCGGATCGGAAAGCGGCATCAGTTCGACCATTTCGCGGTTACATCTTTGTGCGAAGTCTCCGTTTGCGTCATAGACATAGGCGATACCGCCACTCATACCTGCGGCGAAGTTTCTGCCCGTGGGTCCGAGGACGATCGCGCGGCCGCCGGTCATATATTCACATCCGTGATCACCGACACCTTCAACTACAGCTGTCGCACCGCTGTTTCTTACACAGAAACGTTCACCTGCGATACCGCTGATATAAGCAGTACCGGAAGTTGCACCATAGAGGGCGACGTTAC
>CAJOLL010000080.1 GCA_905235455.1 uncultured Clostridia bacterium
GAAAAGCCGGAGTCCCGATCGATCCGAAGACCGGCGGACCTTTTGCTTCCGAATCTCTCGAAACAGGTATATCCGGTATCTTCGCCTGCGGAAATGTCCTGCATGTTCACGACCTGGCAGATAACGTTACCAAAGAAGCGATCCATGCCGGTAAAGCTGCTGCGCTTTATGTTTCGGGCAAAGTCGCAACAACGGCAAAAGATGCTCTCGAACATCCGAAAGTCTTCCCCGGCAAAGTCATCCGGTCGCGAAACGAAAAAGACGACGAGAATGACAAAGACAGAAATATCCGTCACATGACCTGCATCATCTGCCCGCGCGGATGCCGCCTGAGTGTAAAGCTTTCCGAGCCGCCGGTCGTCACCGGAAACAGCTGTCCTCGCGGCGAAGAATATGCGATCGCCGAGGTCACGCACCCGATGCGTACCCTTACTACCACGATCCGCGTCAGAAATGAAGACGGAACTCTCGGAAGAGTCAGCGTGAAAACCAAGGGCGAGATTCCGAAAGAAGAGATCTTCCGGCTTGCATCCAAGGTGCACAAAACGATCATCAACGCACCGGTTTCCGTCGGCGACGAAGTACTCCCCGGTATAATCGCCACAAGCAGCACTTAACCACGCCTGAAGCAAGACCGGAATGCCGAAGGAACAGTCATCCAAAGAAATAAAAGCATAAAAGAATAACCACAGGGCCACGAGTTTTTTGCGAAGCAAAAGCTGTTTGAGTGGCAGAGCGGTTATTCTTTTATGCTCTGAATTATTTTGGGGATCAGGCCTTCGGTTTTGCTATGCTCGAATATACTTCCGGTGCGGTTTCCTCGAAGAGACGGACCATTTCTTCATCCGAAATAACGGTGATCCGACCTTCATCGTACTGCTTGTCAATCCATTCCTTCATCTTGGCGATAAAAGGATCTTTCTTGCTGACAGCACTTTCGCCGGCCAGACGGTAGTAGTTGTTGATCCAGCAGGCAATACCTGCAAGTCCGGAAACGTTACTGACGGCAACGAGCGGCGGACGGTCCAGAAGTGCTTCCGTATCGAAGATGTTGTAGATCTCAGGATCCTTCAGAAGACCATCTGCGTGAATACCTGCCTTCGTAACGTTAAAGTTCTTACCTACAAACGGCGTCATCGGCGGCAGATCGTAATTTGTCTCACGGGAGATGTAATCTGCGATCTCAGTGATCACGCGGGAATCCATACCGTCGAGAGTACCGCGGAGCTGGGCATACTCAAATACCATGGCTTCCAGCGGAACGTTACCGGTTCTTTCACCGATACCGAGAAGAGAGCAGTTAACTGCCTGAGCACCATAAAGCCATGCGGTCGTTGCATTTACCACACCCTTATAGAAGTCATTATGACCATGCCACTCAAGCATTTCGCAAGGAACACCTGCGTAATGCTGCAGACCATAGATGATACCCGAGACAGAACGCGGGAGAGCTACACCCGGGAACGGAACACCGTAGCCCATTGTATCACAGGCACGGATCTTAACAGGGATACCGCTTTCTTCGGAAAGTCGCATAAGAGCCGTTGCGAACGGAACTACGAAACCATAGAAGTCGGCACGGGTAATATCTTCGAAGTGACATCTCGGACGAAGGCCCGCATCGATGGCATCCTTAACGACACCAAGATACTTATCCATTGCCTGCTGACGTGTAAGGCCCATCTTGTTGAAGATGTGATAGTCAGAGCAGGATACGAGGATACCTGTTTCCTTAATACCGATGTTTCGGACCAGGGCAAAGTCGGACTTTGTTGCACGGATCCATGTGGTGATCTCCGGGAACTTATAACCGAGAGCCATGCACTGCTCAAGTGCTTTTCTGTCCTTCTCGGAATAAACGAAGAACTCTGTCTGGCGGATGATGCCCTTCGGACCGCCGAGGCGGTGGAGCATCTTGTAGATCTCAACCATCTGATCTGTGGTATAAGGAGCTCGAGACTGCTGTCCGTCACGGAATGTCGTATCTGTGATATAGATGTTTTCCGGCATATTCATCGGAACTTTTCTATAGTTATAGGCGATCTTCGGAACTTCAGCATAGGGGAACAGTTCGCGGAAGAGTTCCGGCTTCTCGACATCCTGCAAAGTGTACTGATACGGATCCTGCTCAAGAAGATTGCTCTTGTCGCTCAACGCAATATTTTTCATGTGATATTCCTCCTGCTTGCAAAATTATATAGTTGTGCCCCATTGCACATGTATATAGTAAATAGGTTTCGAGAGCGCTTGTCAACGCAAATATCGTTTTTTCTACTTTTTCATTTCAAGCCCTTGTTTTTGCAAGATTATTTTGGCCAAGTTGCATGAAGAAGTGAAAATCAGAAGAGCAGACGACCGCTGCCGCTGCCCTTAAGAAGAGCCTGGATACGTTTGGGCATGATCGGGTGTGTACTTAAAAGATTCAGGATGAATACGAAGAAACCGCGTGTCTCGCGGCAGTGATTGACGTAATCCTCCACATCGACCTTTTTGTAAAGGTGCTTCCCGACGATTAAAGCGAGCATCGGCTCGACACCGCTGACACCGACCAGATGCTGGGCGACACGGTCACAGCTGTATTCTCTGGCGCGAGAAAGCGCAGAGGACAAGATCGGAATATAGTTGGCAAAAAGAATGCTCATCTGATAGGAGAAAGTCGCATGGCGCAGGCGGATATGGCTCATTTCATGCGCAATGATGAACTTCATGCTTTCCAGATCGTGATGCTCGAGATAAGCGACCTCAAAAAGATCGGTCAGGAGCACGATATATTGTCGTCTCAGGATAAATGCCGAAAATGCATTTAAAAGACCGTTTTCCTGTGTCAGGTAGATCTTCGGGACCCTCGTGAGGCCGAGGCGTTTCGAATAGTCTTCGACTACCTGATAGATCTCCGGGAAGTTCTTTTCGGTAATGCGGATCGAATTCGCGCGGTACTGTGCGTAATAAAGATAGACAACTGCCATAAGAATAATCGGCAGCATGATCAGAATCGCAAGGACTTCTATATGCGTATCGGCACCCGGTTTGCCTCCCAGGATTCTTTCGCCGACCCAATCGCCGGCCTCTCCGGTAAAAGGACCGAAATCATAAAAGGCAAGGATGATGCAAATAATCGCTGTCACGATCAAGGCAACATTAATGAATACCATGAGCACATAAAGCGGCTTCTCGGCTTTGTGCCGGAACGAAGCAAGTTCTTTGTCCGAAAACGGCGGAAGTCCGGCATCTTTAAGACCTACCGTGTCTGAAGAGATCATATTGCCGGAAGCCGGCTGCGCACTAAAGCGGTTATCCATATCGTCCTACCTCAATTGTCCATCGGATATCATACCATATTATGATATACTTATTAGGCTGTTTTCACAAGAATCAGCCAAAACTGTTCGAGGGGGATGTAAATGAACCGTTTTTCCATCATCAAAAAGATCCGCAAGGAACACATTCTTATTCACATTGTCGGAGCTGTTGTCTGCCTGCTCGTCGTCCTGATCTTCGCTGTCGGACTTCTTCCGAAGACACATAAATATCTGTTTGCGACAAAAAACGTCTTCTCGACATCTTGTGACAATTACAAAGTCGATCAGTATTACCGCGCAAAGACGCTTTTTCTTTTTGACTGCTTCGCTGAAAATAACGACGGACGCTTCTATTTCGCTCCTGTCGAAAACGATGACGGGGAAGAACGGTATCTTTTCATCTTCATACCGAACAAGTATGAAGATACCGCCAATTCGATCATCGATCAGACACATGAATACATCGAGACCGGAGACGAAGATGTACTTACGGAAAGCATCACCTGCAGAGGCTGTATGATGACCATCGATCAGAAGACGACGAAGTTCTTCAATGAATATCTCGACTATGCGGGCGCGCCGCAGTCAGAAAAGAAAAAGGCCTGCGATACCATGTTCGTTATGATCCCGATGAAAGATGTCCTTCTCAGCGAATCCACAATATGGCTCGCGCTGGAAGTGTTCCTCGTCGGCGCTTCAGTCTATCTTCTTGTTACGATCTTCAGCAAGAAGCAACTGAATGGTCTGAAGACCAAACTGACGGCAGAGAACATGACTCTTGAAGATTTCGAAAACGAGTTCTCATCTCCGGTACTCAATGTCGGAAATGTCTACGTCAGCGACAAACACGTGGTTACGGCATCCACCGCTCCGTTATTTCTTAAGATCGAGGACATTGTATGGATGTATCCGAATACCTCCTACTCGTCCAACGGAGCCGCGACCTATTCCGCTGAATTCTTCACCAAAAACCGCCAGTTCTTCCGTTTCACAACGAAGACCAAGGAACAAAGTGAACTTCTCTGCCGTGCCGTTAGCGAAAAGCAGCCGAATGCACTGAACGGATATGTCATCGAAAATAAAGACATGTATTTCAATCGTTTTAACGAGCTGCTCGATCAGGTGTATAATCGTACTCAAGAAACGGACGATCACGAACCGCAATAAGCTGGGGAAACAGGAGAATTACCATGAAAAACGGATTTTTACGAGTAGGTGCGGTTACCCCGAAACTCCGCGTTGCGGATATCGACTATAACGCTGATGAGATCATCGCTTCCGTCAACAATGCCGATGAAAACTGTGCACTTCTCGTCTTCCCGGAACTCTGTGTCACGGGAAAGACCTGCGGTGACCTTTTCCGCCAGAGAGCGTTTATTGACGCTGCCTGGGAAGCCATGTACCGTATCGCGGATGAAACTTCCGAAAAAAACGTGGTATTTATCATCGGCCTTCCGGCCTATATCGAAGGAAAACTTCTGGATCTTGCCGTTGTCATCCGTCAGGGCACGGTCCTCGGCTGCAACGTCAAACTCACGCTTTCTGAAGAAGAAGCCCGTTACTTCTCTCCTTACGAAGTGTCCGGTTCTTTCTATGACGAATATTTTGACGACGAGATCTCTTTTGGCCGGCCGCTTTATTTCTGCGAAAGAGACCTCTTCTCATTCTCCGCGATCTTCCACGAAGACGTGATGGCACCTATCTCTGATGACGTGGATGCCGCGCTTGCCGGATGCCACATCCTTGCCGTCCTCTCTTCTTTGGAAACCACGATCGGCTCTTCGGAAAAGACGGTGCAGATCCTGACTGCTCAAAGCAGAAAGCTTCATGCCGCTTATGTTTACGCGAACTGCGGCATCGGCGAATCCACTACGGACCATGTATTCACAGGTGAGGATTTCATTTTCGAAAACGGCCGTCAGCTCGAAAAAAGCAGACGTTTTTCGGACGGAACCATCTATGCGGATATCGATCTCGAGCTTCTGCACGGCGAAAGAATGCGCGATACATCCTGGAGAACGGATTTTGCCAACAGTACGGCGGATGCCGATCCGGATATCGTAGGGTTTGAGATGGAACTGCCGGATGATCTTGCTCTGAAGCGCAAGGTACCGAAGAATCCTTTCATTCCTGAAGATAAAGAAGAGCTACGTTCCCGCTGTGCCCAGATCCTCGATATGCAGGCAATGGCGCTTATCACCAGAATGCGTCATATCCGGTCCGAGAAACTGATCCTCGGTCTTTCCGGCGGACTCGATTCCACTCTGGCAATCCTTGTATCTGCCAAAGCGCTTGATATCCTCGGTCTTCCGAAGACGAATCTTCGCGCAGTCACAATGCCTTGCTTCGGTACTACATCCAGAACGAAGAATAATGCGATCACTCTGGCAAAAGCACTTGGCGCAAGGATCGATGAGATCTCCATTAAGGATTCCGTGCTTCAGCACTTCAAGGATATCGGCCATGACCCGGATAACCATAATGCCGTCTATGAAAACGCCCAGGCCAGAGAGCGTACGCAACTTCTGATGGACATGGGAAATGACGAGAATGGTATTGTAATCGGCACCGGTGACCTCAGCGAACTTGCGCTCGGATGGGCGACCTATAACGGAGACCACATGTCCATGTATGCGGTAAACGGTTCCCTGCCGAAAACCTTGATCCGGCATATCGTTGCTTTTGAAGCCGAGCGGGTCGAATCTTCTAACCCGGAACTGTCCGAGGTACTTAAAGATATCCTTGACACTCCGGTTTCTCCGGAACTTCTGCCGCCGACCGAAGACGGAAAGATCTCCCAGAAGACCGAAGATCTCGTCGGTCCTTATGAGCTTCACGATTTTTTCCTTTACTACTTCTTCCGCCTGGGTTTTGCCCCGTCGAAGATCTACCGGCTCGCGAAGATCGCTTTTGCCGGCGAATACGATGACGCGACCATCTATAAGTGGGAAGAAAATTTCCTCCGCAGATTCATCGCGCAACAGTTCAAGCGTTCCTGCATGCCGGACGGTCCGAAGATCGGCTCTGTCGACCTGTCCCCGCGCGGGGATCTCAAACTCCCGTCCGATGCCTCTTCCAAGGTATTCCTGGACGAATTGAAAACGGTACTCGAGTCCTGATATGAAACAAGAAAGATCTTTTCCAAAAGCAATAGTCACCGAAAAGGCGGAGAGTGCGGTCAAACGTGGTCATCCGTGGGTGTATGATACCGAGATCACGGAGTTTAACGGCTTCAAGACGAAAGACGGCGTTTTTCCCGAAGATTCTTCTGTCAAAAACGGCGCACTCGTCGATGTCTTTTCTAAAAAGAACCGATACCTCGGAACGGGCTTTTTAAGTATAAACAGCAAGATCCGAATCCGCATCCTCGGCAACAATGCCAACGAGACATACGGTCCTTCCTTCTGGCAACGCCGCGTCAAGTACGCTCTGGACATGCGAAGAACGGTCATGCAGGAGGATTACCGGTGCTGTCGTCTGATCTTCGGTGAAGCAGACGGAATACCGGGACTTACCGTGGATCGCTACGAAGATATCCTCAGTACCGAAGTGCTTTCGTATGGGACGGAACAGGTCAAAGATGTAATCTACCAAGCGTTGGTGGAAGAATTGAAAAATGATGGTATCACGGTCCGCGGCATCTTTGAAAGAAATGAAGCCAAGATCAGGGAGCTTGAAGGTCTTCCGCTCGAAAAAAACTGGTATCAGGCAGATTTTGTCGGTATCCCTTCTTCCCCGCGCGTAGAGATCGTCGAGAACGGTATCCGCTACACGGTCGATGTCGAGAACGGCCAGAAGACGGGATTCTTTCTCGATCAGAAATATAACCGTCTTGCCGTAAGTAAACTTGCACGCGGCATGAAGGTCCTTGACTGTTTCACACATACAGGTTCTTTTGCCTTGAACGCGGCAAAAGGCGGAGCCGCCCATGTCACTGCCGTCGATATCTCGCAGTTAGCAGTCGATACGGCTTCTGAAAACGCCGGGATAAACGGTCTTTCTGACCGCATGGATTTCCTTTGTGCCGATGTTTTCGACCTTCTTCCTAAGCTCGCCGAAGAGCACGCGGACTACAACTTCATCATATTAGATCCTCCGGCCTTTACTAAAAGCCGCAAGACCACGGACAGTGCCAAACGCGGGTATAAGGAGATCAACTACCGCGCCATGAAAATGCTGCCCAGAGGAGGCTATCTCGCGACATGCTCGTGCTCCCACTTCATGCCGAACGAACTGTTCCGTAAGATGCTTCTGGAAGCGGCAAAAGATGCAGGCGTTACTCTTCGTCTGGTCGAAGAAAGAAGAGCGGCCCCGGATCACCCTGTTGCCATGGCGATTCCCGAGACCGACTATCTCAAGTTCTATCTTCTGCAGATCGTCTGATCCTGATCACTCTTCGTATTTAAATCCCTCGAGACCGTGTTTGAACGTAAATGTGAGGCTCTTTAGGTCAAGTCCGCGCTTTCCGAAATGCAGTCTGAATACGGAATGTTTCGCGATCAGGACACATTCCGTGTTCTTTTTTACGTCCTGTCCGTCTGTTCCCGTAAAAGTAATGACACGAAGCGGAATGCTCGTATAGTAGACCGTGATCGGAAGCTGGGCGAGTGCATTTAATTCCGAAGACGCCAGAAGCTCGCAATTATATACGCCCGGTCTATCAGTCGTGATACCGAATACGAAGTCTTTTCCTTCCACGGTATCTACATCGACCTTGATCACCGGATCTTTATCGATGTCATAGTAAAGATCGACCTTTGCCTCGATCGTATCATCTGCAAACGGACAATCGATATGCTTGATCTTCGGACGATTTCCCATGACTGCATCCATTGCAGGTGTATCCATTGCAAAACGCAGAATATTCGCCGCATTTCTCTGAAGTTCGGCTCTCGTGATCAGATCCGTTCTTCCGTTTTTCAGGTTCTCGTAAGTGTCCGTGACGTTCAGCGCTTCTCTTTCTACCGAAGAACATACCATGTAGACATCACACTGAGCGCGGGCCATCACGGAATGTGTCGGGAGCGAATGGTCATATGCGTTTTCCGGGATCCCGTCGATATATGC
>CAJOLL010000081.1 GCA_905235455.1 uncultured Clostridia bacterium
TTTTGCGGCTTCTCTGCCCGGCGAAATCCTTGCCGTTGAGATTACTCCCGGCAACGATCTCATTTGCCAGAAATCAGCTTTCCTCGCCTCTACCGAAGGCGTTGAAATGAGCGTATTTTTCCAGAAGAAAATCGGCGCCGGCCTCTTCGGCGGCGAGGGCTTCATTATGCAGCGCTTCTCGGGAAGCGGGATAGTTTTCATCGAAATTGACGGCTCTCTTGAAGTTAAAGAGCTTGCCCGCGGCGAGCAGATTATCGTTGACACCGGCATTCTTGCCGCAATGGACGCTACCTGCTCAATGGATATTAAATCTGTCGGCGGAGTTAAAAACACTCTTCTCGGCGGCGAAGGCCTGTTTAACACGGTCATCACCGGCCCCGGCAAAGTCAGCCTTCAAACCATGCCTGCCTCAAAGCTTTCGGCAGCGCTTGCCATTCCTACAACCAAAAGCT
The DNA here is from genome assembly GCA_905235455.1 of uncultured Clostridia bacterium. GTDB lineage: Bacteria > Bacillota > Clostridia > Saccharofermentanales > Saccharofermentanaceae > Scatonaster. The sequence goes on from CAJOLL010000081.1 coordinate 453, forward strand.
GATTATGAGAGATAGAGTTAAATATATTGCCCACAAGGGCTACAGCGGAATTTATCCCGAAAACACGGAGCTTGCTTTTCTTAAAGCGGCTCAGGCGGGCTTTGACGGCGCCGAAACCGACGTGCATATAACGGCGGACGGCGAGTTCATTCTCAACCACGACAGCCTCGTCAGATTTGCCGACGGCACCGGGCTTGAGGCTGAAAAGACCGATTTCAAAACGCTTTCTTCGAAGCCTCTGCTTAATAATACAACGGATGACGAGGTTTACGTTTGCACCTTGAGGCGCTATCTCGAAATTCTCAGAGATAACTCCATGGTCTGCTTCGTTGAAATCAAGAGCCACTTAAACGCCGACGAAATAAAGTCGCTCTATGACCTTATGGCGGAGGTTTATGACCTTGATAAATGCATAGTGCAGTCTTTCGATTTTGAAAATCTGCGCCTTTCACGCGAATACGTGCCGACTATTCCCATTATGCTCACCCACGGAATGGGCGAAAAAGAGCTCGGCTACGAAAGATGCTTTGACGGCGGATTTTCAATAGACGTTGACTATAACATGCTCGACAAAAAGATGATTGAAGATTTTCACTCAAGAGGTCTTGAGGTCGCCGTCTGGACGGTCAATAACGCCGATGATTTTAACAGGCTGAAGGATGAGGATATTGACTATATCGAGTCCGATTTCTGCTATTTCGGGTGATTTTTACCGTTAGTTTTAGGTAAAAACAAAGAAATATTGCAACAATATAAAAGCCGCCTGTGAAACAAATCACAGGCGGCTGAAATTTTTCCTATGTTTTTGAAAGCGTGTTGCTTCATTTTTATCGCCTAAGGCGTTTATGAGGCTTCACCGAGTATAATTTCTATAAGGGGCTTACGCCGATTATATCGCCACACCCGCCCCTTCGGGGCACTTGCCCCTCAGAAACATAGTCGTCTCACTCGCTGGTTCGCTTCGTGATACTCCTTGTTTCTTCACCTCACCCTCGTCGTCGCAAACTGCGTATCGCTCGTTTCCGCGCCTATCAAAAGCATGTTCGCGCGAAAACTCACTCGCTCCGCTGCTCCTCCTCTCCCCAAAAAGTTTTCAACTTTTCGGGGGCCCCATGTTATAATGCCACCGGCGGCGCTTCGGCGGTTCGCCCCCGTGCTTGGAGAGGGCCAGTGGTGCGGCGGCTCCGAAAGCAACAGTGGCAGAATTAAAGCTCGGTGGATACTGCTGCGTCTAATAGGGCAACTATGTGACAGGTCGGCAAGCCGGTACGGGAAAGCAAACAGAATACGAAAGCAACCAGTCAATCTTCGGGTTGGCTCGTTACTTTTTTACAAGCTTGCAGGGAGCACTTGACTTTTGCGGAGGTATTGGATATAATAATTACGAAAAAAGGTGTAAGCACATTTATTCCGGAAGCAGGAGGACAATATGGAGATCAAACGGGATATCTACCTGGATCGGCTGATCCGGCGCGAGAAGAATGGACTGATCAAGATTGTGACGGGTGTTCGCCGGTGCGGCAAGTCATACCTGCTGTTCAACCTGTTCCATAATTATTTGCTGGATAAGGGCGTGAAGGAAGACCATATCATCGAGATCGCCCTGGATGACCGCAGCAACAAAGAACTGCGCGATCCGGATAACATGCTAAACTATGTAAAAGAGCGGATCGTTGACAGAGACACATATTATATCATCCTGGACGAGGTGCAGCTTCTTACCGAATTTGAGGATGTGTTGAACAGCTTTGAACAGCTTTATGCACATTCGTAATGCCGACGTATATGTGACCGGCAGCAATTCCAAGTTTCTCTCCTCTGATCTGGTCACGGAGTTCCGCGGCCGCGGGGATGAGATCCGCATCTATCCGCTCTCCTTTCGAGAGTATTGCTCCATTTATGAGGGCAGCGCTGACGAAGCGTGGGACGACTATTTCACCTACGGCGGCCTGCCGCTGATCCTTTCCCGTGAGACGGCGGAGGAAAAGGCAGAATACCTGATGTCACTGTTTCAAAAGGTGTATCTCAGCGACATTATTGACCGCCATAAGGTGCGCAATCAGGAGGAGCTGGATGAGTTGGTGGACATTCTCGCTTCTGCCGTTGGCTCGCTGACCAATCCGCTGAAGTTGGCGAACACCTTCAAAACCGTCAAGAAAAAGACGATCAGTGACAAGACGCTGAAAAAATATATGGATTATCTGATGGACGCCTTTCTGGTGAGCAAGGCCGTCCGCTACGATATCAAAGGGCGAAAGTATATTGGCTCTCCTGCAAAGTTCTACTTTGAGGACGTTGGCCTGCGCAACGCAAGGCTGAACTTCCGGCAGATGGAAGAAAACCACATCATGGAGAACATTATTTATAACGAGCTGCGCATCCGGGGTTACCGCGTAGACGTGGGGCTTGTGGAGCAGTTCGGCAAGAACAGCGAGAACAAAACCACGAAAAAGCAGCTTGAGGTGGACTTCGTCGTGACACGAGGAAGCGAGAAGTATTATATTCAGTCTGCCTTTGCCATGACCACATCCGAAAAGCAGGCGCAGGAGGAACGCCCGCTCAACGCCATCGGTGACTCCTTCAAAAAGATTATCGTCGTGCGGGATAATATCAAGGTGCGCCGGAACGACATGGGGATCGTGACCATCGGCATCCGAAACTTCCTGCTGGATGAGAACAGCCTGAACCTATAAGTCCGTTTTATGGGACTGTGAGAGTCCGGTATCATGTACTCTTAAGATATTTAAACTTCAGTCTTTCATACATAAGGATCGCTCTTAATACATTATCGGCGATCATGCAGTACCAGATCATCTTCAGATCTCCATGAAGGATATATACGACAAACGAACAGATCGCCACCCGGCAGAGCCACATCGTGAACGAAGATAAAAGAAAAGTCTCTTTTGTCGTTCCCATGCCTTCAAGAACCGCCTGAAATATAATGCTGATACCGAATATCGGTTCACTGAATGAAATGATCTTCAGTACATCATTACTGACTTTGACTACATCGCTGCTGTCAGTGAAATATGCGGCAATATCTCCGCCAAAAGCATAAAGAGACACACCCATGACAGTCATAATGAGAAAAGTCAAAATGCTTCCGTCGATCAGCATCCTTTTCAGTTCGCGCTTCCTGGATCCTCCATAATAGAAACCTGAAAGCGTAGCAACTCCTCTTTGTATTCCGACGGCAGGAATGTAGAAAATACTCTCTACGGTCATCGAGATATAATGTGCTACTACACTTATCGGATCAAGATTTGAGATCAGTGAAGTAAATATGGTCCTGCCTACACCTGAGGAGACATACGCGAATCCGGCAGGAAGACCGATCTTGTAGAATTGCCCCTGCACTTGCGAATTTTTTCGGATATCCTTCTTTCTGATCTTCGTCTCGGAATTTCTCATGGTGGCAAGGAGCATCCACACTCCTCCCGCAGCCACGGATATAGCTGTGCCGGCTGCTGCTCCTTTTACACCCCATGAAAGCTTGTAGATAAACACCGAGTTTAAGATGATGTTCAGGATATTGACAGCGCCGTTAATGACCATGGGAGTAGTCATATCTCCGACTCCCTTTAAAACGGAACCGTATACTGAAGATACTGAGAAGAAGATCGTTGTCGAATAGGAGATGAAATAGTAGAAATAGAAATCATTCACCAGCTCGGGATCCAAATGAAAAACAGAAGGAGATACAATTCCGACAACAAAAGAAAGAAGCCAGAAGAAGATGCCGACGATCATGCTGAACCGGAGTGCCTGTCCTGACATTAACCAGATCTTTTCCTCCTCGCCCCGTCCTTTCGCCATGGCGATCGAGGAGAGGACTCCGATGGACATTCCGACGATCGGAAACTTCACCAGGAACTGAACCTGTGAGCCGAGACCGACAACAGCCGTAGCATTCACTCCCAGTTTACCAACCATAAACAGATCAACATACTGGACAACAGATTGAAGAAAGAACTCGACTAGGGCCGGAAATGCAAGTTTGATGATCTTGATGATCTGCGTATCGTCAAATATAGTACATATTGCCCGGTAGAATGAACTTGGCAAGGAACTGCCGTGTACGCTCTTCTCTCGGCTGATAGAATATGTCCTTAGGCGCTCCTTCTTCAACAACAATACCTCCGTCCATAAAAACCACTTTATCCGCTACATCCTGAGCGAAAGACATCTCGTGCGTCACGACGATCATGGTGATTCCTTTTGTGGCGACCTTCTTGATCAGATCCAAAATATCACCGACAAGTTCAGGATCGAGAGCAGAAGTCGGCTCGTCAAAGAGGATGACTTCAGGATTGAGCGCAACGGCCCGCGCTATACCGACCCGCTGCTGCTGTCCTCCGGAGAGCTGGCTGGGATAGTAATCCGCTTTATCCTGGAGTCCGACCCATGTAAGAGTTTCTTCCGCGATACTCCGTGCTTCTTTCTTCGGAGCTTTTCGTGCAGACACCAGTCCTTCCATGATGTTTTCTAATGCCGTTTTGTTCGCGAAGAGATTATAGTTCTGGAATACAAATCCCGTTTTCTGTCTCAACTCCAGGATGTCTTTTCTTCCTGCCTTCTGAATCACCACATCTTTATCACCGATCGAGATCTCACCACTGTCGGCTTTTTCCAAAAAGTTGATACATCTTAACAGCGTAGTTTTACCGGAACCGCTTGGACCCAGGATAACAACGACCTCGCCCTTTTTTACCTCGAGCGATACATCTTTCAGGACTTCATTTCGTCCAAAACTCTTTTTGATGTGTTTGATCTCCAACATTTTAAACTCCATTTTTCCTTGTTTTCTGTCTTGCCTGTTCTGAAAATACCTGTTCGTTTCTCCAAATATGAGAACAGGAGTTCTATCAATATCGTTAATAGCCAGTAAATGAGTGCCGCTGCCAGATACCCTTCGAAAAAGGTGTATTTCCGGGAAGAAGGGACCAATGATCCTGAGAGGATCTCGGCCACTCCGATCGCGTAAACAACGGATGTCGACTTAATAAGTCCGACGGTCGTGTTGATCAGAGCCGGTATCGCTATCGATACGACCTGAGGGAGGACGATCCTCCGAAATGTCTGAGGTTTGGTCATGCCGACCGAGTACGAAGCTTCATACTGACCTTTGTTTACAGATAAAAGTGCGCCTCTCATCACTTCGGAAATACTGCAGATCATCATGAGAGAAAGAGCGAATAGTGCAACATATATACTGTCAATATCTGCAATGGTCTTGCTGCTGCCGAAAAACTTCAGAATATCATTCGTCTTCATAAGATATATCAGGTTATAAATCATCAGTGCCACGACGATCGGAATGCCCTGATACACAGGAATGAACACTGCGAAAAACTGCGAGAGGATCGGAACTTTATTTATCCTTGTCAAAGCAATCAATGTTCCGAGCAAAAGGCCTATGGTAAATGGTACAAGGATCAGGATCAAAGTCTTCGGAAGATATGTCAGTCCACTTACAAAACTCTCATAAATTGCTTGCGCATCTATATTCATAACTACCTCACTTTAACATTCGCATAGTCAAGTTTTTTCCCGACATAACCAAAGACGGCACGTGTAGCCAGACTGAAGATGATAAAGACCAGGGCTACAATAACGTATGCTTCCAGAACGTGACCTGTTGCTGATCCGATACTTTTCGCCCTTCCCATGATGTCTACCACACCGATCACATAAACCAGAGATGCGTTGTGAAACACTCCGACGAAGTCTGTTCCGAATGGCGGAAGGGCGATCCTTACCGCCATCGGAGCAATGATCCGTCTGAAAGTTTGAAGTTTTGTCATGCCTACGCTTAACCCGGCTTCGAATTGTTCTTTTGGAACACCCTTGATCGCACCGTAAAAGATCGACGACAGGAATGCACCCTGATTAAGAATAAACGTAGTATATGCGAACAGGATCGGTGGCCATTCTCTTGAGATATTCGTTCCTAATACCGGATCGATAAATGCAGGAAGCCCGTAATAGATCAGCATCAGCTGAACAAGCATCGGAGTGACTCTCATAAAGGAGATGTATACCACAGTTGCCTGATACAGAACAGGGATCTTTTTCATCCTGACAGCCGTTATCAGAAGACCGAGTATCACACCAAAAACCGTCGCCCATAACAAGACTTTTAAATTCTCGATAAGATAGGGGAGAAGTACGGGGATCTCATCTAAAAATCTGTCTATGCTAAATAGATCGCCCATAGATCACTCGTTTTCCGTATAGTCGCCGCCCAGCTGAGCGATGGAGATCTCAGCGAGTTTGCCGTTTTCCTTAAGCTGCTTGATAGCGCCGTCGATATCCTTTTGAAGCTGCGTATCATCTTTCTTGAAAAGATAATTCGTCGAAGATGTCTGAATAGGTTCACCTACGATCTTGATCGCTTCGCTGCCATATGCTTTGTTATACTTATCCACATCACGTCTTGTAGCGATGGCGGCATCCCATTTGCCGCTTAAAAGACCCTGGACGAATTCCTCACTTGTAAGGCTTTCGGCATTCTCGATAGTGATTTTCTTGTCTGGATTTTTCTCATTATATCCTTCAACGATATACGTTGAATTCGAGCCCTTGCCACCTGTGTAGACCGTCTTTCCTGCCAGATCATCAAGAGTCTTGATATCTTCTTTATCGACCGGCACTACGAGATAGGTAACATATGTCGTATATGCTTCTGTTCCGAAAAGATACTTCGCGTTTCTCTCGTCATTGTACTCATACTGGTGAGCCGCGATGTCGATCTTGCCTGCATCAAGTGAGATCAATACGTTTGTAAAATCAGATGTCTGATACTCGAATTCGTATTGCGGAAGGAGCTTATCTACTTCCTTCAGGACTTCATATTCGTATCCTGCAAGATTGCCGTTCTCGTCAAGGTAGCAATAGGGTTCATAACCATTTCCCGTTCCTACGATCACCTTGCGGACATCATCCTTTCCGCCGCCTGCCGAAGCTTTCTTGGCACAGCCTGTAAACAGTGCCGGAGCTACAAGTCCTAAAGCCAAGACCTTGATAAATGTTTTCTGGAAATTTCTATTACTTCTTTTCATTTTTCTTTACCTCTTTTCTTTTTTTGCAATAAAAAAGCAGCTACCATTTCGTGTTCGGTAACTGCCGCATACTTTCTTTTCTAATTAAGTTCATTTTGGCATACCAATTACCGAAGTATCAGATTGTCTCTCAATACAACACATGCAGCACATATAGTTCATATTTCTTACGACGTTTTTCATGATAGTGTTGCCTTCCTTTCTTCAGTATTTTTTGGATGTTTTGCGTCTTGCTTTATCCAATGATGAGATTTTATTTTTTCACCGGTCAAAAGTCAATAATCCCGATAAAGCATAGAAATTATCGGGTATGATCGGTTTTGTTTATCGCGATAAAAAACGGGCTCAACTTCAGTTTCAGTGAACACTTAAATCCTGCAAATACCTAAAAGCATTGAAAAAGCATACATTCTCATATAGTATTTTTTCTGCTAAAAAATCAATGCTATAGGAACGAGAGTGGATATTACGGTATGTCTTGCCGCTTCCGGTAGCACCTGTAATAAAGATGTTCCGGTACTCAGTTATATATTCACAGCGAGCCATTCTCTCGATGAGACTCTTGTTCAACTTGTGTCCGAAACGGTCGTATCTGTAACACGAACGCCAACTTTCTTCTGATAGAAAAAACAATCAGGGAATGATATAATAAAAAAGTTATGTGAGTCGACGGAAATGAAAAAGACGATCTCGATTTTGACACAAAACATCTACCGCCCGGGAGGAATAAAATGACACTTGAATCTCTTTACCAAGGTGAAAATCTTCAGGACTATTATCTGGGGAAAATTACGCAGGTGTACAGAAGCTGCAGCATCGCCCAGATCGACAACAACTCCTTTATGACGGACAGAAGCAAGTTCAGCCGTTCATTCCTTCCGAATACGATCAACTACTATGTAGTGATCGACTCCACAGCCGGTATTTTCCTGGGTGAGGTCTTCGAGAACAAGGCTTCCAGAAAAGATCCGGAGGCACTGGCGGCATTCGGTTCCGGGAAGAACGAAGATTACCATGAGATCAGTATCGATACGATCGCAATCATCACTCCCGAGTCGGACAGATTCGTTCTTTCCGGATTTAAGACGCTCGGCATCACGGACAAGGTCTACCTGGCAACAGATAAGATCTATCAGATGTACTTAGAGTCTCTCGAGACTTCCCAGGAAGAGGAAGAACCGCTTCCTCCGTTCGCGACTTTCCTCGACAGAACAAACGCGGATGTGTTGGTCAAACCGAGTACGCTTTTCAACCGTCACCTTATGTGCGTCGGTTCTACCAACAGCGGTAAATCCACAACGGCTCTTGCCATTCTCGATAAGCTGATCACTACCGGTCGAAAAACACTGATCATCGACCCGACAGGTGAGTATCGAGATGCGTTTACACACGCAGAGATCACCAAGCTGACACTTGGTGTAGATACGACCATTTCTCCTTCCAAGATCCGTATGGAGCAGTGGGAGAAACTCTTCGAAACAGAGAACAGCAGCCAGGGCGCGGTGCTTTCCGAGGCGATCACATCTCTTCGTTTCATGAAGAAGATCGGCGACGACTCCTACTACTATAAGGTCGGTGCGAATATCGACGAAGTTCAGGAAAACCTCGCATCCGTATCCAATGACGATACCGACTTTAATATCGAACTTCTCCCGGAACAGATCCAGGCAGAGTCTGTCTGCGAGCCGGCAAGAGATAATAACTACAACTTCAGATACTGCTACGACACGCTGAAGGCAAATGCCAACGCATCCTTCGTACAGAAGATCCAGTATCAGATGACGAATACGAGATTCCTTACGTTCTTCTCGAACGATCCGTCGATGTATAACCTGTTGGATGCAATCGACCAGTTCGTTAATGAACCGGATTCCAGTCTTTATATTGATACTTCATCCCTCGGTGCCGCAGAAGGTATCGGCGGCATGGTCATTGATCTGGTAAGTAATTACGTTATCTCCCAAGATCAGATCTATCCGTTCGTATTCTTCATCGATGAGGTCCACAGATATGCCAAATCCAGATACTCCGATAAAGAGTTCCACGGAGGTCTTACCCTCCTTGCAAGAGAAGGCCGTAAGAAGGGTATCTTCCTTTACCTGACCACCCAGAGACCGACGGACGTATCTTCGGTGCTTTTCGGGCAGGTCGGAACGCTTTTGATCCACAGACTCATGCTCAATGACGATATCAACACGGTTCAGAATCATCTTGATGATTATGCGATGAAACATATCCGAAAACTCAATCAGGGCGAAGTTATCCTGTCGAGTGTCAACCTCCTTCACAACCTGTTTATTCAGGTGAAGAAGTCTGACAGACCGCAGTATAATGACACGCCGCTTCTTTGATCCCCCGGGAAAAAAGTCTGATTTCAGAACCGGTCCGGGGATATTTCGACAACTGCACGAACTGCCCGGATAATGATCATGATGAGAAACAGCCCGTGCTGCCGGCGCGGGCTTTCCGATTTAAGGGGGAAAAAGGAGAAGGGAAAGAATGCTTAAGAAGAAACTTCCGTGGATGATATTGTTTCTGGTGCTGATGGTATTCAGCATTTGGGCGGTCGTATCCAGAAGTGAAAGCTTCTCGCCTTCGCTTCTTCGCGAAACGCTCCTGCATTCTGACGTGAAGTGGCTCATCGCCGCGGTAGCGGGCATGTTCTGCAATGTCCTTTTCGAAGGCTTCGCACTGGATATCCTTGGTTAAGACTTTGACGAAAAAAGAAGGGGAGAAGCCGATCCGCAGCCACGGCATCATATACTCTGCCGCAGATATCTACTTTTCCGCGATCACGCCGTCTGCTTCTGCCGGCCAGCCGGCCAGTGCCTACTTCATGTCGCGGGACGGGATCCCCGTGGCCAAGTCGGCCGTCATCCTTGTTTTGAATATGCTCTTTTATACCGGGGCGCTGGCGATCGTCGGTGTCATCGGATTTGCCTTGGCTCCTGCGATCTACTATGGTCTCGATACACTTGCCCAGACTCTCGTCATGATCGGATTTATCATCCTTCTCGGACTGTGTGCCATCTTCGTTTTGATCTTGAAAAAAGAACGCTGGATCCGCAATATCGCAGTCAAGTGCGTGAAGCTTGCCAAAAAACTTCACCTGATCCGGGATGTGGAAGGACGCATCAAAAGGATCGATTCCGCGATCGAACAGTATAAAAACTGTGCGGATCATATCTCCAAGAACAAGCCCGCGATGTTTGCAGCTTTCTTCTTAAATCTGCTGCAGCGTTTCTCTCTCGTAAGTACGACCGTGCTGGTATATCTGGCATTCGGCGGCTCGACGGGGAATCTGGCGAATGTTACGGCAGTTTCCTGTCTGGTCCTCGTCGGTGTCTACAGCCTTCCGGTTCCGGGCGGCATGGGAGTTGCGGACTATCTTCTCCTGAGCGGTCTTTGCCAGATCGAAGATATCGCCAGTACCGCAAACCTTGCCCTGTTTTCCCGAGGCATCTCTTTTTACAGCTGCATCGCTCTGACCATCGTCATCGTGGTGGTCGGGTATCTTCTTCAGAAGAAGCGCATGAAGCGCCGTCATTCTGCATGATCTGACAAAAAATATTAACAACTGGTTCTATCTTTGGCAATCTTTAATTGGGATAATCATACTGTGTACTTCTATATGTTAAGGGGGGTAACGGTATGAAAGATCGCAGATTCAGATTGCTGGCCATACTTCTTGCTTTGAGCTTGCTCGGTGCGGCATGTTCGAAGAACGAAAATACAGAGAAGACCAAGAAGAAAACCAATGGTGCGGAATACGAGCAGCACGAGATGGCGACGAAAAATGAGAAGAACACCGATATCGGAGATCCTTCACAGCGCGATACCAGCGCACGCGCTACTCCTACGCCCACACCGGAGGTCATTCCGATTCTGACAGAAGCGGATATCCAGAGCATGAATAACAACGAGGCATTGATCGTCTATAACGACGAGGGCAATGTCAGCACGATCGTCGGGCGTTTCTTCTACCGACCGGTGAAAGACGAAGACGATGCGATCAATGCCGTTAAGGGCGTGCAGGAACTGCTGGGGCTGGAGACGGGGTATTTTCCGTTCGCTGTGTATGGTTCGAGATATCAGGGATATACCTATTATACGTACCAGCAGATGAAAGGCGAGATCACGGTTTCAAATGCGACATTAAAGATCGTGCTGGATCCGGAAGGGTATCCGTGCATGCTGCAGTCCTCTCTGGCGTCAAATCTGGATTATACTGTCGCAGCGCCGACGATCACCGAGAAAGATGCAGAAGATATCGTAAGTACCCGGTTTGGCTCGGGGTATCGGGTTCTTTCGAATTACACGATGACGACGGTATATACCGGTCGTGGGCGGGCACTGCATTGTTATCAGGTGTATACGGAGAATCCGAATGATGATCCGTCTTTCGATATGCCGTACATGGTGCATTTTATTTCTTACGACGGTGAATATATCATCGGGTATCCGACAGCGTATCTGCCGACGGATCCCTTCGCCGATCTTGGAAATGATTCTTATTTTAAGGATATGGTTCCCGGTAATTATACGTACACGATCACGCTCAACGGAAATCAGTTTGAAATCACCATTCCTGTTTCTTATAACAGCAACGACAATAAATACTATCTCTGCGATCCGAGCAGAAAGATCATCGTGGCCGATTATTACGAATACTGTTTCAATGACAACAATCTGCAATTCGATTGCCAGGATGATACATCTTCCTTTAATGCGAACCATCTTCTGAATTACTACTATTATCTGAAGGCATACGATTTCTATAAAGAGTTCGATATTGAATCTACGGACGGTTTCGGCATGCCGATCCTGCTCTTGAGCGGGTATTGTGATGAGAACAAGCAGCCGATCCGGAACTGCTGCAATATGGGTGTGATAAACGGCTGGTCGGTATTTGCCGCAAATGACGGTTACTCATTCGGATTAAGCCTGGACCTGGTGGCACATGAGTATACACATGGTGTGACATTCTATGCCAGACAGGGAAGCCAGTACTATAACGAATATGGCGCGATCAATGAAGCCTATAGTGACATCATGGGAAACATCTGTGAGATGTACATGGGCGAAACCACCGATACCACGTGGCTGATCGGAGAGACGAGCGGAGATGACTGCCGGTCGATGAGTAATCCGTATCTTTACCGGCAGCCGATGTATGTGGGTGATGAATACTATTGCTCCACGTCTCCTCTGGGGCAATCGAGCAGATTTGATGACAATGGCGGGGTGCACTCGAATAATACGCTGATCAGCCATATGTGCTACTATTTCTATACGAATGGAGAGAGTCTGGAGGATCTGTCCCGGTTCTTCCTGACATCTATCGAGATGCAGACACCGAATGCGGACTACGATGATTTCTACGCCATCTTTGTTGCAGCGGCCAAGTTCAGCGGACACGATGAATTGATTCCGCTGATCACCGAATACTGGCAGTCGGCATGCCTGACAGGATCGCGCGAGAAGACGGCGGAGAATACTTCGGTGGAAGGATATGAACGCATCAATATTCCATTCTATTCTCCGGAAGTCGGAAAGTATTGTGTGGTGCAGCTTTTCAATGAGTATGGTTCGCTTTATCTTTACACGACCATGCAGTGGGATGGGATCGCGACATTTCTGGCCCCGACCCAAGGTGCTTTCACGCTTGGGATAACGGAGTATACGGATGCCTCTTTGTCGACCGTATCCAGGGAAATGTGGATCAATCATGATCTTAATGCGTGGACAGATAATCCCTACGATGTGGGCATTATGTCCTTTGAGAGCGGAGACATCACCACATTCCCGACATACCGGTAAGTTTGACGGATAAACGAACCGTCAGTTCTCTAGGATAAGGAGGATGGAAATATGAAGAACAGAACCTGGAAATCATCCTTTTTGACAGGACTTTTGGCCATGAGCATGGTATGGGGATGCGCGTGCTCAGAAAAAGAGACGACGAAGAAGTCGAAGGAGAAGGATGAGGACAGTACGAAAGCCGAGTATGTGGTCAATAAACTCGGCAAGGATCAGACGGCCGACGAGATTCCGAACGGAATGACGGTCTGCGCCGACGAGAACATGGATATTTCCTTTTGCTATCCGATGGAGGCGGATCCGGAGTATTCCGTCGATAACGGATATTTGCTCAACTATCCGGAGGACGGAGACTCTTGTCAGATCCGGATCAATAAACTCGACCAGAAAGAAAAGGAACCGGAAACGATCCTGAAGTCGGTCAAGAAGACCGTGGATAAAGAGTTCGAGATGACGAAGGGAACCGATATCAAGGAGACGAAGGTCGGGAAAAGGACGCTCTACATGGAGACGTTCAAGGGCTCGGATGTCGTGATCGACGCCTATGTCGAGATCTATAAGGATTTCACAATGGTATATCTGGCAATTGCGGATGAGAGCGGCAAGATGGAAGCGGAGCTGAGCAGCATCCTCGAGACGATGCGCTTCAGTGCGACCGCATACGCCGGTATCGAGCCGCCACCGCCGGTATCGGATACATCCTATCTGGTCAATACCGATTTTAATCTGGCGATCACGGTCCCGTCACAGGATGCCGCTCCGGATCCGACTTGCCCCGTCGGAATCTATGTATCGTATCCGACCGGCAATATCGGCGCGTTCTTTCTAAACTCCGATCCCATCGGCTCGTGTGTATATGACGCAGAAGATCTCCTGAATTCCTTCATGAACTACGATGGTATGCTGGCCGCTCTTCTGCTTGTGGATACGGCCGACGTGCTCAACTATTACGACTCGAGCTTCAGCGGGATCCCGGAGATCGATGCGGAATTCTCTTTCGCATCGAACGGACAGTCCGGCGTGGGCTACTGCCGGCTGATCAACGGGCCGGATATCGGCTGTTACTGCGTATTTTATACCCTCTATGAGCCGGACAATATGGAGCAGAAGGGGATCTTCGCCAATGCCGTCGAGACCTTCGAGATCAACGGTGCGCCGCAGCAGAGAAAATTCCGGGTCCACGAGACTTCGTCCGGCATGCGGTTCGTTCTTCCCGAGGATATCTACAATTCGATCAGTGACGATACGGAAGCAGGAACGGCGTACATTATGATCGATCCGGATCACTTTGTGATTACAGGACCGGAAACAGATAGGCATCAGGATCTGGATTCCTATATTAACAGTTTCATTGCCCTTTATGACGGGGCAGACGAGCATGTCTATGAGAACATCGAATACGATGACAGCCGTTTCCGTTCGAGACTGGTTAAGGGTCACTTCACCGAGCAAGACAAGACCATGTATTACGGTTACGGTATTACGATCCTCGGCGATAACAAGCCGTATGCGTGTATGTACCAGACTACGGATCCGAACACGGAAGCACTTGATGAAATCATCGATTATCTGCTTTGGTCGATTAATCTCCCGGCCGCATAGTAGAAATACTCTTTCCGATGAAAAAGCACTGAACCCTGGCGGTTCAGTGCTTTTGGCTGTGAAAAATGTCTTTAAAATGAGAAACGGCCAATCAAGAAAACCGGGAATCAGTCCTGGTTCTCGTAAGCGACGAGATACTCTTCACCGTACATCTTACGGAGCTTCGGCTTTTCGATCTTACCTGTGGCGTTACGAAGAACAGGTGCGAATATGATCTTTCTCGGTCTCTTATATCTCGGCAGCTGCAAGCAGAAGTCGTTCACTTCTTCTTCGGTCAAACTCATGCCTTCCTTGACCTCGATGATCGCACCGGCGATCTCACCCTGGCGCTTGTCGGGAAGACCGATAACGGCAACGTCCTTGATCTTGTCATTCTTCATGATGAAGTCTTCGATCTCGACCGGATAGAGGTTCTCACCACCGGAGATGATAACATCCTTCTTTCTGTCGACGAGATAGATGAAGCCATCCTCGTCCTGACGGCCCATATCTCCGGTAAGGAGCCAGCCGTCTTTAAGAACTTCTTCAGTGGCTTCCGGATTGTTGTAGTAGCATTCCATGACCCCGTTACCCTTGACACAGAGTTCTCCGACTTCGCCCTGATTGACGATGTTGCCGTGATCGTCGATAATCTTGCACTCCCAGCCGTAGCCCGGGATACCGATTGCACCGACTTTCTCGACGTTCTCGACTCCGAGGTGTACGCAGCCGGGGCCGATTGACTCGGAAAGACCATAGTTCGTGTCGTACTGGTGCTTCGGGAAATATGCGAGCCATCTCTTGATCAGGGACTTCGGAACCGGCTGGGCGCCGATATGCATCAGTCTCCACTGGTCAAGCCGGTAATCTTCAATTTTCACATCGCCTCGATCCAGCGCATCGAGGATATCCTGTGCCCACGGGACCAGAAGCCACACGATCGTGCAGTGCTCGGAAGAGACGGCATCGAGGATGTACTTCGGCTTTGTGCCGCGCAGAAGGACCGCGCGGGAGCCGGAAACCAGAGATCCCATCCAGTGCATCTTTGCGCCGGTGTGATAAAGCGGCGGGATACAGAGGAAACAGTCATCACGGGAAGTACTGTGATGCTTCTGCTCAACGGCAGCGGCATGTGAAAGACTTCTGTGACGGTGAAGGATTGCCTTTGGGAAACCGGTCGTACCGGAGCTGAAATAGATCGCACCAAAATCGTCATCCGTAAGAGGAATGTTCGGGCGGGTGCTACTATAGTCGCCTGTGATGAGACGGTAATCTTCTGCGAAAGACGGGCACTGTTCGCCTACGAAAATGAGTGCGCGGTTCTTGTGCAGTGCCGGTTCGATGTTTTCGATACGGGAGATGAATTCCGGACCGAAGATGAGGATATCCAGTTCTGCAAGGTTAGAGCAGTAGAGGATCTCATCGGATGTGTAACGGAAATTGAGCGGTACTGCGAGAGCACCGGTCTTTAAGATACCGAAATAGATCGGAAGCCATTCGAGGCAGTTCATCATGAGGATACCGATCTTATTGCCCTTCTTAATGCCTCTGGAAAGGAGCATGTTGGCAAAACGGTTTGCCTTCTCATCGAAGACTTTCCAAGTGATCTGACGGCGGTATGCCTGTGTTTTCGTGGGCTGTATCAGTTCGAATTCTTTCCAGGTGATGCGTGCGGTCTCCTGCTGTTCAGGATTTAATTCCACCAGTGCAACTTCGTCGCCGTAAAGATCCGCATTTCTCTCAAGATACTCAGTAATGGGCATATTCAAACTCCTCCTACATTTCCTACCGAACTAAACGTTTCAAAATACGCCTATATGAGTATAACAGGAAAAAAAGAAAAAAACACCCCGAAAAAGCGGTTCTTTTTCAGGGTGAATCGTTTATTAC
>CAJOLL010000082.1 GCA_905235455.1 uncultured Clostridia bacterium
GCAAAAGCCATCGTCGCACCGCCGGTATAGGCGAAAAGGTTAAGGATCCTGGGCTTTTTCCCCTGCGAAACCGCCTTTTGGATCAGGTTCCCGCAAAAATCCCAATTGGCCGCCTGTTCCGGGAAAAGCCCGGTATGCTTAAAACTTGTGGGTTCGATGATGAATGTAAGCGGACGTCCGACTGCGTCGTAACGGATCTTCCACTTCTGCGGGAAAGGTTTCTCCTTGCTCCAAGAACCGCCGCCGCTTTCACTTCTGTGATAGACTGCGTGCGGTTTCGGCCAGCGTTCTTCTTTCATGCCGGAATAGCCGGTTTTCGGCCAGATCGCCTGCGGATCGGGGCGCTGCAGATATACATCGCCCCATCTTTCGTATTTTTCTCCCTGTCCGCAATAGAGCAATTCGAAATCCGTCCATTTATCTGCCAAAAACATAACGATTACCGACTTTCCGCAAGATAGTAAAATTATACCACATCAGCTTTATATGCATACCCGCTCCCAAGTGACTATCTTCGGATCGGTAAACGAATACAAGATCCTCTGCTTGTGGAGCAGTATTTACGATTTGTTCACATTCGTTTGTTCAAAATTCATTTTTTTGATTATAATAGATATGTATTGCGAATCAGAAGTAAGAGGTATTGAGAATGGCTACTGCTCCTCATATTTTAATCTGTGATGACGATCCGGTCGTACACGAGTCCCTGGGTCTGTATTTTGAAAACGAACACTTTACTTATTCAAGCGCGTATGATGGACGTGATGCTCTTGCACACGTTGCTTCCGATAAGCCGGATCTGATCATCCTGGACGTTATGATGCCGGAAAAAACAGGTATCGAAGTCTGCCGCGAGATCAGAAAGACGCTTTCCACCCCGATCATCATCCTCACCGCAAAGGGCGAGGAGATCGACCGTGTTCTCGGACTGGAACTCGGAGCGGACGACTATATCGTAAAGCCGTTCTCCCCGAGAGAAGTCATCGCACGTATCAAAGCAGTACTGCGTCGTATCAATGAACCTCAGGAAAATACTTCATTCCTTCGTTTTGAAGGTCTGGAGATCAATCTGGACAACTATCAGGTCAAGGTCAAAGGAGAACTTGTTCCGTGTACGCCGAAGGAAGTGGAGATCCTTCATCTTCTCGCTTCTCATATCGGACAGGTCATGGACCGTGAGCAGATCCTTTCTCTGATCTGGGGCTATGATTATTTCGGTGATACAAGAACGGTAGATACACACATCAAGCGTATCCGTCAGAAGATCTATTATGAAGGTGCGCCATGGTCTCTGATCACAGTATATGGTGTCGGATATAAATTTGAGGTCAATTCCTGATGTTTCGTAGTCTTTTTCTACGCAAGATGATCTTTCTGGTGCTGGTCGCGCTCTTTGCGTCAGCACTTCTTTCTTCGGCGCTTTTTAATCTGGCCGTCAACGAACTGACCAAAGATTCTTCTCAGGAAGAAATCATCGACAAAGCAAGATCGATGGCTTCTTATCTCGGTGATCAGATAGCTGAACAAACAGGAGGAGACGATACTTCCCGCCTTCAGACGATAAAAACCGCCGGCATCGGATACCGTTCCTACGACGTTATTTCCGGCTATTACTTGCTCTACGACGTAAACGGAAACCTTGTCAGTTCCACGAATATAAATTCTGAAGATACCATGGCCTCGGTCGATGCCATCAAAAGTTTCTGCGCGACCAATATGCTGACCAACAGCGATAACAAAAACCTTATCGGAACTCTGAAACCGGATACCGGAAAAGAGAGTATCACGATCGTGCAGGTACCGATCCAGTACAAGGATCATATCATTGCCTATCTGATCATCGGAGATCAGATCAGCACAGGTAAGACTTTCCTGTCCGGCTTCAGTCAGGTCGTCTTTCTTTCCACACTGGTCGTTTCTTTGGCCATGCTTGTCCCTGTCTATTTTGCAAGTAAGCGCCTGATCCGTCCTCTTAATCGGGTAACGGATGTTGCAAACGCTCTAGGTCAGGGCAACTTCTCCATCCGCGCCAATGACAAGACCAAAGGTGAGATCGGTGACCTTGCGGCCTCCGTAAATGAACTTGCCGAAAAGCTCAGTAAATCCATTACCAGTGTTACCACAGAGCGTAACCGCCTCAAAGAGATCTTTGACATTATTTCCGAAGGTATCGTTTCCGTAAATAAGGATCTTCAGCCGGACTATTCGAATAATGCGATCGCCACGCTTTTTGAAAAGGTTCCCCGTAAGAATCTTTTTACCGAGAAACTGCAGCTGATCCCGTTTGAAGAAGTCTGGGAAGATTTTGAAAACTGTCTGAAGACCGGCGAGACCTATGAACGTACGATTGAAGCCAAAGACTGTGCATATTCTTCCACGATCGTGCCGATCAAAGATAACGAGAAAGCCATCATAGGAGCTACGGGCTTCTTCCGCGACATCTCCGAACAGGAGCGTCTCGAGCAGACACGCCGAGACTATGTCGCCAACGTTTCTCATGAGCTGCGTACACCGCTTACCGCCATGCGCGGTCTTGTAGAACCTCTTGCGGACGGCATGGTCAAAAAAGAGGAAGACCGTCAGCGCTACTATGGCATCATCCTTCACGAGACGATGCGTCTGTCCCGACTGATCGACGACATGCTGGAGCTTTCACGTCTTCAGGCGAGAACACTCGCATTTAAGACCTTCCCGTTCGACCTTAACAAGCTTCTTACTGAATTCGAAACGAAGTTTAAGCCTGTCATGGAAGAGGCTAAACTGAACTTCTCCGTCGAGTATAAGACCGGCCAGCTGCCGACGGTTATGGGTAACCCTGACAGAGTCGAGCAGATTATCGTTATTCTTCTGGATAACGCGAAAAAATACACACCGGCAGGCGGCAGCATCACGATCTCGACCGAGTACAGTAACGAAACGGATCAGGTGCTTGTCTCTGTCATCGACACCGGTCAAGGCATTCATGAATACGATATCGACCATATCTTCGACCGTTTCTACAAAGCCGACCGCGCTCGCGGCAAAAAGGGCACCGGCCTCGGTCTTGCGATCGCCAAAGAGCTTCTTTCCTATATGGGTGAGACAATCACGGTACAAAGTGAATACGGCGAAGGTACGACATTTACCTTCACGTTGAAGCGTGTTACCGGTTCCGTCTGGTACTGATGGGAGAATGCTGAAATGTCCGACAACACTTCCGAAGGATCCGTTCGGATCAACAAATATATCAGTTCTGCGGGCTTCTGTTCCAGAAGGAAAGCAGACGAATATATTGCGTCCGGCGTGGTTACGATCGACGGTCTTCCTGCCGCAGCCGGATCCCAGGTCCTTCCCGGGCAGATCGTACGAGTAAACCAAAAGGTCGTTTTTCCCAAAGACGAGCATATCTATCTTGCCTTCCATAAACCATTGGGGATCACCTGTACGACGGATAAAAGAGATAAAGACAACATCATCGATTACATCAATTATCCCGAGCGTATTTTTCCGATCGGAAGACTGGACAAAAATTCCACGGGGCTCATTCTTCTTACGAATGACGGAGATATCGTCAACAGGCTTTTGCGCGCCGAAGGGCGACATGATAAGGAATATGTCGTTTCCGTAGATAAGCCGGTCGATCGTACTTTTAAAGAAAAGATGGAAAACGGACTCCCGATACTTGATACCGTCACTCTCCCCTGCAAGGTCAGCCTCACAGGAAAGAACACTTTCCATATTGTCCTGAACCAGGGATTGAACCGTCAAATCCGAAGGATGTGCGAATACCTCGGATATCGAGTCACTCGATTAAAGCGCATCCGCATTCTGAATATCTCGCTCGGCTCGCTTCCTGTCGGACAGTACAGAGAACTGACTTCTAAGGAAAAAAAAGATCTTTTCCATATATTGGATAACAAATGAAAAGGACCTTCTTTTTGCGAAGGTCCTTCCCATATAGTGAAATTAGTATTTTGGAGCAAACTCTATCGTTTCCTCGTATACCGCATTTTTAGGCAGCCCTCGTCGGGCAAGTACATCAGGGCTTCGTTCTACCCCTTTCATATAAAAATCAAGATACAGGTGTGTCCGGTTATCGGAAGTGATCAGTTCCTGATGTGAGTAATCATCCAGATCTTCCGGCATATAAGGCAGACATGAGAACGAGAAAGGATCCATATTCTCTTTACTGATACGAAGTCCTTTGATATTGTCATGCTGAAGCAAAAGATACTTGGTATCCGTGTGACCGCCGTTTTCGGAAGGTCGCGCATACTCGTGATAAAGTGCACTGTCCAAAGAAGTGAACCAGCCGATGCGCTGAGACTCTTTTCTGTCGATATAAGATTCACCGCTGCCACGGCCATACCAGCCGATGTGAGCTCTCGGATCGATCGGCACACGGAAACCGAATCGTACCAGATCGAAACGCGGTTGGAAATGGAGCGTGGAAAGAATAGTACCGTCCGGTTTCACGCAATAGTGAACTTTGAGCGGCCCTTTCATGCCGGAAGATTCATATTTGCAGATAAGATGGAAGTCTTCGCCGTCCATCTCATAGAAACTTCCGGTAAACCGGATATCACCCTGGATCGTACGCCAGTCGGTCTCATGCGAAAAAACCGTCTGTGAAAGGACATATGACTTATCGGCACGGTCGATATTTGCCGCTGCACGATAGAAACTCGGTTCCAAAAGGCCGTCGAAATATTCCTGACCATCGATCATAACGGAGCAGAGTCCGCCTTCCTGACGGCTGAATCCATATCGCACATGCCTGGTCTGCGCAAAGATAAACGCAGGTGATGTTTTGATCTTAACAGTCGGCTTTTCTTCAGTGATGATCAGGTCACCGGCCAGCGCAGAAGCATCGATGATCTGGATCTGTGAATCCTCGGAACCGTTCATATACAGGTCATCCTCCGAAGAAGGATCACATACCTCATCCACCAGCACCTGCTGATAGAAAGCAAGTTCAAATCCGGCCCTTGCGTAACAGGTATCTTCCGCAAGAGTCATACTGATGTCCAGGATAAGTTCTTTGCAAACGGCCTGATTATACACCTCTTCTGCT
Organism: uncultured Clostridia bacterium; assembly: GCA_905235455.1. Classification (GTDB taxonomy): domain Bacteria; phylum Bacillota; class Clostridia; order Saccharofermentanales; family Saccharofermentanaceae; genus Scatonaster. The sequence goes on from CAJOLL010000082.1 coordinate 5,054, forward strand.
TTTGCATACTGAGAACTCCAGGCAGACGTCAGAAAATCTCCGACTTGAAATGGGAACTGCATGGCTTTACTTCCCATCGGCGGTATCGACGGAACGATACCGGATCCGCCCGTAAGACGGATACCTCCGAGAAGCAGCTGCCACTTCAGTTCGATCGGCGGCGTGCCCGCAAACTGCAGGACATTATTTACATTCAGAAGTGCCGGATTATCGACAGAACTGAATATCTTGATATATTCGCATTGTTTTTTCACTTCAAAGAAGATCGGATGCGGATTTCTGTTGGCATCCACGATCCCCTGAGCGATCGGGACGCCGACCTGCTCAGAATATTCGACCAAGTCTCCCTGATGGATATACTTAAGATCCATCTCATCTTCTTCTCTTCTCGGTCTTGCAAGGATCGACTCGAAAAGCACTTTATCTTCTTTCAGTTTGCTCTTTAAGTATCGGCGGTTGACACAAAGATCACACCATTCACCGAAGAACATACCCGCTTTATTCGGGAACTGCGGAAGATCGGTTACCCTTCCGGTCTTATCGATCTCGCAATAAAGTGGACGATATGTATCAAAGTTTTTGATCCTGGATTTTACATCGAGATAGGATCCTTCATCGAACTTTCTTCCCGTCATCGACCACATGATGATACACGGATGGTTAAACAGAGAATAGACGGTCTGCGGAAGGAGAGATGCCGCGGACTGCAAAATCACATACATGCCGTATTTATCGCACAGATCGAAGAACCTTGAATCCGTCGGATGATGGACAACATATACGGTATTGATATTTGCACTCTTCATCAGAAGAATATCCTGACGGAAACGCTCCAGCGGGACAGAGATACCGTGTTCAGGATCAAACTCATAATATTTCACACCATGGATCGGCACCGCGACATCGTTGATGTTGAAGATACCGTCCTGATAAGACAAAGTACGGAAACCAAAGCGCTGCTTCTTTACACAGATGACCCGATCCTGATTGTCCCGCACTTCGATGATGAGATCGTAAAGATTCGGTGTCTGTTCCGTCCACGGAAGGACGAGCTTGGCATAGAGCTCGGTCCCCACAAGTTTGACACCTTCTTTCGGAATGATGTCGGTCAGTTCTTTTCGCTGTGTAAGACGATGTTCAGGAAGATTGTAAAGATCGTATTCATCACGGGCCTCCATAAGACGGCAGTAGACCGTGACCTGCATATCGTAAGGAAGATGGTTGAAAAGCTCAACCTCCACCTTCAATTCTGCATCTCTTCGGCGATCGGCATCAGAAAGAATCTCGCGCTGTCTTTCCGTGGACTGGTCATCGTTGTCGGAACGATAAAGACTGTTGATCATCGCCGTTTTCGGAACGACATCTTTTGCCAGAGTATCCGTAAGGAAGGACGATGAAAGGCGTACCGAAGACACCTCCACATTGGATTCCGCGACCAGATACGGAAGGCGGAAAAGCCCGGAAAAGCCGAATGCACCTTGCGCATGCACATCTTTTCTCGGCTTGCCGTTCTGCATACGGATATCAAAACGGCGGACCGCGATCGTGATCAGGTTCGGACCTTCATGAAGATGCTCTGTCAAAAGGATCTTTGTGGTTGCAAATGTACTTCTGGATGAAGCCGCATGATGACCGTTTACACTGATGATATAGTGGCCGACGATGCCATCGGTTACGAAATATACATAACGATGGATAAACTGCGCAGGGAGATTGACCCACACACGGTAAAGTCCGAAATCATTCGTATTATCTTTACCCGCCTCATCAGCAAGGCGCTGCTGAAGCCTGGATGTTTTCTGGGAAAGAAGGGCATTCTTCTCGTAGCGCAGTTCACTCGGATATCCGTAGCCCTGCATCTGCCAGACACTTGGAACATCCATAAGTTCCCACGAAGAATCATCAAACTCGGGATCTGTCCAGCCATGCGGGATATCTTCCGTCAATTTGGCATGGTAAAAACGCCAGCTCGGAAGATCCAGTCTCCAGAGCGAATTCAAGCGTCCGAACTCCGGCGGCTGTTTTTCCGTGTAGAGTTCGTCAATCGAATCATATGGGTAAAAATACCCTTGTGATGGAAGTGGCGTCATGCTTCTCTCCGTTACATCTTTGCATAGTTTTGCAGTTTGTTAACGATATTGTAGCACGGTGCATTCCGTCACATGTATCAGACATATTTCAATTTGAAGTAATCAAGGCAACAATTTCACGTCACAGTAAAGTGAGTTCTTTTTTATGTTTTTTCGCCTTCTTCAGTTTCCACATTCCCTTAAAGAAATGTCCGTTAAAGATCAGGATCATTGCTTCCATCTGTTCGATCGTCACTTTTCCCAGGGAGAAAGTAGCAACGGTACGAAGCGGCATCTCACGTGTCATGACTTCATTCATCTTACGCAGATTCTCCTGTGTTTCCTTACGGTTACGTTTCTTTACGCCAAGCATCGTCCACTTATAGAACAGTTTGCTCTTTAAGTTGCCGTTCTGAAGATCCGAAAGAGCGGAATTCAAAGTGAACTGCCCTTTTTTCGGCGCCTTCTCTTCCTTGATCTCTTTGCCGAGGACGGCTTCAAACTGTTTCTTGTCGAAGATCTTGGTCTGCACATCCAGATGATAGTACTGGGGCGCTTTTTCCCTGTAATCAGGAACCGCGATCTCCGGATGCCCGGTTGTTACGTTTACCTCGCGGGATCCGCGGATATCTCTTGAAGAAGCACCTACCTCAAGCTTATATATACCGCTTTCTACATGCCAGTCGCCTGCTGCAACATCCGGGAAGCGATTGTCGTAGGTCTGTGCAGGGCTTCCGGCGCGCCTGTAAAGGACTGCCGCAAGGAAGGCGCGGTTCAGGATCGTCTCCGGCTCAAAGGTGGTCGGCGTAGTACCGGTCATCAGACCGAGGCGGTATATCTCCTTAATATCATTGTAAAACGGATGATCCTCCGGTACATCAACGAAAGGAAGGGTTATTTTCATGACAAAATCACCGGTATAACTCCTTTCCAGCCAATCGGGATACCAATCATCCGGGAAATC
>CAJOLL010000083.1 GCA_905235455.1 uncultured Clostridia bacterium
GATGTTCGGTCCGAAGTGGATCTCCTGAGACGGATCAGCCACACCCTTCGAATCGAAGACACGGTTCTCATAGATCTTATGATCGAAGAAGTACTTGTATTTTCCGATCTCGCCGTCAAACTCGGTAGCCGCCGTAAGCTCACCCTTGTTTGCCGCTGTTGCCGCGATGGATCTTGCATCCATAAGAGCAACAGAAGAAATCTGACCATTCTGGAGTTTACTGCCTTCACGATTCGGGAAGTTTCTCGTAGAGTGACGGATACTGAATGCATTGTTGGCAGGAGTATCACCGGCACCGAAGCACGGTCCGCAGAACGCGGTCTTGATGATCGCACCTGTTTCCATGATCGTCGCGGCGCAGCCGTTTCGTACGAGTTCCATGTAAACAGGCATGGATGCCGGATATACGGAAAGCGTGAACTTATCGGAACCGATGTAGTTTCCGCGGAGGATATCCGCCGCAGCGCAGATGTTTTCGAATCCGCCACCGGCGCAGCCCGCGATGATTCCCTGATCGACCATGAGCTTGCCGTTTACGACCTTGCTTCTAAGAGAGAAGTCAACTGCATCTCCGAGGGAGACTTTCGCACGCTTCTCCACGTCAGCGAGGATATCGTCGAGGTTTGCCTTTAAGTCTTCGATCGTATAGGTATTACTCGGATGAAACGGCATGGCGATCATCGGACGGATTGTGGAAAGATCGATCTCGACAACACCGTCGTAGTAAGCGATCTCACCCGGATTCAGTTCTTTGTAATCGCCGGAACGTCCGTGGATATCGTAGAAAGACTTGACTTCATCGTCGGTCTGCCAGATGGAAGAAAGACATGTGGTCTCGGTAGTCATAACGTCGACGCCGATACGGAAATCAGTAGACAGTGACTTAACACCAGGCCCTACAAACTCCATGACCTTATTCTTTACATAGCCGTTTGCGAAAACGGCACCGATGATTGCGAGAGCCACATCCTGCGGACCGACGCCCTTGACCGGTGCACCCTTTAAGTATATCGCAACGACACCCGGCATGTTGATGTCATACGTCTGGTTAAGCAGCTGCTTTACAAGCTCCGGTCCGCCCTCACCCATCGCCATAGTACCGAGTGCACCATAACGTGTATGGGAGTCGGAACCAAGGATCATCTTACCACCGCCGGCGAGCATCTCACGGGCGAACTGGTGGATAACGGCCTGATGCGGCGGTACATATACGCCGCCGTATTTCTTTGCGCAGGAAAGACCGAACATGTGGTCATCCTCATTGATCGTGCCGCCGACAGCGCAAAGGGAGTTATGGCAGTTCGTCAGAACATACGGAACCGGGAACTTCGTAAGTCCCGAAGCACGAGCGGTCTGGATGATACCGACGAAAGTAATATCGTGGGAGGTCAGCTTGTCGAACTTGATCTTCAGCTTCTCCATGTTATCGGAGGTATTATGATCTCTCAAAATACCATACGCGATCGTTGCCTTTTTCGCTTCTTCTTTAGTAATGGTCTTACCGGTCTTAGCGGCAATTGCAGCAGCTGCTTCCTGATTATCCGGAATGATCTCCGAACCGTGAATCAGGTACGCACCGGAATCAAGTAATGAAATCATAAATATTCCTCCTAGTATTTCTAAACACATCTATTATATGGAATTCCTTGGAAACTTCAAGCGATCTGATCCGTTCCTTCTCCGAAGAATACTTAAGGATCGCGGACGCGAAGATATACGAATTCAAGAAATCCCACAAGGAAATGCAGAAATAAAAGAACTTATGCATCAGCCCTGCAAATTACCGGCCTTTCACTTGAGTCTCTTCTCCAGCTCTTTGATGACGATCTCAAGGGCCTTTATACGCGCGTATTTTTTGTCAACTGATTCCAGTACATGCCACGGGGCAAACTTCGTCGATGTTTTTTGGATCATCTCGTTGATGGCATCTTCATATACGTCCCATTTTTCTCTGTTGCGCCAGTCTTCTTCCGTGATCTTCCACTGTTTCTCCGGAGTGTTCTGGCGGTCGGTAAAGCGTGCAAGCTGGGTATCCTTATCGATCTGTACCCAGAACTTGATGATGACCGCGCCCCAGTCGTCGAGTTCTTTTTCAAACTCATTGATCTCGTTATAGGCGCGCTTCCAGTCGTTTTCGGAACAGAAGCCTTCGATTCTTTCTACCATCACGCGGCCGTACCAGGTGCGGTCGAATATCGCGACATGACCGTCCTTCGGAAGGCGTGTCCAGAAGCGCCACAGATAGTGACGTGCTTTTTCGTGCGGCTCCGGGCTTGCGATCGGATGCACTTCGTATCCTCTTGGATCAAGGGCTTCGGCGATACGCTTAATGTTGCCGCCCTTACCTGCCGCGTCCCATCCTTCATATGCAATGATGAGCGGAACTCTCTTTCTATAGAGCCGGTTATGCAGTTCGGAAAGACGATCCTGCAGTTTGTCGAGTTTCTCTTTATACTCTTCGTCGGAAAGTTCTTTTCCTTCAAGAGAAATGTCGGCAAGTTTCGGCATCTTCACGAGCGGGAAAGTATTCTGCAGAAGCGGAACCGCAAGTGAGTGATTCTGAAGTGCGATCTCGATGCCTTCGTTCATTCTTTCCAGGACCTGAAGCTCGGTCCACTTCTCGGATTTCGCATCGACAATATACCAGGGAGCCGAAGAAGAATCCGTATCCTCGAGGTATTTTTCGAAGATCTTTTCGCAGGCCTTATAGTGCTTGTTCTGCCACAGATCGTCTTCGCTGACGCGCCACTTCGTATCGATGGAATCCTTGAGGTTATTGATGCGTTTCTTCTGTTCTTCTTCCGTGATGTGCATGAAGAATTTCAGTACCAGATATCCGTTATCGGTGAGCTGCCTTTCGAAACGGCGGATGCTGGCAATGCGCTTTTCGTATAGTGAATCGGACATACTGCCGTCGAGCCGTTGCATGACAATCTCATTCATCCAGCCTGTGTTATAAAAGCGGAATTTCCCCGTCTCCGGAAGCGCCTCGAAATAGCGGCAGAGAAAGGGTTTTCTTTTCTCTGCGTCGGTCGGCATGTCGAAAGTCGCGACCTTATAAAAGCGCGGGTCGATATTGTTGATGACGTTGCCGATCAGGGTGCCCTTGCCGGCGGTGCCCCAGCCCTCGACGAGCACAACGACCGGGAGCTTATTGTCTTTGATCTTGTTCTGGTTAACAAAGAGCAGATCTTCCTGCTCTTTCAAGCGAGATTTCAGGATCTCTTTCTCGGGCTTCTCATTCAGATACGCGTTCTTAAGCACGGATACCGCCTCCTTCAGCACAAAAGAATTTGATACCTTGATTCTATCACGGAACGGAGCAATAGTCTTTTCTCTTTTGTGAACAATTCTCTCACTATCAGAAGATCGGCGCGATCAGACGCAGGATCAGGCGGAACAGACTTCAGCCGCGATCAGAAGATCGGCGCGATCAGACGCAGGATCAGGCGGAACAGACTCCAGCCGCGATCAGAAGATCGGCGCGATCAGACGCAGGATCAGGCGGAACAGACTCCAGCCGCGGTGGAAATTGAGTTCCTCGCGAAGGACTTCATCGGACACTTCAAACGATTTCAGAAGATCGTTTTTCACGTCAAGGACCGCATCGGTCCCGCACATCCAGACGGCGCTTTCGAAGTGGAGATAAAGGCTTCTGTAATCCCAGTTAACAGATCCGACGATTGCGGCCTTATCGTCGATGACGACGGTCTTGCTGTGCATAAAGCCCGGTGTATATTCGTAGATCCGCACTCCGGCTTCTACCATGTCTCTGTAGTAGCATCTGGTCGCCTGGTGGATCATCCACTTATCGTATTTGCTCGGGGTGACGATACGCACGTCGACACCGCTTTTCGCGGAGAGGCAAAGCGCGGAGACCATGTCCTCATCGAGGATGAGATACGGGGTACTGATATAAAGATATTTCTCTGCCGAATTGATCATGTGCATGTAGACGCTTTCGCTGACGCGCTCATGGTCGAGCGGGACGTCCGTATACGGCTGCACGAAGCCGTCATTTCTAATCGGACAGGGTTCCTCGGTCCACGGATAGTACTGGCGAAAATCTTCGTATGTGACCTGATTGATCTGCCAGATCTGAAGAAGAAAACAGGTAACGCTCCAGGCGGCCTCGCCCTCGACCATGACGGCGGAGTCTTTCCAGTAGCCGAATCCTCTCTTTCTCATTTACATATTCATCCGACAGGTTCAAGCCGCCGCAGAAAGCGATCTTGCCGTCGATCGAAGTGAGTTTTCTGTGGTCACGGTTATTCTGGATAGTCGTAAAGAACGGGCGGAACGGATTGAAGATCTTGCATTCGATCCCGAGCGATTTCAGATACTCCGGATAGTCGGAAGGAAGTGTCAGAAAGCAGCCCATGTCATCGTACATGATCCGCACGAGGACTCCGGATTTCGCCTTCTCTTTAAGGATTTCCAAAATGGAATCCCAGAACTTGCCTTCACCGATCGTAAAGTACTCGAGGAAGATATACTTTTCCGCCGAACGGAGTTTGTCGAGAAAGACGGGCCAGAAGGCTTCGCCCGGAGACAGGTACGTCGTCTTCGTACTCTTATAAACGGGGAATTTCTGGGTATTTTCCAGATAATCCACACCCTTGACGTATACAGGGAATTTTTCCCGAAGTTCTTCCTTCAGTTCCGGTTTTAACTCAAACTGATCCTGCGTACTTTTGATGACTTCGGCTAAGTTCTTCGCATAGCGATTACTGATCATCTGGGAATTCAAGAATACATAGAGTATACCGCCGAAGATCGGAAATACCAGGATAATGAACACCCAGATCAGCCGGTATCCGCCCTTGTCGTTTTTACTGATGACATAGAGAGCAACGATGAAGGAGATTGCGCGGAAGGCGATCGAGGCAACTTCGGATATCAGCGATCCCGCTACGATCAGGAAAGTAAAGCTCGCAATTTCGACAAGCAGTATCAAAATGATGACTGCCCGGCGCATCAACAAAGACTGAAACCATTGCTTACGCATACCTTATCTCCCTTCTATCCTACACACACAATTATCAACAAAGTGAAAAAATAGTCAAATCCGTGTATTCTTTTCAGGTCGTCTGATATAAAATACAGGAGAGGTGATCGCGTGCATTTCCGATTCTCCGTCAACAAGTTTCGGTGTTCCTTTGTAAGGAGATTGTCTATGAGCAAACTGAAGGCCGATCGTTCAAAATCCGTCTTTCCGCTATTGATCCCCGCCATGATTCTGATGGCGTCGCTGGTCGTGGTTCTCGTATGCGTCACGGGCGGAACGCCGAGTGTATATGCCAATCTGATCGTCATCCCTGTCGTAGAGACCGCTCTTTATTCCCCCGTGTGGTACAGCGCCCTCTTTGCCGCGATCTCGGGTTTTGCCATGGGACCTCTTGTCGATCTGTTCACGGACAATCAAAACAGGAGTTTCAGCTTTTTGATCCGCGTGGCGGTCTATGTCATCGTCAGCGTGGTCATCTCTTATATTTCTTCCCGCAATCGCCAACGCGAAAAGCACTTCGAACAGATAGCCACGCATGACGCTCTTACGGATCTGCCGAATTTCAACTGCATCTCTGACGTGAAGATCCCGCCGGACGGAGCCATGTCGATCCTGATGCTCTCGTTTAACGACGCCGGAGATATCCAGGGACTTTTCGGAAGTGACTTTTACCAGTCGATCGTCAAGCGTATCTCCGAGGAGCTCAAAAGCCTTCTTTCTTCGTATCCGAATGCAAAACTCTGCAAAGGACACGACCTCAACTATGCGATCGTCGTACGGCACTTTTCGAGCGAAGAAAGCCTCGAAAATATCTTGGCGTCCCTCGACAACATCAATGACGTAACAATATCTGTCGACAACATTCCCGTCTATGTTTCCTACAGAATCGGCTTTACGGTCATCCGCCCGGATTGTTCAGTCGCAGAAGGTATTCGCCAATCTAACATCGCGCTTCGTTATTCCTTCCTGGAAGACCAGAAGATCAGCAGGTATACGGATGCCATGAGAGATTACTACAAGGGCACCGTAAGTATCGCCAGTGAGTTTTCTTCCGCCATTTCCAAAGGTATGGTCCAGGCTTCGTATCAGTCGATCCACGAAGCGGTGACGCATAAGCCTTTCGGCGTCGAGATTCTCGCGAAATGGATCCGCGACGACGGTTCGAAAATGACTGCTGAGGAGTTCGTACCGATCCTCGAAAAGACTTCGTGTCTTTCGAAACTGACGATCTTCATGACCGAAGAAGCCATGAAATACGCGGTACTTCCGGCCAACAAGGAAAAACTCATCAGCATCAACTATTCCGCCGCCGAGCTCAATGAAAGAAGCGTCATGGAATTCGTTCGTGCCGTAGATGCCTCCGGAATCGGCGCGAACCGCGTCATGATCGAGATCACGGGTGCTTTTCCCGAAGATGACTTCATCGTTCGTGACAACCTCATATTCCTGCGGAAACACGGGATAAGGATCGCGATCGACTACCTAAGTGCAGCTGCCTCTTCGTTTGCCCTGTTTACCGATGCACCGATGGATTTCATCAAGATCAACAGGAGCATTACGAGCCACATCAATCAGGAACGTGGCGCGGCACTTTTTAACAGCATCGTTTCTTTTGCAAGAGAAAACAACATGCAGACGATCGCGGAAGGTGTCGAAAATGAGCAACAGGTAAGGTGCTGCGAGCAGGCCGGTGTCGATTATCTTCAGGGATATTTCTTCTCTGTCCCGCAGCTTATGCCGGAGCAGAAAACAGATCCTTCCGAGGCAGCCAAAGATACTGCGGGAGACGAGTCCTGCGGCAAAGGATCCGATGAAAACAAAAAGACTCCGAGTTATCCGGGGATCACTCTCGTAGAAAAATAATCAGATCATTTCTCTTTCGGTTTATCTTTTCGGGTGGCCTTCTTGCCGATGCGAACCAGCGACGCATACCGGTAAGCCGTGTGATATGCTTTTCGCGTATTGCTGACAACCGCATCTTTGACACCTGTCTCTTCGAGGAATTCTTCTTCCTTCTTTTCTTCCTTCTCCAGGAAGTGCTTATCTTCTTCCGGCGGAACGAGCTTGACTTCTTTATACTTATTCGAAAGGTGAAGTTTGCCGACGTTCGAACGGCGGATCGCCTTCTCGCGGACGTGGCGGGAGATCGCATTCATATAGGCTTCTTCGACTCTTCCCGCAAAAGTTTCCGCAGAAAAAGCGGCTACCGTCTTTCCTGCATTTTCGGAATAACGCGCTGCTGTAGCCGAATCTTTAAAGATCTCCGAAACGATACCGGGAATCTCGGATTCATCTGTGAAAAGCCGCGCGTTCTCACCGTCTTTGAAAAGATCATTTACGGCATCGTCTTTTCTCGCGATGACCGGAAGTCCGGCTGCCATGGCCTCATAATATGTAAGGCCCTGTGTCTCGGAAGTCGAGCAGGAGATAAATGCATCGCCGAGCTGGTAGTATTTGCCGATCTCGGCGTACGGAGCGGAACCCGCGAAGATCACCTTATCGGAAACATGAAGATCTTCTGCCTTCTTCTTGAGATCGTCAAGCGCCGGACCATCACCTACGATGAGCACGCGGACATTCGGAGAAAGTTCGCAGATCTTCGGGAGTTGATCGATGATCAGATCGATACTCTTTTCTTTGGCCACACGCCCCAGACTCAGAAGGATCTTCTCGTCTTTCCGGATGCCGAATTTCTTTCGAAGTTCGTCGATCTCTTTCTCATTAAATTTCGAAGGGTTAAACGGAGAAACGTCGATGCCGGTCGGGATCACATAGATCGGCTTGGTAACACCGTATTCGCGAAGAGCATTCTTGACCTTCTCCGTAGGAACGATAAGCCCCGTCGGAGAATTGCAGAAAACCTTGCTGTACCATTTTAACGTCTCCGGAGTGATGATCTTCGTCACTTTGCCGCCGAGAATATAGTGTGTATAATCTTCGAGCATCGTGTGATAGGTATGCACGATCGGAAGATGAAGTGTCATGGACGAAGAAAGACCCATAAGGCCCATGGAAAACTCCGTCTGTGTATGGATAATATCGATCTTCAGTCTCTTTAAGATCTGCACGAGACGGAACGAATACGGCACGGTCGTTCTGTAAGGACGGACCAGGAGCGTCGGGATGCTCGGGATCGAAAAAACAGGCGGATTCTTACTGACTCTGCGGATGGCGGTAGATGTTTTGTTGGACATGGCGAAAATATATACGCGATGTCCCCTTTTACGAAGAGCAAGCGCAAGCGTATAAATCGAAGATGTAACTCCGTTTATATCCGGAAAATATGTATCCGTGATTATCGCTATATTCATTTACTTCCTCATCTCCTTAAACTTCCCATATGATTATACCATAACGCTCTTTTTATAAATGACAAATCTATCATCGATCTGATATACATAGTTACTGCCGTCTGTTATACTTGAATCATATCAAACAGCACCGCTTTTCTTTTCGAAAAGCACTTGTTTTTGTCGCATCAAGGAGGATGATCTATGCCTTTACCGAAAGACTTTATCTGGGGCGTTGCCACCGCTTCCTACCAGATTGAAGGGGCCTGGAACGAAGACGGCAAGGGCCCGTCGATTTGGGATACATATACACATTGGAGAAATACCCCGGTACATAATCACGAAAACGGCGATGTTGCCTGTGACCACTATCACAGAATGAAAGAAGACGTCGCTCTCATGAAGAGGATCGGTGTCAAAGCCTACCGTTTTTCGATCAGCTGGCCGCGTGTCATTCCGGACGGCACCGGAGATATAAATCAGGCAGGAATTCAGTTCTATTCCGACCTTGTGGATGAACTGATCAAAAATAATATCGAGCCGCTCGTGACGATCTACCACTGGGATATGCCGCAGGCGGTCTTCGAGCGTGGCGGATGGCTGAATCCGGAATCAATCGGATGGTTTGAAAACTACACCAAAGTCGTCATCGACACGCTTTCCGACCGCGTTTCCTACTGGTTCACATTCAACGAACCTCAGATCTTCCTCGGTCTCGGCTGTTACATGGGCACTCATGCACCGTTTATGAAGTATTCCGACAGAGACCTTTTCCGCATGTCAAAGAATGTCATGCTCGCTCACGGTACCGCGGTCAATACGATCCGCAAATATGCCAAGAAGGTCCCGAAGATCTCCTATGCACCGACAGGTCCGTCCTTTATTCCGGAAAACAGTTCTCCCGAAGCGATCGAAAAGGCGCGTTCCCAGACCTTTGCCTTTGATGAGTTCGGCTACATGCTCAGCAACTCCTTCTGGTCCGATCCGATCATTCTCGGCCGGTGGCCGGAAGGCGCAAAGGAATTCTTCGGCGAGGATTTCGTCGACTTCACCGCGGACGAATGGAAGATCGTCACCGCTCCTTTGGACTTCTACGGCATGAACATCTATGCCGCGATGCGCGACATCAGCAAGCTGTCCGCCGCGGAAGGCAACGCAGCACTCTCCGGTGAGCCGCTGACGGCCCTTAAGTGGTCGATCACTCCGGATGTGCTTTACTGGTCTTCTAAATTCATGTACGAAAGATATGGTCTTCCGATCATGATCACCGAGAACGGCTGCGCATGCACCGACAGCGTCCACCTGGACGGCAAGGTCCACGATCCGCAACGCATCGATTTCCTGAAAAGATACATCCGCGCCTTCTACAAAGCCGGTGAAGACGGTGTTCCGCTGATCGGGTACACTCACTGGTCCTTCATGGACAACTTCGAATGGGCTGACGGCTACGATCCGAGATTCGGACTTGTCTACGTCAATTACCAGACGCAGGAAAGAATACTTAAAGATTCCGCCTACTGGTACAAAGAGGTCATCGAGACGAACGGCGAAAGCCTCTGGAATTGATCTGATAACGCCAAAACGCCACCGTTGCTCCTCGGGCTTCGCCCTTTACGGATCGCTCCAGTGGTGTTTTCTTGTCTTTGACTCCGTTTTTTATTTTTTGAAGGGATCGGGACCTGCTGGATCATACTCCGGCAGATCGGAAAGTCCGACTTCGACGGCTATGCCGGAGGGAGTATCATCGGTCGTGAACCGGTCTTCGTTTCCGACTCTCCGGTCGAGCGGCTTTTCCGGCAGTCTCTGTCTTCTTCCCAAAGAACGGTTCCTGGCTTCTTCTTTCATAAGATAAAGCGGAGAATGCTCTGTCGGAAGAGGTACGGGCGCACTCGGAATCGGCTGAGCCTTACTCTCGGCGACTGCTTTTTCCGCATCGCTCTGATAGGCTTCCGTCACGGGAACACTGACCTGTGTCATATTTCTTCTGGTATGTCTTTCGAACTGCAAAAGACTCTTATCCGCAGACATCTCATTCAGCGTCATCTCGGAAACGATGGCCGAAGCGACGGTATCGATCATGAACGTTCTGTAGTTTACGGGTCTTCCGGCCCCGCCCAGATCGTCGATCGTGAACGACTTGATGCGTTTTTTGCTGATCGCGGAAAGCGAGTCGGTTTTCTTTTCTTTTGAGGTGTCTTTTTCGGAAAGAACTTCTCTCGTTATCTCTGAGGCTTTTCCCGAACTCGCGTTCATACACCAAGTCACACAGCTGTCCTTTTTCCTGACCTTCAAGATCCACATCGGAACATACATCAGCTGGCCGAGTGAAGGATCGTAGACCGTGTTATCGACATACGAAGTGATCGAAAAGTGACCGAGGTTTTCCGAGATGATACACTCTTTCACAAAGTCTCTTATGCGCGAAAAGAACTCGTCTTCGACTTCTTTTGCGGAGCGGTCAATATCGAGGAGCATGGCATGCCGGATATCGCCGATCGTTCTCTCCTCCGTAGAGATAATGGCAGTTAAAAACGGAGATACCTCATCCATCTTCTTCTGCCCGACCGCGGATGAAGCGGACATCGGAAGTGATTTCCAGGCCATCTCGACACTGATCGTCTTCGGATAGGGAGTGACGACATTGGAAGTTCTTTCCACGGAAATATCATTTAAAAGAAAAACCGACAGGACCTTCTCACAGACGTTCCTCGGCTGTTTGACATATGGAACGACACTCAGGATCGCAGATCCGAAGGCATGGTAATCATAAAAGAAAAACGGGACATATGCCGGAGTGATCGCCTCGATATATTCACGGGACGTCAGAGAACGGAACTGGATCTTTTCGTTTTTAGCCGCCTTCAGATACTCTTCTTCCGCTTCTTTTCTATCACAGGAAAAAGGAATGACCGTGAGTCTTTCCGGAATCGTCACTTTCTCTGTTTGGACCGTCAGATCGTCAGATCCGCAGCAAAGGCACCTGGGGGAAGTCATTTCCGTATGTAAAGACGACAGCATACTTTTTCCGCATTTGTAACAAGTCAGACGGCGAACTTCAGGGGTGCCCAGACTGCCGATATAAAAACCGCCTTCCGGCTGTGAGGTCTCGTTTTCTTCGGAAAGAGTGCTTTTGCAAAAGCAACATACCGGAGATGAATCATCCTTGAGGATCACGGAGGCCCCGCATTTCGGGCAGAGGTATGCTTTTTCCATCATGGCTCCTTAAAAAGGTAAAAACACACCGGGAACAGGGATGATCATACCTGTTCCCGATGCGGATCTTCTTATCTGTTTCTGTTCGGCTTGAAGGGACTCGGTCCGTCCGGATCATAATCCGGCAGGCCTCTCATCGCTTTTTTCGCGATCTTTTCGCCCTCAGCCAGTTCATCCTGGATCTCGTCCGTACCACGGGCCAGTGCCGGGGTATAGGAATCTTTTGCCAGGTGGTGGATGTTTTCCTCGCCGAGCGGCTCCGGAAGCATATCCAGAGAAGCCACTACGGAAGGCTTGTTCTCAAACTGTTCCGACTCGAACGTTTTGTTGATCGGGCCGTCTTCCTCTTCCGGAAGCTCCGCGCGAAGGTCGGCCGGGCGAAGTGACGGACGGCGG
>CAJOLL010000084.1 GCA_905235455.1 uncultured Clostridia bacterium
AACACCCATGACACGTTTGGCGGTCGCATTCAGATCTTCTCTCAAACAGTACTCCAGGAAGGCAAAGTCAACGACTGCGTTTACCTTGGAGATACCATTTCTGGAATGGAAGTTATGGATCGATGCCGGTGTATATCCGCGGCGGCGAAGGCCACAAAGGGTAGGCATACGCGGATCATCCCAGCCGTCGACGAGACCTGTCTCGACCATATTGCGGAGCTTTCTTTTGGAAAGGACCGTATGTGTGATACCGAGTCTTGCAAACTCGATCTGACGAGGTTTACAAGGAACGGATACGTTCTCGATGACCCAGTCGTAAAGTGGTCTGTGTGCCTCGAATTCGAGGGAACAGAGGGAATGCGTGATTCCTTCGAGTGCATCTTCGATCGGGTGGGCAAAGTCGTACATCGGGTAGATGCACCACTTGTCGCCGGTGTTGTGGTGACGCATGTGGTTGATACGATAGATCGCAGGATCGCGCATATTGAAGTTACCGGATGCCAGATCGATCTTCGCACGAAGTGTCATGGCGCCGTCTTCAAACTCACCGTTCTTCATTCTTTTGAAAAGATCGAGGCTCTCTTCGATCGGACGGTCACGATACGGACTCGTTGCCGGGTGCGTCAGGTCACCTCTGTGTTCCTTCATTTCCTCGGGCGTCAGCTGGCAGACATATGCCAAGCCTTTCTTGATAAGCTCGACCGCGTACTCGTACATTTTGTCGAAGTAGGAAGAAGCATAGTAGAAACGGTCATCCCAGTCATGGCCGAGCCATTTGATGTCTTCTTTAATGGCCTCTACGTATTCTTCGTCTTCCTTTGTAGGATTGGTATCATCCATACGCAGGTTGCAAAGACCACCGTACTGTTCCGCCATACCGAAGTCGATCTCCAGTGCTTTTGCATGACCGATATGCAGATAACCGTTCGGCTCCGGTGGGAACCGCGTATGAACAGTCTTTCCTTCGTAACGTCCTCCCGGTCCGATATCTGTTTCGATTGCCTCATGAATAAAACTCTTATATTCGCTCATTTTTAACTCTCGCTTTCTTTGCGCACGCTTTTGTGTGCAATTTTACTTTGGTTGAAAAGCACCTGTTGCTTTTCTCTGTTTATGAAAGTGCAGCGGAGAGTCGCTGTCGTCCGGATTCAATGCGCTTTAAAGATTCTTCCTTGCCGAGAAGGAGCATGACTTCAACTGCACCGCCCGGGGTAACTGCCGTTCCGGAAGCCGCAATTCTTACCGGCCACATCACAAGTGCGTTCTTAACGCCCATGCCTTCGGCAAGCCCCGTCATGCACTCGGACAGAGAATCCTTGGTCCATTCGATCTCGTGGAGCATCGGAAGAACGATGTTAAGCATCTCGAGAGAGCTTTCTTTTGTCGTCTTGCTCTTTTTATGCACATAGAGCTCCAGATCATAATCGGATAGCTCAAGCAGGAAGGCGAGTTTCTCGCTGATCTGCGGAAGTCTGGTGATACGCGGCTGCATGATCTCGGTAAAGAGAGGATAAAGATCCGGTGTGATCATCGGGAACTTCGAAAGCTCAGGTTTAGCGAACTCGATAAACTCTTCTTCCGTCATCTTTTTGATATATTCGCCGTTGAACCACTCGAGTTTATCGTAATCGAATACGGACGGAGACTTGCTGATCCCGGAGATATCGAAAGCCTTACTGAGTTCGTCCAGCGTGAAAACTTCCTGATTATCCTTCGGGCACCAGCCGAGAAGTGCGATGTAGTTGATGATCGCCTCAGGAAGGAATCCCTGAGCGACCAGATCCTCAAAACCCGTGGAACCGTGGCGCTTAGAGAGCTTGCTAACCGTGCCGTCTTCGTTCTTGCCCTGGATAAGGGGAAGGTGGACATAGGTCGGAATATCCCAACCGAAAGCCTCATAGCAGAGGTTGTATTTCGGTGTGGAAGAGAGATACTCAGAACCACGTACGACATGAGAGATCTTCATAAGATGATCGTCGATGATGTTCGCAAAGTTATATGTCGGATAGCCGTCGGCCTTCAGAAGGATCTGATCCTCGAGCTCTTTATTCTGGACGGTGATATCGCCGTAGACGCAGTCATGAAATGTCGTTTCTCCATCAAGCGGCATCTTTTGGCGGATAACGTAAGGGATGCCTGCATCCAGATTCTTCTTGATTTCTTCTTCGGAAAGATCACGGCAGTGACGATCATATCCGCCTTCCACGCCGCCGTCTTTGTGCAGGGAAGCCAGACGCTCTTTGCTGCAGAAGCAGTAGTAGGCATGACCTTTCTTCACGAGTTCCTCTGCATAGGGTTTATAAAGATCCATACGTTCACTTTGTACATAAGGACCATAATCGCCGCCGATGTCCGGACCTTCGTCGTGGACAAGACCTGCGGTCTTTAAAGTTTTGTATATTATATCGACGGCTCCCTCCACATAGCGTTCCTGATCGGTATCCTCGATGCGGAGCACAAAAGTGCCGCCCAAGGATTTTGCGATAAGATACTCATAAAGCGCCGTTCTCAGATTTCCTACATGCATGAAACCCGTGGGACTCGGTGCAAAGCGTGTGCGTATAGCCGGATTTGTAATTGGCATAGTCATAACCTCTTCCATTATTTATAACAACCTATTTTATCACATAAGTTTCCTTATAGGCACTTGTATTCATTCTTTTTTATTCAAAGAACGGCGCAAAAGTGTTATCATATCAAGGGTAATTATCCGAATAGGAAGGAGAAGAACGTTCATGACATGTCTTAAACGTGTGGAAAGCCAAAGAAGCTATCCGATCGAGTGCGGCCGCCAGATGGCGCATGCCTGCCTTTATGAACTGGTAAAAGGACGTTCTTCCGATCACGAGATCCAGGTTGCGGTCGTTACGGATAAAGAAGTTGACGGACTGCATCATGCGGGATTTATCACAGAACTTGAAAAGAAGGGGATAAAGCCGACAGTGATCCGTATCGACGGACGCCAGTCTTCGAAGAATGTCGTCATGCAGGTGTTTGAGCGCCTGATGGATATCTCCTTTTCCGGAGAGGATCTTCTTGTCGGTTGGGGCGGCGGAAGTATTCTGGATGTGACGGCTTTCTGTGCATCCACTTTTTTAGGCGGTCTTCCTTACTGCCTGATCCCGACGACTCTGATGAGCATGCTTGAATCGGCCGAAGCAGATCTTTCCTATCTGAATTATATGAGCCATAAAGACTGTGTCAGCGTCAAATGTCGCCCTTTGGCCGTGTATATGGATGTGGATTTTCTTTCTACTGTTCCCGATTCCTTTATGAAAAACGGCTATGCGCAGATCATCAGGTATGCCATGCTTGATCAGATCACGCTTTTGAACCGCTTGGTCAATAAGACGGATATGTTCATTACGATCGATGAGTGTTATCTGGCCAAATCCAGGATCCGAGAGATGGATCCCGACGCGTTTTCTTATGCCAAAGAGATCAAAGAAGCGATCCTTGAGCATTTCAGATTCCTTCGCTATTCCGAGGGTGAGGCCCTGGCTTTTGCCGTCGCCGCCATGAACCCTTCCGAACCTCTTTTCCGGCTTTATGATATGCTCGGATTCCCCAGAAAGCTCGAAGGAGTCAGTAAAGATGCACTGCTTCGCAGGATCATGAAAGACCTTCTGCCCTATAAGGATGAGATCCCGTTGATCCGCGCTTCCGGAAACGGAGAGATCAAGAGGACCGTGATGACGCAAAAAACGGCCGAAGTGTTCTTTTCGGAAAGACTTGATGTGATCTGCGATTCTTCGGCAAGGTGAGAATTAGGAGAATGAATGAAATATACAAAAACACATAATAAGATAACGAAACTGCTTTCCGTCATGCTTTGCTTTTGGATGGTGTTCTCTTTTTCCTCCTGCGGTGAGGAAGATAAAGATGTAAAACCGGCACAGTACGGCACTTACGGCGCGGATTTCGCACTGGATCTGGCGCAGTCGTTCCCTTACCGCGATGCTTTTTCCGCGGGAGAACAGGGCGCCGGTGTCATGATCAAAAACGAATTGGAAAACCTCGGGTATCAGGTGGAGATCCAGCTGGTTGCCGCTTCTGCATCCGAGAGCTCCAGCAATTATATCGTCCGTATCCCGGGCGAAGGTTTTATGCAGCGGGATTCTTTCGGTGAGTATAATCCGGTGCATAAGACAGTAGTTATCGGCGCACATTATGATTCGCCGGTTAAGTATTCTCAGAGGATCGATTATCCGCTTTATGACGGTATACAGAACAATGCCTGCGGAATCGGTGCCCTGATGACGATCGCCAAGGAGATGTACGGAAAAAAGTACGCGTATGATATTATCCTCGTTGCTTTCGGAGCATCTTCTTCGAATTATTTAGGAGCTCGGACATTTGTATACTCCCTTTCTGATGAGGAGAGAAGAAGCATCGACTGTATGTACTGTATCGAGAGCATCTATGCCGGAGATAAACTCTATGGGCATTCCGGTCTTTCCTCTCTGAAAGCAGGAAATAAGTACAGTTACAGAAGAAAACTCTATGAAGCATATGACGTGGCTTATGAAAACAGTCTTATGTCCGAGACCGGTACAGACCTTTACTACAATATGTCGCTTTTGAGTTTTGATGCAAACGCGGACGGAATCGATGATATTTATCGTGAGGTCACGACCGTTCAATCTGACCATACGGTCTTCGATAATCTGTCGATCCCGATCGTATTCTTTGAATCCTCAGATTACAATTTTACGAAACTGTCTGATATGAAAGAAACGAAAAACCTGACACTGCAGACTTATGGCGGTGCCGTAAGAAATACGCCTCTGGACTCGTCGATCACGTTGAAAGAATCGCTTGATGAAACAAGACTGGAAACACGGATCAATGTGGTCTCTTTTATAGTTGTCAAAGCGGTAGAAAAAGGATCAAAAGATTGTGTGCCGGTATCAAAATATAACGAAGGCGAAAGACTGGCACCGACTGTATCTCCGAAGAAGAAAGAGGAGAAGATGGCGTCGCTGAGCGAAGCTGCCGCAAAAGAGCGCAGCAGATCACAAGAATAAGGAGAACGGCATGGACAACAGCAAAAATGAACAGATCATCCGCGGGGATCTGTTTTCGGGAATTGCGGTAAGCGAATTAGAAGACCGTGATTATCACTTTGTCATTGATGGAAGTGAAGTGACCCTGAGTCAAAGAGTACAAAGTCCGAAACCGGACAGAAAGGTACTGGGTTTCTTATTTCTTATGGATAAGTCCGCGCGCTTCCGGCTGGATGTTCTTGTTCCGGAGGACTGTAAGAATGCGCAGTTCTCATTAAATGACAAAGAGCTTCTCGGCTTTTTCAGTAAAGATATTCCGGAGGACCCGGAATTTGTTTCGGTCACGCATTGCAACGACGAGGCAAAATACTCGCCGCTTTGTCCCGGAAAATTCCAATCATTGAATTTCCGTTGGGAGTCCGGAGATGTTCTGAAATGCTTTTTTTATTACTGAGATTCCCCGAATTGACGTGATATTTCCCTAGTGTTATATTGAACTTATAATCGGGAGGGTCAAATATGAATAATAATGCTTCAATGACGGATAGAGCCTGTGCTATTATCCTCGATCTAATTACTTTTATCGGATATGCATGCGGAGTTTGCATGTTGCTGTTCTCGGTGAACGAGATCAACACGGAAGTGAACTCGGTGAAGATCTCAAGAGACCAGTTGATCAAACTTATCGTTGTATGTATCATTGCCTACTTCGTTTTGGATGTGCTGCTGACGAGGCTTTTTGCAACCACTCCCGGCAAGCTTTTTATGAACTGCGATGTCGATTTCCATATGGGTAATTCGATGATCCACAATATCATCAGAAGTTTCTTCAAAACCATCTGCCTTTTCACGGTGATCCCGGGCTTGATCTCTTATGTTTATGCTTCCGGAAATCCCGAGAATAAGTCGTACCACGATGTCCTTGCAAAGTCCAATGTAACCAACTCGACAAGAATGCCCCGGGTCCTCGGCGTGCTGGTCGTACTCGGCGGAATTGCACTTCTGATTCTGTTTATCGTTAACTATCGTGAAGCGATCGGATTGAACTTTGATCTCGGACTTTCGAACTTTAAGATCTTCGAGTTTTAATTCGCTTTGATTGAGCGTAGTTTACAATTCGGTGAACTTGTTTTTTGATACTTGTTATTTTATCAAATACATGGTATTATTCTTTTCAGAAAGACGGATAATTCACCGGATTTTGTAACTACAAGAATGGCCATCTGATTTATCAGATGGTTATTTTTGTATAAAACCGCAAACACCTCGGGTGACGCGCTTTTGCGACTTGTTTCAATTGATGAACATAATAAAAACACCCCCTTTTTCATCATCGTTTTCCGTTTGGAAACCTCTGTGAAAAAGGGGGATTTTTAAATCTTGTTTTGTGGTGAAAAACGATCAGTCGATCTTTGTTACCCAACCGAACTTGTCTTCGACTTTACCACTCTGGATACCTGTGATGGTATCGTAGAATTTCTGTGTGATCGGACCGATCTCACCATTGTTGATGTTGATAACGGTATCCTCATACTTGAGTTCACCGACAGGGGAAACAACAGCAGCTGTGCCGCAGCCGAAGCACTCCTGCATACGTCCGGACTTGCCGGCTTCGATCACTTCGTCGATGGAGATCTTTCTTTCTTCGACTTCCAGTCCCATATCTTTTGCGATCTCGATACAGGATCTTCTGGTGATGCCCGGCAGGATGGAACCTGCAGCCAAAGAAGGAGTAACGAGCTTGTTGTCGATGATGAACATGATGTTCATAGCGCCGACCTCTTCGATGTACTTCTGCTCAACACCATCGAGCCAGAGTACCTGCTCGTAACCGGAGTCATGAGCGATGGTCTGTGCGATGAGGGAGCATCCGTAGTTACCGGCGCACTTTGTGAAGCCTGTACCGCCACGTACAGCACGAACGTACTTGTCTTCCACATAGATCTTTACCGGCTTGATACCGTGTGCATAGTAAGCACCGGAAGGCGAGAGCAGGATGAAGAACTTGTAAGTATGGGAAGCACGTACACCGAGATACGGGTCGGTTGCGATAACGAACGGACGGATGTACATGGACTCGCCTTCGCCGGAAGGGATCCAATCCTTATCTATCTCAACGAGCATCTTTGTTGCGTGTACGCAGAAGTCAACATCGACCTTCGGGATAACCAGGCGGTCGTTACTGTTGTTCATACGCTCAAAATTGCAAGCCGGACGGAAGAGGTTGATTGTACCGTCCTCGCACTTGTACGCCTTGAGACCTTCAAATACGGCCTGACCATAGTGGAATACCATAGCGGCCGGTTCTATCTCAAATGAACCGTAAGGAACGATTCTCGGGTTGATCCATCCTTTTCCTTCCTCATAGTCCATTACAAACATGTGGTCAGAGAAGATGTGACCAAAAGGCAGCGGCTGACCCGGCTGCGGTTTCTGTCTGGGTGAGGTTGTCTTAGTAACCGTGATTTCTGGGAACATAAAAATCCTCCTAATTACTTTAATTATTTTCTGCTTTTGATTATAGTCCCATTTGCACGATATGGTGCAGGGTTTTTCACAAAAACGTAAAAATGTCCTATTTCGTAAAGAAAAGCACCATGTTTGCGTCTGAAGATCAAGCGGCAGCTGCTGTTGTCACAAAAGAGATTTTCGATGTAAAATTATTACATGACCGTATGTCTTGCGGTCGGGAAGGACAGGAAAATGCGACTGAATCATGTGGATCTGGTAGATGCTTCTTTTTCTCTTCAGAAAGATATGACGATGACCGTGGATAACGGGCGTATCTCCGCGATTGCCAAAGAGATCCTGTCTGTTCCGGCTGACGAAGAAGAATATGATCTCTCCGGTCTGATCCTTATCCCGGGATTTATCGATCTTCATGTGCATGGCGCCATGGGTGCGGATACTTCAGACGGAACCATCGAGAGCCTTTCAAAGATATCCGCGTATCTTGCATCAAAGGGAGTTACTTCCTTTTGCCCGACAACCATGATGATCCCGCAAGAAGATGTCAAACGTGTGCTTCTTTGCGCAGATCATTTAAAAAGAGAAGAAGGCGGAAGCCGAGTGATCGGAGTAAGACTGGAAGGTCCTTTTCTATCGAAAGAAAAATGCGGTGTCCAAAATTCCGAATACGCAATAGATCCTTCTTCAGAATATGTTCGAGAGGTTCTTTCCGGGTATCCCGAGGATATGATCTCGATCATCGATCTGGCTCCCGAGCTCCCCGGAAGCCTTGACTTTATCATGGAAATGAAAGAGAAATATGCTCTTTCATGTGCACATACGGCGGCTTCCTATGAGGTCTGCAGGGCAGCAATAAAAGCAGGGCTTCATCACGCGACACATCTTTTTAATGCCATGAATCCGCTGGGGCACCATGAACCGGGTGCTCCGGGAGCACTTTTGGAAGACTCTGACGTGACCTGTGAACTGATCTGCGACGGTATACATGTTCATCCGGCTCTTCTTAAGATCGTCTTTTCCGTGCTGGGCGAAGACCGTGCCGTCGTGGTTTCGGATGCCATGCGGGCGGCCGGAATGCCGGACGGAGACTATGACCTGGGCGGAAAAACGGTGCATGTCATAAACGGAAGGACCGATTTCGGTGACGGCAGACTTGCCGGTTCAACAACGGATATGCATGAAGAGTTTCAAAATCTGTTAAAACTCGGGATCCCCATGCGTAAGGCGCTCAAAGCCTGTACCCTGAATCCTGCAAGAGTCATGCATATCGAAGAAGATACCGGCACTCTGGAAATCGGGAAATATGCGGATATGGTCGCTCTTGATAAGAACAATAATGTTCGGATAGTCTGGGTGAAAGGAAAACAGGTGTATTCTTCGGAAGAAGAAACCTGAGAAAGAGTTTTATGAATAAGGCTGATGAAACTGAATTATCGATCCTGTTTTCAGGGTTGAGTGATGCGGAAAAAGAAGAGTGCCAAGCTCTTTTTCGCCAAAAAGAGCTTACCAAGGGAGAACTGATCGCATCGGAAGGCGATCTTTGCAAAGGATTGTTCATTATCGAGAAAGGACATGCGGCGGCACAGAAGTATACCCATTCCGGAGAGTTTTCGACTCTTCGCATTCTTGAAGCCGGAGATGTTTTCGGTGAAGATCAGATCCTGGAAGAAAACGGACGATATACTGCGACGCTGGAAGCGATCTCGAATGTCAGCTTATCATATATTTCACAAAGTACCCTGGTCACTCTTGTCGATCGTTTTCCGGCGATGCGGGAAGGACTTTGGAAACTGCTGTTACAAAGGATCAAACTGTCTGATGAAAGGGTGATCCTTCTTTCCCAGAAAAGTGTAAGAGCGAAGATAGCCTATTACCTTTTGCGTCTTTCGGAAAAGCAGATGAAGACATCTGTCATGCTTCCCGGGTCCAGGGAGGTGGTGGCCAAGTTTTTATCGATCCCGCGGCCGTCTTTCTCCAGAGAATTATCCGCGATGGAAAAAAACGGGATCGTCGAGTTTTCCGGAAGGACAGTAACGATCCTTGATGATCTTTTTCTTCGGAAGGAAATCGGCGAGATATAGGTATTTTTATAGATTTGCAGTCCTGCACAAGGTTTTCCAAGTGAGGGTAGAATATGATATAATAAACGTTGTATGTGAAAGGGGGAGGAATCATGCTCGAGAAATTCACAGATTTTATCCGTGAAGTTTTTTCCAGTCTGGACAGCGGATATCTGTTTTTCGGCGGGCCGTTGGATCTCGCTCGTTATATCATCGACATCATCCTCGTTACATTCCTTCTTTACAATCTCCTGAAGATCATTCGTGATACTCGTGCATGGCAGCTTTTAAAGGGTGTCCTGCTGATCTTGGTCTTTATTTTGTTCTGCAGTTTCCTCGGTCTGGAAATGGTCGGATTCATTTTCAATAAACTTCTTTATATCGTAGCGATATTGTTTGTCGTTATCTTTCAGCCGGAGCTTCGTCATGCGCTTGAGACGGTCGGATTAAAATCCTTCTCGTCCTTTCAGAACGTGATCATCAACGATGATTCTGAGGATCAGCTGCGCTATGTCAACATGGTCGATGAGATCGTCAGTGCCTGCACCGAGATGAGCAAGACCTATACCGGTGCGATCATGCTTTTGGAAAGATCCACAAAACTCGGCGAACTTCTCAAACAGGAAAATGTCGTCCGGCTGGATTCTTCCGTAACAAATTCCATGCTCCAGTCGATCTTTTATAAGGGATCACCGATGCACGACGGTGCGCTTCTGATCCGTGAAGGAAGGATCATCGCTGCCAGATGCCACGTCCCGCTCTCCGAGACCTTTCATATGATCGAACGGTATGGTACAAGACATAGAGCCGCCGTCGGCGCAAGTGAGATCGGCGATACGATCGCGGTGGTCGTCTCTGAGGAAAGAGGCACGATGTCGATTGCCGTTTCGTCTCGCTTACGGACC
>CAJOLL010000085.1 GCA_905235455.1 uncultured Clostridia bacterium
CTGTTCTGGATACGAACTCTTCAACTTCTTCCGGACGTGTGTAGGACTCGTGGCCGGCCTCTACAACAACTTCGTCCTCGATACCTGCGAGAGTACCGAGCTCAGCCTCTACTACTACGCCGTGATCGTGAGCATATTCAACGACCTGCTTTGTAAGAGCGATGTTGTCCTCGAAAGACTTAGAGGAAGCGTCGATCATTACGGATGTGAAACCACCGTCAATGCAGGATTTGCAGAGTTCGAAGGAATCACCGTGGTCAAGGTGCAGAGCGATCGGGATCTCCGGATTCTCAGCTACAGCAGCCTCAACGAGTTTTACGAGATAGGTGTGGTTAGCATAAGCTCTTGCACCCTTGGAAACCTGGAGGATAACCGGGCTCTTCAGTTCGCCTGCAGCTTCTGTGATACCCTGTACGATCTCCATGTTGTTTACGTTAAAAGCACCTACAGCATAACCGCCGTCATATGCCTTTTTGAACATTTCAGTAGTAGTAACTAATGGCATAAGTATGTTCTCCTTTTGTATTATTTGTTATATATGAAAATAAATTTTCACCAAACCTTATTTTACGAGGAAGCAATGGTTTCGTCAATTGCCCTCGGCAAAGAACAAACGATCTTATTCTTCGTCCTTTACGTCCTCTTTTGCTTCAGAAGCCGCCTCGTTCAGAGCCTCTTTCATCTCTTTTTCTGCTTCTTCCGCCTTCTCCTTGACTTCTTCCTTCATGGCATCTTTAACAAGGGATACGGAAGCATCGTCGGAAAGCTTTGATTTCTCATCGTCTTCTTCGATCTTCAGGGCATCGTATTTCTCTTTTGCCTTGTAAACAGCGGCGACTGCCTTTGCTTCTTGAGAAAGAAGATCGAAGTCTTCCTTGCTGGCAAGATCCTTGGAAGATGTCTGATAGCAGACTTCTTCGTACACATTGTCGAGGATCAGATAATCCACGTGAGTCATGTTCGCGCCCAGTGTGGAATTCTGAAGGAGCTGTGTGGCACGATCTGCGGCACCGTCTCTTGCGTCAAAAGAATCAAACGGTATCGTAATCTTGGAGAACATATAGCGAAGGGCTACTTCCTTCTTCCGGTAATCCATCGCAACACGGTACTTCGCAATTACGAAGGTGTGGATGAAAACGACCACACAGACAATGAAGACTGCACCGAAAACTGCCCACAGAAACGGACCCGGGTCAGTCTTACCGGCAACCAGATAGCCACAGGCCGCGCATACCAGAACCGCAACGATTGCGGAAATGATCCTTCTTTTTACGATCTGCGTCTTAGAAGCCGGAAAACAGTGGACGGTGTCCTTTGGCAGTTTATCCAGTTCTTCCTGAGAGATCTCTAAGTTCTTTTCTTCTGCTTCACTCATAACTTAATCCTCCGAACCTTATTTTTTCAGCGCTTCGATTCTTGAAAGCACGTTGTCCAGCATCTCCCGGTACTTCGTCTGCTTTTCTCTTTCAGCGTTGATGACCTTCTCCGGAGCCTTCTTGACGAACTCCTCGTTGGCAAGTTTCGCGTTTACACGCTTCATCTCACCCTCAAGACGCTCCTGTTCTTTGCCGAGACGCTCAATTTCCTTATCGATATCGATCAAATCTTCAAGCGGGATATAGATCTCTCCGGCGGAGCAAACGCAAGCAACTGCCGTATCCGGGATACCTTCCTTATCCTGCTGTGTCGTTACCTCGGTCACATTCGCCAGACGCTCGAGAAAAGCCTTACCATCAACGAACATCGCACGGTTCTTTTCCTCGGAAGAAACAAGGATCATACCGATCTTACGGGACGGGATTACGCCCATGTCCGTTCTTACGTTTCTGATCGAACGGATCGCATCCATAAGGATCTCCATCTGCTTTTCTTCTGCTGCGTATACTTCGTTTTCTCGGTACTCCGGCCAGGAAGAGATCATGATGGAATCCGTCTTTTCCCGGAGTACGAGATATCTGTAAACGTCTTCTGTAAGGAACGGCATGAACGGATGCAGAAGCTGCATGGATCTGCCGAGCACATCATTTAAGATAAACTGAGCCTCTTTTCTTGTACTGCACTCCTTGTCGAAAAGACGGGACTTCGCGATCTCGATATACCAGTCGCAGTATTCTTCCCAGATGAAAGAGTTGATCTTGGAAAGAGCCACACCGAACTCATAGTTATCGAAGTTATCGGTAACTTCCTTGATGACCTGATTCATGCGGGACAGGATCCACTTATCTTCCAAAGTAAACTTAGAAGGATCGACATCGTCAAAGGTCAGGTCATCTTCGCAGTTCATCAGGACAAACTTCATGGCATTCCAGATCTTATTGCCGAAGTTTCTTCCGGCCTCGATCTTATCCTGCTGGAAACGCTGGTCATTACCCGGCGCATTGCCGGTAACGAGTGCATAACGAAGAGCATCCGCACCAAACTGCTCGATGATCTCGAGCGGGTCGATACCGTTCCCGAGAGATTTACTCATCTTTCTGCCCTGGGAGTCACGGACGAGGCCGTGGATCAGGATAGTATCGAAAGGTGTCTGCTTCATGTGGGCACATCCTGCAACGATCATACGGGATACCCAGAAGGTAATGATGTCATAACCGGTAACCAATGTATTTGTCGGATAATAACGCTTAAGGTCAGCGGTCTCTTTCGGCCAGCCGAGGGTCGAGAACGGCCACAGTGCCGAAGAGAACCAGGTATCCAAAGTATCCGGATCCTGACGCATCGGTTTACCGCACTTTGGACATACTGCGGAATCTTCCTTGGTAACTACGAGTTCACCACAGTCATCGCAGTAGAATGCCGGGATACGGTGACCCCACCACAGCTGACGGGAGATACACCAATCGCGGATATCCTCCATCCAGTTGAAGTAGTTCTTATCGAATCTTTCCGGAACGAACTTTGTCTTTCCGGATCTTACCGCTTCGATGGCAGGCTCTGCCAGAGTCTTCATCTTTACGAACCACTGCAGGGAAACTCTCGGTTCAACTGTCGTACCGCAGCGGTAACAGGTACCAACGTTATGTGCATGCGGCTCGACCTTGATGAGGAATCCTCCCTCTTCAAGATCCTTAACGATCTCTTTTCTTGCCTCATAACGATCCATGCCGGCATACTTCGGATAATCCTCCGTGATCTTGGCATCCTCGGTAAGGACAGTGATCATCTCAAGGTTGTGGCGCAGTCCGACTTCAAAGTCGTTCGGGTCATGGGCCGGCGTAATCTTAACGACACCGGTACCAAACTCGATATCCACATAACTGTCTGCGATAACAGGAATCTTTCTTCCGACGAGCGGGAGAACGAGCATTTTGCCGACAACATCCTTATAACGCTCATCTTTCGGGTTAACGGCAACCGCGGTATCGCCCAGGAGCGTCTCCGGACGGGTCGTTGCCAGTTCCAGATATCCGGAACCATCCTCGAAAGGATAGCGAAGATGCCAGAAAGAACCCTGCTGGTCTTCGTATTCAACTTCGGCGTTGGAAATCGAAGTCAGGCATTTCGGGCACCAGTTGATGATGCGCTCGCCACGATAGATCAGACCTTCGTTATAATATTTAATAAATACATCTTTTACTGCTTCGGAGCAGCCTTCGTCCATGGTGAAACGCTCATGATCCCAGTCACAGGAAGAACCGATCTTCTTGAGTTGCTCAACGATACGTCCGCCGTACTGCTTCTTCCATTCCCAGGCACGCTCGAGGAACTTATCTCTTCCCAGATCGTCCTTGGTCAGGCCTTCTTCTTTCATTGTCGCTACGATTCTCGCTTCGGTCGCGATCGATGCATGGTCGGTACCCGGTACCCAGAGAGTATCGAAGCCCTTCATTCTCTTATAACGGACAAGAATGTCCTGAAGTGTATTATCGAGGGCATGACCCATGTGGAGCTGGCCCGTGATATTCGGCGGTGGCATAACGATACAAAAGGAATCCTTGGATGTATCGCCCGAAGGTTTAAAATATCCTTTATTCATCCACTCCGAATAAAGTCTGCTCTCGGCCTCTTTCGGGTCAAAAGCTTTACTGATATTATCTGTCCGTCCCATTATTTTGCCTCCAGCTTTTCGCTATCTTTCTTTCTGATATCTGCACGCTTGATCTTTCCGGAAGTGGTCTTCGGAAGTTCATCGACGTACTCGACGACACGCGGGTACTTATATGGTGCCGTTGTTTTCTTTACATGGTTCTGAAGTGTCTTGGTCAGCTCTTCGGAAGGCTCGTAGCCCTTGGTCAAAACGATGGTCGCCTTGACGGCAAAACCTCTGACCGGATCCGGGACACCGGTGACGGCGCACTCGAGAACAGCCGGATGCTCCATAAGGGCACTCTCAACTTCGAAAGGTCCGATACGGTAACCGGAAGACTTGATAACATCATCGACGCGTCCGACATACCACAGGAACCCGAGCTCATCGCGGTATGCGGTATCACCTGTGTGATAAAGTCCGTCATGCCAGGATTTCTCCATAGCTTCCGGATTCTCTTCATAACGCAGGAGAAGTCCTACCGGACGTCCGCCGTATTCTTCGGAAGTTCTGATGCAGATCTCGCCGGTCACACCGGTCGGGCACTCATTTCCGTCCGGATCGACAACAGCGACATGGAAACCCGGAACCGGATATCCCATAGAACCTGTTCTCGGCAGTACCCACGGGAAGTAAGTGCCGCAGACTACGGATGTCTCGGACTGACCGAATCCCTCGTAGATCTTGCAGCCTGTGTTCTTCAGCCACTGGTTATATACTTCCGGGTTCAGGGCCTCACCTGCCGTGCAGCAGTGCTTGAGGTGAGAAAAGTCGTAGCCCTCGAAGTTTTCCTTGATCATGAAGCGGTACATGGTCGGCGGCGCACAGAAAGTCGTGATCTTATAGTCACAGAGCTTCTTTAAGATATCTGCGCCGTTGAACTTATCGAAATCGTAGATGAAGAGGGTCGCTTCGCCGAACCACTGTCCGTAAAACTTACCCCACATGCACTTCATCCAGCCGGTATCCGAGATCGTGAAGTGAAGTTTTCCATCTTCGACTCTGTGCCAGAATACACCGGTAAAGAGGTGCCCCAACGGCAGAGTATGGTCATGAAGAACCATCTTCGGGTATCCTGTCGTACCGGAACTAAAGCACATCAGCATCGGGTCGGTAGCTACCGTCCCCTCTGCGCCTGTCGGACGGATCCACTCGTCGCTCTGCTTGGCAACTTCCGCATCAAAGTCGATCCAGCCTTCCTTTTTCTTCCCCCAGGTAACGCAGCGGATGACCTCGTGGTCGTACTGGTCCATATCCTCATCGAATCTCTCGGTGCAGTCGTCATCACCTGTGATGACTGCCATTTTGACGTGCGCGCTGTTGACACGATAGACATAGTCCTTGGCCATCAGCTGGTTGGTCGCCATAACGGTTACGGCACCGATTTTGTGAAGTGCCAGTACCGAGAACCAGAACTGGTAGCCTCTCTTTAATACCAGCAGGACGCGGTCGCCCTTTTTTATGCCCTGGCTCTTAAAAAAGTTGGCTGTCATATTGGAATACTTTCGAACGTCGCCGAAAGAAAATCTCTTCTCTTCGTTGTTTTTGCTTACCCACAGGATCGCCGGCTTATCCGGTGTTCTCTCTGCGATCTTATCCATAACGTCATATGCGAAGTTAAACGTCTCCGGATAAGTTACTTTGTAGTTTTTCTTAAGATCATCGAGGGTAACGAAATCGTCTCTGTTTCTACCCACAAATTCTTCATATATTGCCACGGATCAAATATCCCCTTTCATTACGATCGCAAGGAATTTACACGGTTTTCCGTTTGTCGCTTTCATAGCATGCGGAATATCGGAATTGAAGTACACGCTGTCGCCTTCGCTTAATTCGTAGACGATATCGCCGATGAAGAATGTCATCGATCCTTCGAGTACATAGTCGAATTCCTGTCCTTCATGGGCATGCTGGGTCGGCTTTTCGATATCATTCGGTTCTACCGTTACATAGAACGGCTCCGCGATCTTTTTTCTGAATGTAAATGCTAAATGTTTATAGTTGTATGCCGCACGGCGGTCAATTTCAAATCCCTCGCCCTTGCGGACGACACACGCTATAGAGAGTTTCGGCGAGTCACCGACCATAATATCGACCATGTCGACACCCAGGATCACCGCGACGTTATTAAGAAAAGAGACGGAAAAGTCTTTCTTTCCTTCCTCATAAAGAATGTAATCTTCTTCGGGCATATCGAGTCTTGCTGCCATTGTCTTCACATCGATCTCTTCGATCTCACGAAGTGCCGCAATACGCTCACCGATCTGACGCAGTTGATCTGTCATATTGATCCCTCCTAAAACATTTCGTACCGATTTCCCATACAAATAGTCCATAATATCGGTCTTATTATAATAGTTTTCAGGGGAACAAGTGTCAACTGACAAAGTGC
Organism: uncultured Clostridia bacterium; assembly: GCA_905235455.1. Taxonomy (GTDB): domain Bacteria; phylum Bacillota; class Clostridia; order Saccharofermentanales; family Saccharofermentanaceae; genus Scatonaster. The sequence continues at coordinate 6,420 of CAJOLL010000085.1, forward strand.
CTAATATAAAGTATAATTAGAAAAAACGTTGGGTTTTCTATCCTTAATCTAACATTTGTGACATACCACCCGCGTTTAAAACTACATAATGTTTACAATCCATTACTGTTTCGGAGGTTTATATGGAAAACGGCGAAAAGCATTCTGATGCAATTGTTTCCAAGATCATCGACAACGTTAACAAGGTAATCGTAGGGAAAGATAAGCAGATCCGGCTTCTTATGGTCGCGATGCTCTGCGGCGGCCACGTACTCCTCGAGGATGTCCCGGGAACCGGTAAGACCAAGACCGCAAGATCTCTGGCTAAGTCCCTGAAGCTGGATTTTAAGCGCATCCAGTTCACCATCGACCTTCTCCCCTCCGACTTAACGGGAATCAACTACTTTGACAGAAGTTCCGACAAATTCGTTTTCCGTCCGGGGCCGCTTTTCACGAATATCCTTCTGGCAGATGAGATTAACCGCGCGACCGCAAGAACGCAATCTTCTCTTCTCGAGTGTATGGAAGAAAAGCAGGTCACTGTCGACGGTCAGACCCATATTCTTCCGCCGCCGTTCCTCGTTATTGCGACACAGAATCCGATCGAATCCCAGGGCACCTTCCCTCTTCCGGAAGCCCAGCTCGACCGTTTCCTTCTGATGCTGCCGATGGAGTATCCGTCCCACGAAGAAAGCATTTCGATTCTGAAGCGTTTTGCAACTTCCGACCCTCTCGAGACACTCGAATCCGTGGTTGAACCGTCGGAGATCCTCGCCATGCAGAAAGAAGCCTCCGAGATCTATGTCTCCGATGCACTTTACGATTATGCCACCTCGATCGTCGAGGCGACCAGAATCTCTTCCGAAGTCCGTATCGGTGCAAGCCCGCGTGCTCTTCTCGCTCTG
>CAJOLL010000086.1 GCA_905235455.1 uncultured Clostridia bacterium
GATGATGAGTTTGGTGGTTCCCGGGATATACTCGGCAAAGCCTTTCTGGATCAGCGAGTCGGTCGCTGTATCGACGGCACTTGTCGAGTCATCGAGAATCAGGATCTTCGGTTTCTTAAGGAGCGCCCTCGCGATACAAAGTCTCTGCTTCTGTCCGCCGGAAACATTGGTACCGCCCTGCTCGATATAAGTGTCATATCCATCCGGGAAGGTGCTTATAAACGAGTCTGCCTGCGCGATCTTACATGCTTCAATCATTTCTTCGTCGGTCGCCTCGGCATTGCCCCAGCGGAGATTGTCCTTGATCGTTCCCGAAAAGAGGACGTTCTTTTGGAGCACCATGGCGACGTTATCACGGATGACATCGAGATCGTAGTTTTTGACATCGACACCGCCGACCTTGATATTGCCGTCCGTGCAGTCATAAAGACGTGGGATCAGCTGTACGAAGGAAGACTTACCGGAGCCCGTTCCTCCGATGATTCCGATGGTCTCGCCGGACTTGATGTGGAGATCAAAATCCATAAGACAGCTCTTTTCCTTCTCCTTGGAATAGCTGAAATATACATGGTCGAAATCGATGGATCCGTCTTTGACTTCCATGACCGGATTTTCCGGGTTCGCGATGTCCGGTGTCTCGTTGAGAAGTTCGGCGATACGCTCGGCAGATGCTCTGGAGATGACAAGCATAACGATGATCATGGACACCAACATCAGGCTCGTCAGGATCTGCGTCGACAAAGAGAACATCGCTGTCAATTGACCTGTCTTCATCTCTGAGTTTACAACGAGCTTGGCACCGACCCAGGAGATCAGGAGAATCGCGCTATAGACACTGGCCATCATCAGCGGTCCGTTGAAGTTGATCGCGCGCTCGGCCTTTACCGAGTCATTTCGGATGCCGTTGTTCACGTCGGTGAACTTCTCGATCTCGTGGTCTTCTCTTACGAAAGACTTCACTACGCGGATGCCGCGGATGTTTTCCTGTACTACGTTATTCAAAAGGTCGAACTTTTTGAACATGCGGACGAAGATCGGATGTGAATAGCGGAAAATAATAATCAGACCGATAAGAAGAACCGGTGCAATACCCAAAAGAATGAGGGCAACTTTCGGATTGATATAGAAGCTTGCACACATCGCAAAGATCAGCATGATCGGCGCTCTGACCGCAATACGGATGACCATCTGATACGCGTTTTGGACATTCGTAACGTCTGTTGTAAGTCTCGTGATGATACTGCTGGTCTTAAACTTATCGATGTTCGAAAAGGAGAACGTCTGCAGGTTGTGGAACATATCGTGTCGTAAGTTCTTGGCAAAACCTGCGCTCGCTTTTGCCGCTTCTCTTCCGGACAGTGCACCGAATGTCATGGATAAGAACATGCACACCAGAAGGAGCGTACCCATGCCCCAGACATAATTCATGTCGCCCTTTTCGATACCGTTGTCGATCAGCATACTCATCAAAACAGGCATAAGAACCTCCATGACGACTTCGCAGGAGACAAGGATCGGGGACAGAATCGAGGGCTTTTTGTACTCTCGTACAGATTTAAGTAATCGTTTAATCATTTTCCAAATTCCTTCTCATTTTTTCTGTCAGTTCTATAAATGTATTGATTTCTTCCTCAGTAATGCCCCGGATCAGACGCTTTTCCACGCCGTCGATCGCATTGTCGACGCGTTTTTTCGTCTGTCTGGCTTTATCTGTGACCGTTATCTTTTTTAAACGGGCATCCTTCTCTTCACTTTCACGCCGGATCGAACCGCACTGCTCCAAAAGCTTTAAGATTCCGGTCGCCGTGCTTCTCCGGATATGGAAGACCTGCTCGATGTCTTTCTGATAGACGACATTTCCGAGTTCATCCTGCATGTTGAGATATCCTAAGACATGCGCCTGCACCGAAGTCAGTCTCGACTCTTCAGAAGCAGCAAACTCCCGGTCCAAAGCCTCGTCGATCGAAAGACGGATCGACTTAGAAAGGTGGCGGACATGAAGGCCGAGATGGGGACCATTTCTGGGATCGCCGTCGCAAAGTGCTTTTGGATCAGACATAGAATTCAGTTTCCCCCCGTTCCCCGCACAATTTTCGAAATAGCAACGGTCAACACATAAAAACAGCCCGAACAATTCTTTTTGAAAACAAATTGTTAGGACGCTAACAATTATATCGATACGGACTATATAAGTCAACACATCCGCCGTCAGGAGGAGTCAACTTTTCTTTACTGAAAGTGACGTCCGTGATACTCTATCTGTAGAATAAAAAAATTCCGGGTATCAATAATAAAAAGTATGCCATTCGGAGGTAGTTATGAAACGCGCGATTTCGCTTTTACTGACTTCAGCTATGATCCTTTCGCTCGCCGGCTGTTCCAAGACGGAGGAGACGACGAAGAAAAAGAAGAAAACAAAGAAGACAACTTCTTCTGAGATAACGGAAACCGAAGATCCGGAAACGGAGACCGAGGAGCCGACGGACACGGACAACACCGAGACAGATCCGGATCCGACGGCCGGGCCGAAGATGCCGGATACCATTTCACTCCGCCACGATCTTGAGGTTCTGCAGTTCAATCACAATATCGTCAGAAACAACTACGCGGAGATGACGGACAAATTCCCTTACGAGTTGTTCCGGGCAAGCTCGTATTGTGACCAGTTCCAGCTCGCAAGTCCGGGCTATGACAGCCTTGCTTCCTTCCTTGACGATCTCGCTCAAGAAATGAAGGACGATTCGGATGCGTATTATGAGCAGTATCTGAGTCAGTTTGACACTTATATAGATACTGCGACGGAAGACGATGTCTGGCTTTATACTGATCACGGCCGCTCCAACCAGCTGAGCATCTACAGAGCCGACGAGAAGGTTCTGTCTTTCAGTCGGGACATTGCTACTCGCGACACCGGATACCGTAACGACTATGAACACTACAATCTCGACCCGAAGACAGGAAAGCTCCTCGAATTGAGCGAGATCGTTACCGACTTCAATGCCTTTGCAGACGCTGTCGAAGCATACGAAACCAATCACTTCTACGCATACACACCTTCGGGACTGTTTTTGACCATGGCGGATCATCTCCGCAAAGGCGAGCTGGATCAGCTTGAGTTCTGTCTCAATCAGAACTGTCTCATTCTTTATATGGATTATGAAGACTTCGATGGTTATATTGCCGAATATGCATGCTATGTTTCCGCTCTGGCGCACACGGACTGTATCGATCCGGATTACTTCATCAACACCCCCGAGAACTACACCCTGCTGCCGGACTCTGCCAATGAGATCTACTGGGACTTTGATGAAGACGGCAGCATCGACAAGTTTGTGTTCGATTACGATGCGGACTTCACCACCGGTTACTATGTCGATTTTACTCCCACGATCTCCGTCAATGACGAACCTTATGCAATCGGCGACTTCAAAGAAGATCTTGAAGGATGTTACGATCTCGGAAACATGTTCCTGATGTCTGTGAATGGCGGATACTGTCTTTATATCGAAGGACGTATCGAGGGTCCGACAGATCCGTACTTCTTTTTTAGGATGAACGGCAAATCTTTCGATTACGTCGGCTACATCGATGAAATCGGCTGGTATCCTTATGATCCGGACAACATCAGTATCCTTATCCGCGGAGATCTCCTCGGCACAGGTGCTTTCTCCAAGCCGACCTCCCTCTGCACGGCAAACGGCATTCCCGTCAACAACGGTTCTTTCTTCTTCAAGGGCGGCCTCGGACTGACCGCAGAGAAGATGAAGCTGGGACTTTTCACCGAGGACGGACAGCCGACCGGCGACAGCATCACGATTGCGGCAGGAACTCCGGTCCGCCTCGATGGTATCGATATAGATAAGGGACTCGCCTACTTCACGACTCTCCATCGTGACGCATCCGAGAACGAGTCCTTCCAGATGGTGCTGACCTGCGATCCGGATTACGAATACTACGATGTCATTTTCAACGGCGAGGACGGATTTAAACTCTTCACGGGCTCGGATTATTACGACTGACAAGTACTTTTCGAATACACCGGAACGACAGACAAGTTCTTTTCAAGTATGATCGGAGAAGCAAAGAACCTCCCCGCTATTTCGGATAGAAAATGCAAATGAAAAACGCCAATACTCCTTTTTCGAGATATCGGCATTTTATCCGCTATGCTATAATTTATCTCGATCCGGAAAGCACGTTCCGGTTCAAAGGAGGAAAAGAAAATGTTAAATAATATGTTTCGTCTTTTGGGACTTATCCTGATTCTTATTGCGATCATCCTGATCGTCAAGAAGGCATATCATTCCGCCAACACTTCTCTTCAGGGCGTTAAGAAAGTCCCTCTCAACAAAAAGCTCGTTGCCATTCTGATCGGCTCCGGCGCGCTCTGCCTGCTCTTCTCATTTTCCTTCACGATCATTCCGACCGGTTATACCGGCGTCCGCGTGACATTCGGCCAGGTCGAGGAGCAAACACTGAATAACGGTTTTAACTTCCAGATCCCGTTCGTTCAGGAGATCGTACTGGTAAACAATAAGCAGCAGGACATCAAGTTCTACGACAATCCGATCTCTTCCGAGACTTCCGAGCGTAACACCGTAAACTTCCAGGGCATCACGGTCACCTATCAGATCAACCCGCAGAAGTCCGCATGGATCTTCGCCAACGTTACCAACTACGAGGCAGGTCTCGTTAATGAGTCTCTCGTCGCATCCGCGATCAAGACCACGTCCAAGACACTGTCTCCGAACGACTGTACGAACCGTTCGATCATCGAACCGAAGGCCAAGGAAAACATCCAAAAGTCTCTCGATGAGAAGTATGGTGCAGAAGTCGTATACGTCAACAAGGTCGTCATCAATGACGCCACTTTCGACAGCGAGTACGACGAGAAGATCGCCAAGAAGCAGCAGGCGCAGATCGATTACGAAACACAGCAGATCGAGAACAAGAAGAACATCGAGAAGGCCGAGGCCGATGCCGCCGTCACCAAGACAAACGCGCAGGCAAAGGCGGATGCCAAGGTCATCGAGGCTCAGGCGGAAGCGGATGCAAACAAGCTCATTTCTGACTCCATCGATGATAACGTTCTCCGCAACAAATACTACGACACCTGGGACGGCAAGCTTCCGACCACGATCGTTGGTTCCGATGCCACCGCTTCTCTTCTGATCACCCCGGATACTGTTGAAAACGCGAAGTCTTCTTCCGGTTCGATTTCCAATTCGAATTCCAATTCGAATTCCAATTCGACGGATAGTGAAGCAGCCAACACCATCGGTACTGAATCTGAAACTTAACGACACGGTCATTTCCGAAGTCGAGAGTTAAGGTCTGACACGGTCAAAGATTTGCTCCGATCCAAAAGCGCTTTCCTGATCTTCAGAGAAGCGCTTTTCACGAGGGATACAAAGTAGAGTCCTTCATATTCAGGACTATTCACCATAAAGTGGTTTCTCAGCCTGCACATCCTCTTGCTCTCCCCGGAGATTCGGTACAAAACGATAGAAACAGTGATTCATACAGTAAAATAACGCGTTTTTATGACGCAAAATCGGTATGATTCGCTCAAAGAACACGTTTCGCCCGTAAAAATGTCGCTTTTCGAGCACGAAAATACAGTTTTTTACGGGTGAAAAGCACTTTGGGGGGCATTCATACCGAAAACCGCCTCGAAAACCAAGGATTTTTACGGGCGAAATGGCCTTTCTCTCCTAATCATACCGAAAACCCCGTTCGAATCTGATCAGGAACATGTGGATCAGAGCAAATCTTCAATTCCACATGGTCAATCAATAAAAAGCCGTCTCTTCGAAGTGAACCCACTTTGGTAAGACGGCTCGTTTCGCAAATTCCTGTCAACCGGTCAGTAGTGCATCTGATTGCGCCACCAGTTCTCGATCGTATTTTCGACATCGGCCTTTGCATTGATGGACAGAAGTTTTCCGTCGAACAGTTCGATTTGAAGGAGTTGGCCGCCAAGGACCTTTTTGTAAGTCATATTTCTGATCTGATCCGCCGTAAACGTAAGAGAAGGTTTCATCGAACACATCGCATTCGTCAGGAAATAGCCCAAAGCACCGAACATCATGGATGCCGTACCTCCCTTGTGAGAAATGATCAGCACGTTGTTCGTGATCTCTACATACCAGATCGCGCCCGCCTCAAGATTGATGCGTTCCTTATTCGCATTTTTCGGAGTACTGAGTCCGACAGATACCGGGGCAAGACAAACAGCAGGGGCTGCTGCAGCCTGCACAGGCACACCTGCCTGCGTCGGAACGGTCTGCGGCTGAACCTGCGGCTGAGGAGCATACTGCTGAACTGCAGGCTGCGGCGTCGCCACTAACCGGCAGCCGCAAAACGGACAGTTCTCTACTTGATCCGGGATCTGATTTCCACAATTACCACAAAACATAACTTCCTCCCATTTCCCTACTCACTTTTTCCTTATTATAACAAACACACGCACAAAAAGCCTGTTCTTCTGAGATTCTGTCGATATCAAAGAAAAGACACATAAGAAATCCCCCGGAGTGATTCCGCAGGCTGAAAGCCTAGGTCCGATGACGGGGGATTTACTTATGCGTCTATGTTTGATTATTCCCGGGTGTCTCAGAAGAACAGCTGTGTAACTCTCAGTACACCATCGATCGCACGAAGCTCAGCAAGTACATCCTCGCCGAGTCCTTCGCTGACACCAAGAAAAGACTGTGCCTTGTTGGAATTTGGTTTCACACCCCAGTGCATACTGTTGATGTTGATGTTGTGATCGCCGATCTTGGTCGCGATCTTACCGATGATACCCGGCTTGTCTTCATTCTGCATGGCGATAACGATCGGAGCCAGAGCGAAGTCTGCCTGATAACCGAAGAAGCTTACGAGAACTTCCGTGTCTTCGCCGACGATCGTACCGGAAACGGAAAGCTCACGACCTTCTTCCGTTACAAAGTTAACAACGATCATATTGCTGTAACGCTCGCACTGAGCACTCTTACTCTCGACGACTTCGATGCCGTGAGCCTCGACACCCTGACGGACATTAACGAAGCTTACACGTCCGTCAGAATGAGCGGAGAGGAAACCCTTCAGAACAGAGAGAGTAAGGATTCCTGTCTCCTGCTCGGCGAGAGATCCTCTGAATTCGACCTCGATCTTCTTGACCGGAGCTTCTTCTGCCTGGAAGTAGATCTTACCGAGTTTCTCGGCAAGGTCGGCGTACGG
>CAJOLL010000087.1 GCA_905235455.1 uncultured Clostridia bacterium
GCTGCTTCTCGATGCCGGCTTGACCGCCGGCCATCTCCGCGTCCTGTCTTCTTGTCTTAAGATCACTTATAGAGTCGACCCATTTGCCGTCCATATAAAAGACCACCTTTCTTTTTTACCGGATTCAAAAGCATAAAAGTGCTTTTCCTGTATCACTAATGTATATAATAGCATTAATGCTTTGAAAGTCAAACTATTCTACTATCAAAGTATTCTTACAATTCAATATACAAAAGATGCACAATGATCCCTGTTCCACCCTTCTCGGATTTCGGCGTTTGCGCGGTTGATTCTGCATCGCAGGTTTTTGTATCATGAAATAAGAAATGAGAAAGGACGGCGCATTCATGGCATTTTCCGGAAAGATTGATCTTCACATGCACACCACGATCTCCGACGGGACCGATACTCCCGAGGAACTTCTTTCCGCTGTCAAAAATGCCGGTATCACACACTTTTCGATCACCGACCACGATGCGGTAGGGGGGGTAAAGATCATGATGGATCTTCTTTCTCCCTCAGATCCGGTCTTTATCCCCGGCATCGAATTCTCCTGCAAAGACGATCTGGGCAAGTACCATATCCTCGGTTATGGCTTCAATCCCTCCTCCCCTTCTATCTTAAAGATCGTAGAAAAAGGTCACGAGAACCGCATGACCGAGGTTCGTTCCCGTATAAAAGCACTGAAAGACGAGCGTTCTATCGTTTTTCCGAAAGAAGAGATCGAAAAACTCATGTCTCTTCCGAATCCCGGAAAGCCGCATATCGGGAACCTCATGGTGAAATACGGCTACGCCGGATCGCGTAATGACGCGATCACCGGGATCATCAATAAGCTTTCCGTGAAAAGTCCGGATCTCGCCCCTGACGAAGTCATAGATGCGATTAGAAATGCCGGCGGAATCTCTGTTCTTGCGCACCCGGCTTTCGGTTCCGGTACACAGAAGATCTTCGGAAAAGAACTTGAATCCCGTGTCGATCACCTCATCTCCATGGGACTTTCGGGCATCGAAGCCTACTATTCCACATTCACAAAAGAGATTCGCGACGAGGTCCTTCTGATCGCCGAAAAAAGAGGTCTTCTCATCACCTGCGGCAGCGACTATCACGGCAATAACAAAAATGTCCGCCCCGGAGAAATCGGAACGGACGGTCCAGATGATTATGTTCAAAAGACAAGTGCTTTTCTTAAGGCAGTCATACGCCGACCGGCCCCGTTACCTTTATAAAGTAACTTTGTAGCCTTTAAATTCGAAGTTTCCGGCGGAAAAGCGCGCATGGTCAAGGGTTTTCGCATTCCTGCCACTTCTCTTTATCGAAGATATCATCGCCCTTAAGTGAGCACCACATACCGGAACTGAAAGTATATCCGTTATTCAAAGGAGCTTCCCACTGATCCGAATAGAAAACGTAGTGCGTATCGGCGTCTTTTTCGGCGGTGTCATCCAGACGCTTGCCGGTAAACGGATTTACCGGCTCCCCTATCAGGCCCTCCATGGCAAGAGACGGCGTATCGGCATTGGTCATAAAGGTATTGTCCGCTTTGAAATCCCCGTTTTCTCCGAAGTCTTTGACAAACAGAAGGGCATTATAGACCATGGCATCTTCGGGGTTAAAACTCGTTTCATCGTACCATTCACCTCCGAAACGCATGTCTTCGAATTGACCCAGGCTATAACCGTGATCGGATACAATGATGATCCTGGTATTGTCATAGACGCCCTCGTCCCGAAGTTTGTCTAACCATTCTCCCAACTTGATCATCGCGCACATATTCGACTGATAATGCGCCATACGGTAAGCAGAATCCAGTTCCAGTTCGACACCATTATAGGAAAGGCGTCCGGTATGGGTAGAATCGTATTCGGTATTGTCGACGATCAGAGCCGGCTCATATTCCGGCTCCGAAAGAAGCGCGATATTATGCGGGGTGCTGTTGTGGATCAGAAGAAAGTTCTCAGAATCATCATCTGCGATCTTCGTCATCTGCGAAAAAGCGGACAGCGCCGCATAGGACGACAGGAAATCACCGTCGTACCCGACCGACTCACTCGTGCTGATCAGACGCTGTGTAAAAACCAGACTGTCATTGGAAAAATACGTGCCGTCCTGATAAGCCAGATCCTGGAAAAAGAGCGGGACCATCTTCATCACGCTGTAGCAGAAGAAATTTCTCTTCCAGATCTTTTCCTTATCGGCTTGTCCCGATCCTTCTTCGAGGAACTGACCGCTTTCGGTAAGAAAAGTGTGGATCTGCGGATGATCGTCGTAGATCGAAAGATCCGGAACAGTACTGTAGTTCGCCCACGGCGGATCACAGACAGTGGTATCAAATCCGTTTTCGGAAAAGATGACAGGCATCACTTTTAGGGCTTCGTTATGCTTTTCGACCATTTTCTCGGAATCCCGCTTGTTCAGTTCAAGCGGAGTATATTCGTATCCGCCGTAAAGCCCCGGGGATCCGGTATTGGTCGAAGCGCCATAAGAAAGAGTATTCGGATACCAGGTGAATCCGGAGAACTGATCTTTCAGTTCCGGTTTCTCTCCAAACATATACGGAACATAACGGCTGAGCCCGCGGTCCATCATGATCACGACGACGTTTTTTCCTTCCCGGCTTAACGTAAAGGAGGGATCCTCCTTCTGCTGATGGAAAAGCACCTCTTTGATCTTCGGGAGCTTTCCGGCGATATCAGCGACATTGAAAATACCCATACCCAGGACGGAAATGATCAGCGCCGGAAGAATGAACGAAAACAGTTTCTGTTTCCATTTATACGCGGCATAAAGGAGAAGCGAGACGGCAATCACCAGGCCGAGGTTAAGGGCGATCTTTCCGACCGGGATCTTTACCGAAAGAAGCGAATAATGCAGATCCGATGTCAGCATGCCGAGTCCTTTTCCGAAGGCGAAGTAGTTCATAGAACCGACGATCGAAAACAGCAAAGTCGAGATAATGATGCAGTTTCTTATCTTCTTGCTTCCCAGGTAATACAGAAGACCGACCCAGATCACAAAGGTACCGAAGGACAAAAGACACGCACTGACGATATGCCAGATCGGAGAGCGGTAAGCAGAATAAAGAACAAATTCGCCGGGAGATGAGCGTATGACCTCCGAAGGGATCAGAAATCCCGTCAAAAGGCTTAAGAACACCGCACCCATCAGGAAGATCCTTGCATCGGGGGCGGTGACACGGGGTTCTTTTTGCGGTTCCTCCACATTTTTTGCTTCCTCGAATGTGTTCTTCTTTCCTCCGATCTCTTTTTGAGGAAGCATCTTCAGAAGCGGGACGAGGAAAGGCAGCGATAGCGCCAGAAGGATCGCCCGGTACATTGACAGGCCATTATAGAAGACCAGCGCGTAGGTAAGGATCACGACTCCGATCATACCATAGGCAATACTTCTCGCCAGCTCCGGCTTTTTGCATTTGGAGATCAGGTTCTTGATCAGGGAGAAGACATTGTTCAAGGTCCAATAAAGCACCAGCCCGCTTGGGGAATGATAAAGCAGAATCAGAAAAACCAGTGCCATCAGATGCAGGCGGAGCCGCTCGCTCAGTTTTTTTCCCTTGGCATATATCTCACTGGAAACAACATTGATCAGCGTCATCAGGATCGGGAGGACATTGACCGGGAAGTTTCCGATCTTAAACGTCCCGTCTTCATTTCCGAGATCGGAGATAAAACCGAAAGACACGCCCTGCAGGCATTGTACCCGGGAAAGGAAATGGTAAGCCGCGATAAAGAACGGGATCTGAAGGAGAAGCGAAACCGAGCTTTTCAGGGAATAGACAGGCTTATAGTCATTGACGCGGTAGTATTCCTGAAGCATGAAGAAACGTTCGTTGCCATGAAAGGTCTGCTTGATCCTCTTGACACGGTATTCCATCTTCTTCTGAAGATCCGCCTCTTCACGCGAGATCGCGTCGGCACGCTTATAAAACGGGAGCAGCAAAAGGGTGATCGTAAGGCTCAGAGGAATGATCGCCGTGCCGTAATTCTGCAGGACGATAAACGAAAAACAATAGACGATCTCGATAACCAGTTCAAGCGGATAGATCAGAAGCTGATACAATATCTGACTAAAGGACATTCATATTCTCCTCTTGATGCGCCTCTAAAATGTACGTCCCATATTTTACAGTATTATTTGAAGTATAGCAAAAAAGCACCCCCGTTTTGTACATCGTTGTAACAAAACGGGGGTACTTCACCTTATTTGGTGCGGATGACAGGACTTGAACCTGCACACTTTCGTACCAGAACCTAAATCTGGCGTGTCTGCCAATTTCACCACATCCGCGTTTTTTCGAGCAATACCGCTTCAGAAATACGAAGTGATGTTATCATTTTTCGGGTATTTGGTCAAACAATAGTATAATATGGAAAGAAGTTATTTTTGTGGGGAGGGACGTCTCGTGCAGATCGATCTAACGGAAAACCGTCTGATGTGGTACTGCGCCATGCCGGCGTTGGCAGGTCAGAGTGTGGCACTGCTTCTTATGCGTGATCCGTATATCGGAACTGTTTTTTTCGCGGGCAGCCTTATCCTTCTGAACCTGTGTTATTTTCTCGAAGGTGCCCCGAAAAAGTGCTTTTCAGCCATTCTTATCCTTTTTGAGATCGTCGCGGTCATTCTTCTTCCCAGATGGTTCATGGGTGCCCTTTGCCTGCCCGCGATCACGGTCGCGACCATTGCCAATAAGAAGTTCCTGCGCATTCTTTGCTTCGTTCTTTCTTTCGGTGCTGCGGCACTTCATATTGCAGATCTTCGCCCGGGAATCGTCCCCGTGATCCTTTATTGTTCATACGCACTGGCGACGGTCGCTTTGTGGTTTTTCGTGCTTCATGTTTACTACAACACCCTTACTACTCAGCACAAACTCAATCAGGCGCTGACAGCCGCAGCGGTTGAAGCGCTCGAGCAAAGGAGCCTGCGTGAGGAGATCGCCAAGAACCAGAAGATCAACGAAACGAACGCCAGACTCGAAGAGCGCGAGCGCATTTCGAGAGATATCCATAACTACGTCGGTCATACGCTTTCGGCGGCGACCGTGACGCTCGATGCAGCAACGCTCCTTCTTCCTTCTGATCAGGGAAAAGCACTCGAGAAGATCGATGCTGCCAATTCACGGGTACATGAAGCGATCTCTTCGGTTCGAAGCGTGGTCCGTACCTTAGATGCCGAGGATGACTGCATCGAGACTCGCGACTATCTTTTGTCTGTTGAAAAGATGGTCGATGAGTTTCAGTCGGATACTTCGATCAAGATCTACCACAACTTCAGACAGGAACACCCGGATGCAAGGATCCCGATCAATACCGCGTCCTTTCTCTCCTCTTCTCTTTCCGAGCTTCTCACGAACGGCGTCAAACACGGAAACGCCGATCTTTTCGTTATCACATTCGTGCTCGATACCGGACACATCCGGCTTCGCGTACAGGACAACGGATCGGGCTGGGGAGATATATCGCTGAACGAGAAAAAACTGCGTCTTGCGAACGGGTACGGTCTTCGCAAGATTAAAGAGCATACAGAAAACCGTGGCGGCAGTTTCAACATAGACAGTATGGACGGATTTACCGTCGATCTTTCACTACCGTTTGAGGAGGGAAACACATGACAAAGATACTTCTGGTGGACGATGAGCCATTACTTCTCGAGAGCCTGGAGATCATTCTTTCCTTGTCCGGAGATTACGTGGTCACAGGCAAGGCAGGAAACGGCGTAGAGGCACTTCAGTTTCTTTCAAAAGAAGTTCCTGACCTGATGCTCGTTGACCTCAATATGCCCGGCATGGGCGGCATAGAGCTGATCCCGAAGGTCCATGCCGAGTATCCGGATATCAGGATCATCGTGCTGACCACCTTCTACGACGAAAACAGCATCTCTCACGCGATCGCGGGAGGCGCCTGCGGATATATCCTCAAGGACTCCGGAAAAGACGCGATCCTAAGCGCGATCTCCCAGGCCTTGAACGGACAGAGCGTTCTGGACTTAAAAGTCATGCAGAAACTCAACAACATGCTCGCAAACGATACCGCGGGAAAAACACCGGAAACGGCGCAGAAAGGAAGAGCAGCAGGTGCTTGGGGCGAAGAAAAAACGGTCGATCTTTCCGATTGTGGAATGACCGACCGTGAAAAAGAAATCTGTCGTTTGATATCTGAGGGCTGTACCAACTCTCAGATCGCTTCGATACTGTTCATCAGTGAAGGCACGGTGAAAAACTATGTGTCGACGATCTACGATAAACTCGGCGAACACGACCGCACCAAAGCCGTGCTGATGCTACGGCGCTGTAAGTTCTGATCAAGCCTCCTCGAGGAGTTCTTCCATATCCGTGTACCCACATTCGTTCATGAACTCATAGTACTCATCGAGAAGATCAGCATCCGCTGCTCCTTCGTAACCGATGGCCACAAAGACCTTACCATCGATCTTGTTGTATCCGGAAAAGAGCGCATCCTGGTCATAGTCGACTGCGATCAGCGAATATTCGGTATCCGTTTCATTGGAAGCGTATTCGATATCTTCCTGTTTTGCCGCCTTCTTGATCTGCTTTTCAGTCTTCTGACGTTCACCGGTAAGTGCATCATAGATCTCTTCGGCGGAGTCCTTATCCGTGAACTCGAAGATGGTGCAGTATATCGAACTATTATCTGCACTGACTTGTTTTGTGAATACGAACATCTTGCTGACACTTGAATAATCAAGGTCAACTTCGAAGCTCCTCGCCTTATCGGCGAATGTTTCCATATCATCAGCATCAAAGATGAAGTAGATACCATCTTCATACATGCTGCTATCGTCGGTATTTTTGATCATCTTCTTTTTCTGCTTAGAAGAACCCTCACTTGCACCACAGACGTCCTCTGCCGCCTTGATGGCCTTTTTCTGATACTTGGAGTACTTGCTTCCGCTTCCGCAAGCAGAAAGACTTGCCATCATGGCAACCACCATTACTACTGATAAAAACTTTTTCATATTCTTCTCCTCCTGTCTGATGTCAGTATAATATCACATTTCCCTTTATAGACCAAATGATCGGACGGTTTTTTCATTTTGAAAAAAAGAAAAATCCCTCGGAATTCCTACTCCCGAGGGCTCTTTTCCTTATCTATAATTTTTGATTATTCTATATGTTTTTTCACATCATACATTCTGCATCCGCGCAATACAATGTATA
>CAJOLL010000088.1 GCA_905235455.1 uncultured Clostridia bacterium
TTTTTTACGATTTTTAACTTGGTCTCTTTTGTTATTAGCATAAAAGTACCCCCATTCATTGTACATCGCTGTACAAAAAATGGGGGTAACTTCATCAAATCTGGCGGAGACGGAGGGATTCGAACCCTCGAGCCGAAAAACCGGCTAACGCATTTCGAGTGCGCCCCGTTATGACCACTTCGATACGTCTCCATATGTCGAAGACACAAAATCAATGTGCCTTCAAATGCTATTCGATTATAAAAGCACGTGCCTTTTACGTCAAGGGGCGAGCGGGCAAACCTCACTGAGCGGGCACACGGCGCGGAGCACAAACGGAAATGGCGACGCCATAGAAGATGAGGCGGCGCGGCGGGAAACCGCGTAAACGAGCAAGCTTTGTCATTTGTATATTTTTTGTATACGAGTCCCTTTCTTTATTGATGAAAAGCTAAAAAAGCGGTAACATATTTCATAGATGGGCAGATGGAGAGAGACTCAAAATGACAGACGAGCTGAAGGACATTATATATAGTGATCTTTTCCGTTATACGGGTAACACGAAGCGTCACAAGAACGTTTTCTTTACGTATATCGAAGAGATGATGACCAGCCCGGAATTCCATTACATCAGCAATATGCGTCACTGCAGTTATCACTACCAGCGGACGTTGACGAAGATCCACGATTTTAAGTATTTCTTCCATAAGGTCTGCCTTTATTTCTGCAGCAAATCGCTCGAAAGAAAGTCCAGAAAGTACCATTTCCAGATCCCGTATGAGACGAAGATCGACAAGGGCTTTTATATCGCGCACTTCGGACGTATCATCATCCACCCGAAGTCCGTGATCGGAAATAACGTCAATGTATCGACCGGTGTAGTCATCGGCACGCAGTTCCGCGGCTCCCGAAAAGGCTCTCCGCACATCGGTAACTACGTCTGGATCGGCGCGAATGCCGTGATCGTAGGTAAAATCAACATCGGCAACAACGTCTTGATCGCTCCCGGCGCCTATGTTAACTTCGATGTGCCGGACAACTCCATCGTCATCGGTAATCCGGGCCTGATCCGCCAGTCACCGGGTGCAACCCTCGGCTACATCAACAACACGATCCTGTTTGACGAATACAACGTAAGATCAGGAGATGCCTGATGTTTACCGACGTTTCAAGTTACAGCCTTCCGAAAAGCGAGTATACACACCGCCGTAAAACTCTTGCGTCCAAGCTTGAAGAAAACACGGCGGTGGTTCTTTATGCAGGGCATGCGCCGGTCGCAAGCCTCGACGAGTCGTATCCGTTTTTGCCGAACCGTACCTTCTTTTATCTGACGGGCATCGAGCAGGAAGATTCCGTGCTGATCATGATCAAGCACCCGAGGAGCAACAAAACAGGCGGCAGCTCGCTTCTCGAAACGCGCCTTTACATCCACCCGAGAGAACTCGAAAAAGAGAAGTGGACCGGCAAGCGTCTGGCCGCCGTGGAAGCGGAAGAGATCTCCGGCATTTCCGATGTCCGGCTCCTCGAAAAATTCAAGGATGATCTGGCCGAGATCCTCGAAGGAAACCTCAAGATCGCCTGGGATGAGACGGATCATTCGAACGAAAGAGCCCATCTCGAAAAAGAACTCGCGGGCACGGACCGGTTCGACTCTGCCACTGATATTTCAGGATTTGTAACACTGTTACGCATGGTCAAAAGCTCCGCCGAGATCGAATCGATCCGCAAAGCGATCAAGGTCACGGAAGAATCCCTTGAAGTTTTGGAGCAGAACCTTCGTCCGGGCATGAGAGAATGCGAAGTGCTTGCGATCCTCGAGTGCGAGATGGTCAAGCGCGGATCCCTTTTTCAGTCCTTTTCGACCATTACGGCCGGCGGGAAGAACACGCTTTGCCTTCATTATCCTACGCCAAAAGCACTGCTCAATGACGGGGACATGCTCCAGATCGACTGCGGTGCGAGAGCGGGCGGCTACTGCTCCGATATCTCCCGCGCCTATGCCGTAAACGGGAAAAGAAACGACCGCCAGCAGGCGCTTTTCGAGCTGATCCGGGAGTGCAAGAAAACGGCTCTTAATGCGATCCATCCGGGAGCCACGATCGAATCCGTCAATAACGAGACCAAAAAGACCGCCGCGGCAGGACTTCGAAGCCTCGGCGTGATCGGAAGTGCCGAGGCCGACGCACTATCGGCCTGCAAACGCTACTACTGGCACAATACGCTCCACCACATGGGGCTCGATGTCCACGATGTCTGTGACCGCGAGATGGTCTTTGTCCCGGGCATGGTATTTGCCGTCGAGCCCGGTATCTACATCCCCGAGTGGGGCTTCGGCTTCCGGATCGAGGACGACGTGCTCGTCACGGACAACGGCTCCGAATATCTTTCGACGCCGCAGAGCTGACTTTCTCGCCCGGTAAAAAAGACCTCATACCGGAAAGCTGACAACATATCCAAACATCCCTGTAACACGTCGGTTAAAATGGTCTTCTACAATTAATATAGGTGTCTGGGACTATTCTGCCGAAAAAGCGGATCCGAAGCGGCAGTTCCGCGGCGCCTCGATCCGAAGCGGCAGTTCCGCGCGAGAGAAACGGGATCCGAAGCGGCAGAAACCGCAGCGCTGCAAAACGAAAAACGAACGAAGAAAAGGAGGAGCATATATGCCGACAGGCGCGATACTTGCGATCATCATTATCGGACTTTTGCTCCTTTTGGCGGGACTTGTGTGGATCCTCATCTACTCCTACGCAGTAAGGGTCGCCTACAAGTTCTTTTCACGCCCGCAGCCAAGACCGGTGTACGATAAATCGCCGCTATCCATCAACCAGAACACGATCTTCGGAAGAGGGCAGAACTGGTTTTACAGTAACCGAATGAACGTCCTCGACTGGCAGATGACCGCATTTGACGGCATCAAGCTCTATGCCTACTACATTCCCGCCGAAAAGAAATCGACCAAAGACGTCGTCATCCTCATTCACGGCTACAACGACATGCCTTCCGTGATGGCTGCCTATGCGCAGCTGCACCGCGAAAAGCACGACTGCCATGTCCTGATCCCGCACCTTCGCGCCCACGGAATGAGCGAAGGTACTTTTGTCGGCTACGGCTTGTTCGACAGCCAGGACATCGCTATGTGGATGCAGTACATAGAGACCCGCCTCGGTCCGGGATTGAAGATCATCCTGCACGGCAGGTCCATGGGCGCCGCATGTGTCTTGATGACAGCTGGTTCAGGCATTGCTCCCGACAGCCTTCAGGGCGTGATCGCGGACAGTTCCTTTGACTCGCTCGACACCGAGATGTCCTATCTGGCGCAGAGAAAATACAAGCTTCACTTGCGGACGTTCCTTTTGCTCGTCAACCGCATCACGCTCCAGCGTTTCGGTTTTCCGATTGAAAAGTGCTCGCCGGCATCCGTTTCATCGCGCATCCGGGTCCCGGTGCTCCTGTTCCACGGCACGGACGACAAGCTCGTGCCCTCGTACATGAGTGACAATATCTTTAACCGCATCCGCGCCCCCAAGCGCATCTGCCTGATCGAGGGCGCTGCGCATGTCATGGGCTATAACGAAGCTCCGGAAAAGTATTCCCAGGAGATCGACAAATTCAGAGACAGCATCACGGACAGCGCCTGGCAGCGTCTGATCGGACGCGTTCCGGACGAAGAAGACTGACCGCCGCGTGCCGGACGAAGAAGACTGACCGTCGCGTTCCGGACGAAGAAGACTGACCGCCGCGTGCCGACTTCAGCCGCTCCGACACGCATTTCCGCACACTTTCCGCGCGGGCGCATAACTACAATTGAATCGTGCGTCCGACCTGCTTCAAAAGAATAGTCAGAAAAGAACTGTTTTCCTTAACCGCCATTGTTGCGCTTCGCCCTTTGAAAATGCTAAACTGACAATAGTTCAGAGGTGAACAAGGAGGTTATTTTTCATGTCAGATAAAAGTAAGCTTTCTGAGAATCAGGAAGTCATTGAAAAGTCTAAAGAACAAATCGCTGAGGAGAAGCAGTCACGCCGTGAAATGATCCTTTCGATCGCAACAGGCGGTCTTTGCGTAGGTTTGAGCTTCGTTCTTTCCCAGATCAAACTCTTCGAAATGCCGCAGGGCGGATCCGTCACTCCGGCTTCCATGCTGCCGATCGTTTTCTTCGCACTGAGCTTCGGTTTAAAGAAAGGCATCTGTGCATCTTTCTGTCTGAGCCTTCTGCAGCTCATCGGCGGAACTCTCGTCAGTTTCCCGCAAGTCATGTTCGACTATATCATCGCATTTACGGCTATCGGTCTTGCCGGTATCTTCGCCGCTTCCTACAAGAAAAGAATCGAGACCGCCAACCCGATCAAGAGACTCAAACTCATCCCCTTCTGGAGGATCGGCGCCGGCGTTATCCTGGCGTTCCTCGTAAGATTCATATCTCATGTTCTGGCAGGCGTATGGTTCTGGTCCGAATATGCAGAAGGAAACGTATGGGTGTATTCCATCACATATAACGGTACTTTCCTTCTCGTCGAAGCCGCAATTACCGCAGTGATCCTGATCGGCGTCTCCGTTGCCCTCGGTCTTCTGAAGGTGAATATCGGCGGAAATAAGAAGTAAGCAACTATTCCGCGAAACGTAAGATCGTCAACTGAAAAGGCACTGACACTTGCACGAGGAGAAAGTGCTTTGCGAGCCGAAAAATGTGGAAATAGATAGTATAAAAGACTTCCAAAATCCTCTCTTTGTATGGTATGATTTAATGAAATATTTTCTAGAGTAATCATATATACATAGGGAGGATTTCGATATATGGCGAAGATTTTTGAGCAAGAATCACGTACATTCAGTGAGTATTTACTGGTTCCCAACCTTACTACAGAGAAGAACACACCTGACCAGGTGGATCTTTCCGCTCCTATAGCAAAGTATAGAAAGGGACAGGAAGAGTCCAGGCTCAAGATCAACATCCCTATGGTTTCTGCAGTCATGCAGGCCGTTTCCGATGACGGTATGGCAATCGCACTCGCGCGTTCCGGCGGTATGTCCTTTGTTTTCCAGTCTCAGACGATCGAATCCCAGTGTGAGATGATCCGGAAAGTAAAGAAGTATAAAGCCGGAATCGTTGTTTCTGACAGTAACCTTACCCCGGACAACACCATGGAAGAGGTCGTTGAACTTCGCGAAAAGACCAACCACGGTACATTCCCGGTAACAGAGAACGGCAAGTCCGACGGAAAGCTTCTCGGTATCGTAACCTCCCGTGACTACCGTGTCACACGTATGGACCCGCAGACGAAGGTCTCCGAGTTCATGACACCTTTCGAAAAGCTCATCGTGGCAAGAGAAGGCACGACGCTGAAAGAAGCCAACGACATCATATGGGACCATAAGCTCAACCAGCTCCCGATCGTCGACGAGAATGACTGCCTCGTCGGTCTCGTTTTCAGAAAAGACTATGAATTCCATAAGGCCAACCCGCTCGAACTCTTAGATGCCGACAAGCGTCTCATCGTCGGTGCCGGTATCAACACCAGAGACTACGAAGAGCGAGTTCCGGCTCTCATCGAAGCAGGCGCAGATGCTCTCTGCCTTGACTCTTCCGACGGATTCTCCGTATGGCAGTCTCGTGCCCTTACATGGATCAAGCAGAACTATCCCGATGTCATCGTCGGCGCAGGAAACGTAGTTGACGCAGAAGGCTTTAAGTACTTGGCAGACGCAGGTGCCGACTTCATCAAGATCGGTATCGGCGGCGGTTCCATCTGTATCACCCGTGAGCAGAAAGGTATCGGCTGCGGCCAGGCTTCCGCAGTACTTGCAGTAGCTAAGGCCCGTGACGAGTATTTCGAAAAGACCGGCTACTACATCCCGCTCTGCTCTGACGGCGGTATCGTACATGATTACCACATGACGCTTGCCCTCGCTATGGGTTCCGACTTCATCATGCTGGGCCGTTACTTCGCAAGATTCGACGAGAGTCCGACGAGAAAACTCATGGTCAACGGTTCCTATGTAAAAGAGTACTGGGGCGAAGGTTCTAACCGTGCCCGTAACTGGCAGCGTTATGACGACGGCGGAAAGGGCGGCAAGATGGCTTTCGAAGAAGGCGTCGACTCCTATGTACCGTATGCCGGTAAACTTAAGGACAACCTTGATTCTTCCCTGGCAAAGATGAAGGCTACCATGTGTGCCTGCGGATCCTCCTCGATCCCGGAACTGCAGGAGAAAGCAAGACTCGTTGTCGTCTCCTCCACCTCCATCGTCGAAGGCGGAGCACACGACGTCATCACCAAGAACAACAACGATGCCCGTTAAAATCAGGCATTCGTTAATGAAGAGTAAAACAATAATCTGAAATAAAAGGAGACAAGAACAATGGCAGAAGAGAATCAGAAGATCCAATTTACCGTCGAAGGTATGAAGCGTCTGCAGGATGAACTCGAAGAGAGAAAGACCGTCATCTCCGGACAGATCGCAGAACAGCTCAAAGAAGCAAGAGCCCAGGGCGACCTTTCGGAGAACTCCGAGTACGATGAAGCAAAAGATGCACAGGCCAAAAACGAAGCCCGCATCATGGAGATCGAAGAGATCCTGAAGAACGCGGAAGTCATCGACGAGTCCGAGATCTCTAAGACAAAGATCTCTCTCGGTTCCAAGGTAACTCTCCGTGACGAAGAGACCAAGGAAGAGATCCAGTACGAGATCGTAAACGCCAAGGACGCCGATATTTTCTCTAACCGTATCTCCCAGGATTCCCCGGTAGGTAAGGCGATTATCGGTAAGAAAAAAGGCCAGGTTATCGAAGTAACGACCGTAGCCGGCGCATTTAAGTACAAGATCATCAAGATCGGCGACTGATACGGTGTGAAAAGCTCTCGCTGCAGATCTTTCTGCGACAGGCTCGGATTCTGCTCCCCGGGGGGGCGGACCGCATGAAATTGAAAAAAACTATGCAGAAATCGCACACTCCTGTGCGATTTTCGCGCATGAAAGAAAATGAAATGAGGAAGCAAAATGGCTGACGAGAACAACAACAATCAGGCACCCCAGCAGGACCTTAACCAACTTCTGAAGGAGAAGCTCTCTGAGCTTCAGGCCAACGGCAAAGACCCGTTCCGGACCACGAAATATGACGTGACGGATCACTCCCTCGACGCAAAAACGAAGTTCGAGGAACTGGATGCGAAGCTGAAAGCAGAACTTCCGGAGGGACTTTCCGAAGAGGAAACAGCCGAAAAACTGAAGGAACTGCATGAAGGTAGTAAGATCGAAGTTTCCGTCGCCGGCCGTATGATGCTTAAGCGCGTCATGGGTAAGGCTTCCTTCGCGACCATCCGTGATCTTCAGGGCGACATCCAGCTCTACGTCACCAGAGATTCCCTCGGAGTCGATGACTATCAGGACTTCAAGAAGATGGACATCGGCGACATCATCGGCGTCAAGGGTTATGTCTTTAGAACCCGTACCGGTGAGATCTCCATCCATGCCGAAGAACTCAAGCTTCTTTCTAAGTCCCTGCAGATCCTTCCGGAAAAGCACCATGGCCTGACGAATACCGATATGCGTTACCGTCAGCGTTACCTCGACCTCATCGTCAATCCGGAGGTCAAGGACACTTTTGTAAAGAGATCCAAGATCATCAAGGAAATCCGAAACTTCCTCGACGGCCGTGACTTCATGGAAGTCGAGACCCCGATGCTGGTAAGTAATGCCGGCGGCGCGGCTGCCCGCCCCTTTGAGACGCACTATAACGCCCTCGACGAGGACGTAAAGCTCCGTATCTCTCTCGAGCTTTACCTCAAGAGACTGATCGTCGGCGGTCTCGAGCGCGTCTATGAGATCGGCCGTGTATTCAGAAACGAGGGCGTCGACACCCGTCACAACCCGGAATTCACCCTGATGGAGCTCTATCAGGCATACACCGACTACGAAGGCATGATGGAACTGACCGAGTCCATGTTCCGTTACCTCGCCGAGAATGTCTGCGGCACCACCCTCATCAAGTACGGCGACATCGAGATCGACTTCGGAAAACCGTTCGAGAGACTGACCATGAATGACGCGATCAAGAAGTACGCAGGCGTAGACTTTGACACCGTGAAGTCCGATGATGAGGCAAAAGCGCTTGCCAAGGAGCATCACGTGGAGTTTGAGGATCGTCATACTAAGGGCGACATCATCAACCTGTTCTTCGAACAGTTCTGTGAAGAGAAACTCATCCAGCCGACCTTCATCATGGATCACCCGGTAGCGATCTCTCCGCTGACGAAGAAGAAGCCGACAGATCCGGAAAAGGTAGAAAGATTCGAGCTCTTCATCAACACATGGGAAATGTGCAATGCCTACTCCGAGCTCAATGACCCGATCGATCAGCGAGAAAGATTCGCCGCTCAGGACGCAGCCTTCGAAGCCGGCGACGAAGAAGCCAACCACACCGACGAGGACTTCCTCAACGCCCTCGAGATCGGCATGCCCCCGACAGGCGGCATCGGCTACGGCATCGACCGCCTCGTCATGCTCCTCACCGACAGCCCCGCAATCAGAGATGTACTTCTTTTCCCGACTTTAAAGTCCATAAACTGAAAAACGCAGTAAATACGGGACTTTCGAGACTTGGAAATGGCTTGCACCACAAATTGCACCACAAAATATCAATATCTCGGTGGTATAATCCTACTCGATATACAAAAATTTCGAGTTTAGCAGATTTTTTCATAGGTCTATAGAAGTTTCAAAGACACTTCCTACCAAGCTTGGGAAGTGTCTTTTTTGTCTCCGCAGTAGTAAGAATAGTATTCGAAAAGGAGAATAATTATTCATTTATGCGGATGTTTATACAGGTCTATCCTGACCTTGCTAAGGAGTGGTCATCGGAAAATGAACTGGGTCCTGACAAAATTTCATACGGTTCTAACAAACCTGTCATTTGGAATGGCGCATGCGGTCATACTTGGACTGCAACTCCCAAGAATCGTGGAAACGGCCACGGATGCCCTATTTGCAGTGGAAACAAGGTCGTAGCCGGACTGAATGACTTGGTCACTCTCTACCCGGATATTGCTAAAGAGTGGTCCTCTGAGAGGAACTATCCTGCTGCACCACAATTTTTCCGCCCAAAATCCAACCGATTATTCTGGTGGAAATGCTCGAAATGTGGTCTTGAGTGGCAGGCTAGGATTGCCGACAGAACAGACGGTCATGGTTGTCCGTATTGCTTAAAAGACCGAATTCATGCCAGGCAGAAAGCCAGAACTGAGGCTCACAGGCGTGAGATTCTGCAAAGATGGCGAGATCGAAAGATCCGTATCTGCTTGAGAGATGATGATTTCCGTATGGATGTTCTTGCGTTTTACGCAAATCGCTCCGGTACAGAGGTCATATTCAACAGTGATCCCGGTATCGGGGTTTCGGTTCAACTGTACTTTCCTGAGAAGTGTGCAGCAATTGAGCTCACTTCTATGATGCATGAGGGCTGGGCAGACTGGAGACGTGAGAATGCAAAGAATTGGCTTTGTGCCAATACAAACGTCAAGATGGTACGCATCATTCCACAAAAGATGAAGAAATTCGAGAGCTGCAAGTGTGTCAGGCTTAAAAATGCGACAGCAGATGCTCTGAACTACTCTGTAAGACAGGCGTTCAAGAATATTAAAATCCCGATGGATGTTGATATCGTCAGGGATTATGACGAGATTAGGAGGCAGAAATGACCAGATTCAGAAGATTTTCGGTGAGTGTAGTGCTCCCATTGATAATTGCAGCGGCCTGTGCCCTGCTGTTTAAGACTGTATATGCATCCCCGGAAGGTATCAATTACCTTCTGATGTGGATCTGTATCGGTATTCCGTT